>DATBZX010000076.1:0-52170 GCA_036512955.1 Terriglobales bacterium
AAGCCATGCCCCTTCAAGGCAACGCTACGGAATGAAGTTCAGGAGATTGCCATGTACGCGGTGATCCGCGCCGGGGGAAAGCAGTATCGCGTCGCACCCGGAGACGTAATCGAGATCGAGAAGCTGCCGCAGTCGAGCGGCGAAAACGTGCAGTTTGACGATGTGCTGGCGGTGAGCGCGTCTGAGGGCGAGATTGCCAAGCCTGCGGCGGCGTTTGTGTCGGGCCAAGTGGTCGAACAGGGCCGCGGCGACAAGATTCTGGTGTTCCACCTGAAGCGCAAGAAGCAGTATAAGAAGCTGCAGGGACATCGCCAGTCGTATACCGCGGTGAAGATTACCGGCATCAGCGTGGACGGACAGGCGCTCAAGGCGTAATGCTGCTCTGTCAGGTGCTGGTGGTGGCGTTGGCGGCGGTGAAGCGCTTCGATGCGGTGGTGCTGCACGCGTGGTCGGCGGCGCGGGAAATGTTCCGGTCGATTCGCGGGTTTGGGTCGGACGGCGAGGCTCCCCTCGCGGACTAAAGTCCGCTTGGGAAATTATAAAGAGTGGCTGTAACGGCACGCCTCAAGGCGTGCCCCTTCAAGACGAGAGAATTTGAGGCCCGGCTGAGGCTGTGTCCCTTCAAAGCGGCAGAATTTAGATTCAAACCGGTGACGTTGAGGCCGGCGAAGTTCAGATTCATAACGGCGGAAACTAGATATGGCACATAAAAAAGGTTTAGGCAGTTCGAGAAACGGCCGCGATTCGAATGCGCAGCGGCTTGGCATCAAGGCGTTCGGCGGCCAGCTCGTGTCGGGCGGCACCATCATCGTGCGGCAGCGCGGAACACCCTTGAAGGCCGGCCTCAATGTAGGGCGCGGCAAAGATGACACGCTGTTTGCCAAGGTGACGGGCACGATCCTGTTCAAGGACCGCGGCCAGCTGGGCAAGTTCGTGTCGGTGGTTCCGCAGGGCGAGTAGTTGTTAGCTGGTAATTAGTAACTGGTGGCGCGAGATTTTCGCGAAGTCCGGTTCTAGTTGGCTGAAACGAAGAATTCAAGGCCTCGTGGATGCGGGGCCTTTGTTGTTGGTGCGCAAGTATGAGGCTCGGGCTGGCGCAACAGTGTCGTCGGTTAAAACCGACTCCGTAAGTTAACAGGCTGCGGTGACGCGGCGCTGAAGCGCCGCACTACCCAAGAATCCATGTTCGTTGATGAAGCGAAAATTCGGGTGAAGGCCGGCGACGGCGGGAACGGCTGCATGGCGTTTCGGCGGGAGAAGTTCGTCCCGCGCGGCGGACCTTCGGGCGGCGATGGCGGTCACGGCGGCGACGTGATCATGGAGTCCAGCGAGCGTCACAACACGCTGGTGCACTTCCGCTTCAATCCGGAATACAAGGCGGAGCGCGGGCGTCATGGCGAAGGATCGGACTGCACTGGGCGCCAAGGTGTCGATGTGGTGCTGAAGGTTCCGGTCGGGACGATCGTGTATGACGAGATGACGGGCGAGATCGTTCACGACTTCTCGGGGCCGGATGAACGGATCGTGATTGCGCATGGCGGGCGCGGTGGACGCGGCAACGCGCGGTTTGCGACGTCGACGCACCAGGCTCCACGCGAGCATGAGTTGGGATTTCCGGGAGAAGAGCGCACGCTGCGGTTGGAGTTGAAGCTGCTGGCGGATGTCGGGCTGGTGGGGTATCCCAACGCCGGCAAGAGCACGCTGATCTCGCGCATTTCGGCGGCGCGTCCCAAGATTGCGGATTATCCGTTTACCACGCTGCAACCGAACCTCGGAGTCGTGGTGGTGGGAGAGGCTCCGGAAGAGTTCAGCTTCGTGGTGGCCGACATCCCCGGGCTGATTGAAGGCGCCAGCCAAGGTGCGGGGTTGGGTACGCAGTTTCTGCGGCACATCGAACGGACGCGACTGCTGGTGCACCTGGTGGATGTGTCGGATGCGAGCGGAAGACCCGATCCGGCGAAAGACTACGAACTGATTACGAAAGAGCTGGCGAACTTTGGGGCGGGGCTGGATACGAAGCCGACCATCGTGGTGGCGTCGAAGATCGATGCGGTGAATAAAGATAAGCTGGCCAAGCTCAAGCGATATTGCAAGCGGAAGAAGCTGGAGCTATTTGCGATTTCGGCGGTGACCGGCGAAGGGGTTGAAGACCTGAAGTGGGCGATGGCGAAGCGGGTGGAAGCGGTGCGGGAAGTGAAGGCTCCTGTTGTGCGGGTCGAATTGTCGGACGATGTGTAGGCGGTAGATCGAGAGCTGCGAATGAGGGTAGGCGAGACTACTAGAGTACAAAAGGATCGACGCTTCGCGACTCTGCACAAACGTGTTTCTCCCTTTCGAGTTGGAATATTAGGCATAGCTTGCTACGCCGGGTCAATAGCCTGGGTTGCGACCTGGTCGAAACTAGTTCATCGTGCCGATCCGCCCGGCTGGATAGTAGAGCACACCATCCCCGCTGGTGCGTACTATTTGGCTGCATTTGGTGGGCTTCTCTTTATTTCTGCATTGCTGTGGGCTGTTGCAAGATGGATATTGCACAAGGGTTCGAGTTGAAAGCTGGGCTTGCATCACCAGCCGGTGTTTGAATCCGCACTTGCGGGGGATGCGCTGAACCCGCAAACTGTAGCTACGAACTGAATGAATATCGCACTGTTTGGCGGCACCTTCGATCCCATCCATCGCGGACACTTGAATGTGGCCCGCGCGGCTGCTGAGCGGTTCAGGCTGAAGAAAGTCTGGTTTGTTCCGGCTGACATTCCGCCGCACAAACAGAAGGCGCCGGTCACCTCGTACTTTCATCGCTACTCGATGGTGGCGCTGGCGCTGGTGGGAGAACCGGATTTTCTGCCATCCCTGCTCGAAGCACCCGACCCGGAAGCGCACGTGGAGCGGCGACCAAGTTACTCGATCGATACCATACGGCGAGTGAAGGCTGGGTTGCGTAAGAGCGACCGCCTTTACTTCCTGATCGGGATCGACGCCTTTCGCGAAATCGGGACGTGGTACAAGGCAGAGGAATTGCTGCGCGAGTGCGACTTCATCGTGGCGGCGCGTCCAGGGTATTCGCTGACGGACATCGTCAACTCGCTGCCAGTTGGATTGCGTCCCAAAGATAATGACGCGGTGCTGAGTCAGGAGACCCCGCCCTACCGCCAAAAGAGGGCGGTAGAACGGGGCACCCGGCTGTTGGAATTTGCGGGCGTCCGTTTGCATTTGTTGCCGGAGACGCATGAGGATGTTTCGGCTACGCAGATACGCGCGGTGACTAAGCGAGGCAGAGGGTTAAAGAAGCTCGTGCCTGATTCCGTCGCGGAATACATTTACAAAGAGCATTTGTATCGCAGCAAGAGCTAGAGTGATTAGGCAGGGATAGGTACAGTGCCGTCGGCTGAAGAGCCTGCTTGGAAACTAAGAAGAGCAAATCCCCCGCGGACTGAAGTCCGCGAGGGACGTCAAACTGATGCGAACATTCTGGCGGCTAAAGGGGTCCCGTTCGACTCGCTGCGCTCGCTCAGGGCAGGCTCTTCGACTGCGTTCGCCGGGCTCACTCCGCTCAGGATGACAGTGATGAAGAATATTGTTCCCATCCTTTCCCAAAAGACGGGAAAGCATGGGGTACCCAGGATATTTGCAAGTTTAGGAGATCGAGCGAAACGCATGAAACAAGATGAAATCAGGGCCCAAGTGGCCATCGCGGTAAGGGCCTGCATCGAGAAGAAGGCGGAAGACATCAGCATCCTGCGGCTGGATGCGCAGGCCAGCGGATTCACCGACTACTTTGTGATTTGTTCGGCGGCGAACCCGCGGCAGGTGCAGGCCATCGGCGATGAAGTCGATATGAAGCTCAGCAAGTTGGGGTACGAACCTTCGCACGTGGAAGGCCGGAACCAGGCGGAGTGGTTGCTACTGGATTATGTGGACTTTGTAGTGCACATCTTCTCCGAGAGTGTGCGCAAGTTTTACGACCTGGAGAGATTATGGAAGACCGCGACGCGTCTCCAGCTTTCCGACCTGGAGAAACCGGCGCCCAAGAAAGCGGTGGTGGCGGCTAAGCGCGTGGTTGTGAAGAAGACGGCGACGAAGAAGCGTCCCACCCCTTCGACAAGCTCAGGGCAAGCTTTTTCCCACAAGAAGGGAAAGGGTGGGGCACCCGGCGCGAGGAAGACGACTGCGGTGAAGCGAACCGTGGTAAAGCGGACGAAGAAGGGTTCGTAAGCCGGTGAAACTTCGTATCGCCTGGATCGGCAAGACGCGCAGCCCGGCGATCCAATCGCTCACGGCGGAATACTTGAAGCGTCTATCGCACTACGCGGCATGCGACGCGCTGGAACTGGCGTCGGAGACCACGTTGCTGAAGCAGGTGGAGAAGAGTTCCGGTCGTACTCCGCCTGTACTGGTGCTACTGGACGCGCGCGGCAAGCAGTTAGCTTCGGAAGAAATCGCGAATTTTCTCGACTACCACCTTTCGCACGACACGCAAGACTTGTGGTTCGCGATAGGTCCGGCCGATGGATGGAGCGATGCGACGCGAACCAAGGCCAAACATATCTTGTCATTTGGGAAGATCACGCTGCCGCACGAACTGGCGCGGGTGGTCTTGTTGGAGCAGTTGTATCGCGGGTTCACGATTATGAAAGGCCATCCGTATCATGGCGGGCACTAGCGCGTGGTCAGTGGTTTGCGACGGCCAGCCGGGGCTAAAGCCCGCATAGTTACGACGGCATTGACGCTGGCCTGAAGGCCAGTGCTTCCACCGGGAGAACTCACTGAAGGAATGTTAGTCATGCATCGTAATCTGATCGCCACAGCGATGGCCTGCGTAATCTTCGGAAGCGCGCTGGGGGCGAGTGGGCAACCGGCGGCGAAGAAGGCCCCGCTGGCGACGGCGTTTGCTCCGCTGGACCAATGGAAGGCAGCGGTGCTGGCAGGGGATGCCGCAAAGTTGGGCGCATTCTACAGCTCAAACCCCGCGGCGCGAGTCATTCTCACGTCGGGCGAGACCAACGCACAAGCGGATATCGCATTCTGGACCGGACTGAAAGCGCGCAGCGTGAAACTCGACATCGCGCAGTCGGTGCCTACGGAGACGGGCTTTCAGCAGGTTGTATTCCAGGCAGAGATTTCGTCTCCGACGCAGAACAAGAGGCAAACGGTTTACGTCTTGAGCGGCCAACTTTGGCAGAAGCAGGGTGAGCAGTGGCGGATTGTGGCCACCAGGCGAGGCGACACGACTCGGTTGCTGCAGCCCATGTCGACCGACAAGGAAATCTACGTTCCGGGACTGAATGCGCATGAGGAAATTGCGTACGCGCTGAAACTGGCGGCACAACAACATAAGCGCGTGCTGATCGTCTTCGGGGCCAATTGGTGCTATGACTGCCACGTGCTCGACCTGGCGTTCCGGCGTCCGGATGTGTCGGCTGTGCTGACGCCCAACTACGAAGTCGTCCATGTCGATGTGGGTGAGGGCGACAAGAACCAGGACATTATGAAGCAATATCAGGTTCCCATGGCGCGTGGAATTCCGGCGGTTGCGGTGCTCGATGGTAACGGCAAGTTGCTCTATAGCCAGAAGGGCGGCGAGTTTGAGAAGGCGAGGGCGCTGGGGCCGGATGACCTGGTCGCGTTCCTGAATAAATGGAAGCCGGCAAGTTAGACCGGATCAGGTCGATGTAGAAAATCAAAAGGCAGCCACGGATTACACGGATCGGAACGGATAATTCCGGAGCAGAAGACAAGGCAACGGCGAATTGCCCGGAAGATGCGGATGATTCCGGGGCAGAAGAATAGGGCAACTGAAAGCCGAGTCTGCCAACACTGAGTCGCGAGACCGGTCCAGTACTCTTGCTACATTAGTTACAAACCTAACCGAAGTGGGAGTCACACACTTGAAGCTCACGTTTGTTTTGACGACCGTGTTGGCCGCGTCAGTTTTTTGCGCGGCACAACAGAACACTGAGCCTGCCAAGAAGCAGGAGACCACACAAGTTGCATCGCAGCGTTCTGCCAGCAAGCCAGCGCCAGCGATCACCTACATTCGCGCCGGCAGGCTGTTCGATTCGACCAGCGACACTGTGCGCGAGAACGTGGTGATCGTGGTGGAAGGCGAACGGATCAAGTCGGTGGAGTCCGCAGCTAGCGCGAAAATCCCTGCGGGCGCGAAGGTGATCGACCTGTCGAAGTCCACGGTGCTGCCTGGGTTGATCGACTGCCACACCCATCTTGGAGCGCGCGCGGACCGCTACGATCCCATCAACAGGTTCAAGGAAACGCCTTACACGCACGCGTTCGCGGCGGAGAAGAACGCGCGCACCACGCTGATGGCGGGCTTCACGACGGTGCGTGATGTCGGATCGGGGCCATTCATGGCCGTCGATTTGCGCAACAACATCAACGAGGGATACATTGTCGGCCCGAGGGTAGTAGCCAGCGGCCCGGGAATTTCGATCACCGGGGGTCATGGCGACCTGAACAACTACTCTCCGGAAACCAGCGTGAGCCTGTTTCCGGCGGAACGCGATTATCAGATCGCCGACGGCACCGACCAGGTCCGGCACGTGGTGCGCGCCCAAGTGAAGTACGGGGTGGACGTGATCAAGATTCTGGCTACCGGCGGAGTGTTATCAAAGGGAGATAGTCCGGGCGCCCCGCAGTTCACGTTGGAAGAACTCAAGGTTGCCGCCGATGAAGCGCACATGGCGGGACGCAAGATCGCTGCGCATGCGCATGGCGCGCAAGGCATCAAGAACGCGATTCTTGCGGGCATCGATTCCATCGAGCATGCCAGCCTGGCCGATGACGAAGATATTCAACTGGCCAAGCAACATGGAACGTACTTTGACATGGACATCTACAACGACGATTACCTGCTGGGTAAGGCCATCGAGTTCGGACTGCCGCAGGAGAACATCGACAAGGAAAAGATGGTCGGGCGGATACAGCGCGAGACGTTCCAGAAAGCTGTGCAAGCAGGGGTCAAGATGGGGTTCGGCACGGATGCAGGGGTGTATCCGCACGGCGACAATGCGAAACAATTCGTGACCATGGTGAAGTTTGGGATGACGCCACCGCAGGCGATCCGCACGGCCACGCAGAATTCCGCCGACTTGATTGGGCGCTCCAAGGATGTGGGCACCATCGAAGTTGGGAAGTATGCCGACATCATCGCGGTGTCGGGCGATTCGTTGCAGGATGTGTCTGTACTGCAGAATGTTGGCTTCGTCATGAAGGGCGGAGTGGTTTACAAAGACAAGCTGGCGGGTACGGTGGTGGCGGAGTAGAGCGGGTTTTCTAACGGTTGAGAGAGAAAATCAAGAGCAGATCTCCCGGCGGCTAAAGCCGCCGAGGGATGACAAACATCAAGGGCTGACGGAGCGAACTCGAGCGGTCTTAGTGAGTCGTCCCGAAGCCCTTGCGGCGTTGTTGACTGTAGCGGGCGAGCGCGTCCTCGATGATGGGATAGGTGTGTTGCGCGGGCGAAATCTCGTCAACCTCAACCGCCTTGCCCTCGAGCTGTTTGTAGTCGAGGAAGAAACGCCGCAACATAGTGAGGCGGTGCTCGGGCATCTCGCTGGCCTCGCGATACGAGTTGAATTCCGGGTCCTGGGTGGCGACAGCAATGATCTTGTGGTCTTTCTTGCCGCCATCGATCATGGTCATCAGTCCGATGGCGCGAGCGTGAATGAGCGTCAGTGGCACCACGGCTTCCTGGCACAGAACCAGCACATCGAGCGGGTCGTCATCCTCGGCGAGAGTTTGAGGGATGAAACCGTAGTTGGCCGGATAGTAAACCGCAGAATACAGCACACGATCCAGCTTGATTAGCCCGCTCTTTTTGTCGAGTTCGTACTTCACGCTCGAGCCGAACGGAATTTCGACTACTGCTAAGAACTCCTGCGGCAACTCTTCGCCGGGAGAGATATCGTGCCAGGCATGGGTCATGACGGGTCAGCTCTTTCGCAGAGAATAAAACAATCCACCATTGATTGTATCTAAGAGAAGCAGGCGGAAGCTTCGACCGGAATCGGAGTTGGAGTACCCGCGACGAATAGCAGCGCTGCTACAAGCCGTCTCATAAATAGTCTGAGCGAGGGAATTCGAATTCCCTCAGGGGCTAAAGCCCTATGTTTACGATGCCCGGAGCGGCACGGCTGAAGCCGTGCCCTTTCAAAGCGCATTTATGAGACCAGCTGCTAGACCTGTACTTCTTCCAGAACGCGAATCATTGCGTCAGGGCCGTCGGCGCCGACGATATAGCGGTCGGCCTCAACTTCCGGCCATTCGCCATAGACGTGGACGATGTAGATGATGCGGGTGTCAGGATGGCTCTGGCGAAGCAGGCGAACGATTTGGCGCGCCGTGGCTGACGGGAAGCGATGGCAGACAAGCACGACGTCGAAGTGTTCGGGCGCGGATGCAGCCTTGACGGCTTCCTTGTCGGAGGTCAGAGCGATGACTTCGTGTCCGGCGGCTTCAAGGACGGTCTTGCGAAGCTGCGAAAGCTCCTGGTCGGTACTCAGCGAGAGGATTTTCATGGTGACAGAGACCTGATTTGTGGTGCGGAGGGGCGCATGGGCAGGATACCAGAAGGAGTGGCGAATTTGAGAAGCGGGACGCATCCCTATTGATATCGGCGCGGGTGTTGAGAATGATCCGTTGAGAAGTACGGTTTGTTCGTATTGTCTTCGCTTTTGTGTCACGCGGATAACAATATAAAACATTGCAAATAGGTAGTTTGCTCGATAAATAGATTCGATCGTCAGTATCCAAAGAATCTATCTGAATTCATCATCTTTCAACCCTGCAAACCATCCAATAGAGACATAATCGTTTCACGTCTTCATAACCTAAACCGATACTAAAAGGAGGCCTTTTATGCCTCAGAAAGAAAAGTGGGGCCCCGAAATGGCAGAATTTCCGCCGCACAAGAAACGTTTCATCCTGGCCAGCGATTTTGACCAGAC
The DNA here is from genome assembly GCA_036512955.1 of Terriglobales bacterium. Classification (GTDB taxonomy): domain Bacteria; phylum Acidobacteriota; class Terriglobia; order Terriglobales; family Acidobacteriaceae; genus DASRAA01. The sequence continues at coordinate 8,961 of DATBZX010000076.1, forward strand.
ACTGAGTTTTAATGATTCTGGGTTTGTTCTCGGCGAGTTGCTGGGAATTCCGACGAGCGAGTTCGAGCGAAAGATCGCGGGAATGGCGAAGCTGAACCTGGTGCAACAGGGAGGCGAGCTGGCCTATCTGCTGCTGCACGATCCGGAATTCAAAAAAGTACGCCGCGAGCATCTGTACGAAGCCGGCAAGAGGGTACGACTCAAACCGAACATCAAGGCGCTGTATGAATTCCTGTCGAACGAAGTGGAGGGTTTTCATTTCGACTTCTACGTGATTTCGGCCGGGCCGGTGGAGATCATTCGGTCGGCGCTGGAGGGCATTATTCCGCCCGACCACATTTACGGTACGGAGTTTGAGTTCAACGCCAAGGGCGAGATCCAGCGCATCCTGCACGTGACAGCCGGATACGGCAAGGTGGCCGCCGTCGATACCTTGCTGGAAGAAATGAAGGTCGGACCGGACCGCCTGGTGTACGTCGGCGACGGCAGCTCTGACATTCACGTCATGCTGCACGTGAACCGGCGCGATGGATACACCATCGCGGTGTCGGAGAATAGATACCTGGCACCGATTGCGAAGCGGTCGATCCTCAGCGAGAACGCGCTGGCGATCCTGATCCCGATACTCGAAGACGTGGCGGGATGGGACAGCATGGCAATTCGCAATGTGTTTGAAGCGAAGGGATTCCTGATTCAGCAGTGGGACAAGGTGCAAACCGACCTGCTGACGATCATTCCCCACAACGAGATTCCGGCTGCAGAGCCTGAGGGAGTTGTCGCTAGCGAGTAATCGAACCACATATCAAGAAATCGGCCCGCTGCCCCAATGGGGTGGCGGGCTTTTTTATGGCGTAGCGGGGACGTCGAGGACAACTTCGTCGGTGTAGGCGAGAAAGGGGTCGCGTAGGCATCGGCGCTCCGCAGAAAGAGTTGGCAATCGCGCTTGAGCTCGAGCGGTGGCTGGTCTTTGCCGTTGAGCCGGACGCGAGTCGGAGCAGCAGAGTGGAAGAGTTCGGGACGCAGCAGCAAGCGCAGCTTTTTCACATTACGTGCTTTGACGTCGATCAGGTTGTCGGGCGAGATGTGGGCTTCCACTTCCGAAGGCGCGTTGTCGCCCTCGACCACCTCGAGTCTTTATGCAAAGAGGACGATTTCCAATAGAGCGAAATGGCGCACGGAAAAAACCCACGGCGGCGACGCCGAAGTATGCCCTTGACAACGACGTCGTTGTTATAGAAGGAATGACAAAAATGCAGGAGCAGGAGAGGCGCGGCTCTAACTGCGCTCCTGCAACTCATCTGATCCATTGCACGCGTCGAGGAGCCTCGTTGTTGCGTGTAGAATCGCAATTTCATGCAGCCTTCCTCCACATCAGGCGCAGGCGGAGTTCGTCTCAGTGTGACGAGGCAGCTGTTGCGAAACCTGCGTCCATCGCACCAGCACAGCGCGTTTTCGGCGACGCTGCTGCTGATGACTTCCGTCATGCTGGCGCGCGTGATCGGTTACCTGCGTGAGATGTATGTGGCGTGGGCCTTCGGTGCGGGTGCGAAGACTGACGCCTACGTGGCGGCGTTTACCATTCCGGATTTCCTGTTCTACATCCTTGCGGGCGGGACCGCGTCGATCACCTTCATCTCGATATACGCCCGGCACACGGCGAAGGGGGAGGAGAGGCAGGCACAGCAGGCATTCAACTCTACCATCACGATCATGACGGTGGTCACGCTGATGGGAACCATCCTGGTCGAGATTTTCACGCCGCAACTAGAGCGGCTGATCTTCCCGCACTTCACGGCTGAGCAACTTGAGCTGTGCGTTTACCTGACACGCATTCTGCTGCCAGGCCAGATTTTTTTCTATGCCGGAGGCATCGTCTCGGCGGTGTTGTACTCGCGCAGAATGTTTCTGTATCCAGCGTTGAGCCCCGTGTTCTATGGCTCGTTCATCATTCTGGGCGGACTGCTCGGCGCACACAAATACGGGATTGCTGCGCTGGCGTATGGAGCACTGGTGGGATCGTTCGTGGGACCGTTCCTGATCAACGCCTTCGGTGCAGCCAAGGCGGGCCTGCGCTACGAGTGGAGTTTCGATTGGAAGAACCCGCAATTCCGCGAATGGGTGAAGCTGTCGATTCCCTTGATGCTCGGCGTGTCATTGGTTTCGGCGGATGATTGGATCCTGCGCTACTTTGCGTCAGGCGGATCAGGTGAGATCACCCGGCTGAACTACGCCAAGAGGCTGTTTGCGCTGCCGATATCGATCCTGGGACAGGCTGCGGGACAGGCGTCGATGCCGTTTTTCGCGCGCTTGTTCGGCGAAGGCAAGCGTAAGGAATTCGCGAATACTGTGAACCAGTCGGTGTACCGCATCACGGCGGCGGCGTTGCTGGCAACTGCGCTGATGGTTCCGGCAGCGCTGCCGCTGATCGATCTGGCCTTTCGGCGGGGACATTTCACATTCACCGACTCGCTCTCGACCTCAGTTTATTTTGCGTGGTTTTCGCTCTCGCTGGCGTTGTGGTCGGCCCAGGCACTCTACTCGCGCGCCTTCTATGCCGCGGGTGACACGCTGACCCCAATGGTGGCGAGCTCGTTGATTGTGATCGCGTCGCTGCCGGTGTACGCGGCAATGTTTCGCCATTTCGATGTGACTGGACTCGCGATGGCGTCTGATGTGGGGATTCTGCTGCACACCGTCGTATTGGCCTGGTTGCTGAACCGCAAGAAGCTGGTCGGGCTGGGCGGACTTCCGTGGATCGAGTTGATGAAGGCACTGGCGACCGCGGTCTTTGCGGGTGCGTTGTGTTACGGAGTTGCGCGCCGCGTGGTAGTGCACGGCAACTGGAAAACGGATGTGCGGTCGCTGGCGGTGATTGGGTTAACGTGGCTGGTGGCGATCGTCATCGGGCTCTGGTTGACGCGATCGCGTTTGTGGAAAGAGTTGCGAAGGAAACAGCCGGTGCAGGTTGTGGAGCCGCCGGCGGTGGTGGAGCGGACCGAGGGAGGAGCGCAGCCGTAAAGCCCCGTGATCTTCAGAGGCTGCGAAAAGCAGATCCCCCGGGAGCCAATGCTCCCGAGGGATGACAAAAGCATAGGACTTATCGGGCGCAACCAAAGCTGCGGCCCTTCAAAACCATGCTTGTCAGGCGCGGACGGCGGTAGGCGTCAGGCTGGGTTGCGCCGGAGTCGCCTCCTTGGCTTCTTCGCCATTGACCTTCTGGCCGGGCTTGCGGATGTCGATCCCGCCCTTAAAGAAGGCGCCTTCCTCGATGCTGACGCGCTGGGCGACGACGTCTCCGTTGAGCGAACCTTCGCTGCGGATGTCGAAGCGGTCGCTGGCCGTCATGTTGCCGCGGACTTTCCCGAGAATGACAATTTCGCGCGCGGAAATGTTAGCTGAGACCACGCCATTGCGGCCCACCGTGACCCGATTGCCCGGCAGGTTGATGGAGCCTTCCACCCGGCCGTCAATGTAAAGCGATTCGGAGCCGGTCACTTCGCCTTTGATGACCAGCGACTTGCCTAGTGTGGCCTGCTCTTGCGGCGTCGCGACCGAGCTGGCAGCTGGGCGCGATACGAGGGGTGGTTCCGGAGCCGGAGGAGTATAGCTGCGCTGCGGCTCAGGGTTGGGAGTTGGGGTTGCGTTCGGAGGATTGGTCGGTTTCCACATGGGTTCAAAATTCCTTTCTGAAGCGTGTAGGTGCTTGGAGGCGCATGTGTTCGGTCAAACCGCAACTCCAGAGCTCTTCTTCAGACACTACTGAAAAAATGCGGTGTTTCTGGGCTCAACTCGCGGTGCGCTTTGGACTGTCAACCGCTCGAGTGAGTGATTATTGCTAACATACAGCGAGTTGAGGTCGAAGGCAAAGTGACGCTGTGGAATTTTATGGTGGATTAGTGAGGGAGTAGATTCCTGCGAGGCAGAATCCGCGCGTGAGGAGTCGGCGACACGCGAGTGGAGCGGTTTTCCCACACTGAAGGGCGGATGAGTAACTAAAGAGTGGCCTCGCGGACTAAAGTCCGCGAGGATCTCAAGAACAGAACTTAGGACGCTGGCCTAAAGGCCAGATCTTCCACCCAACTGCAATGTTCAGCATCCCGTGAACGGAGCGAGATGATCACCGACCAGGCCATTCTGAGCCACATCGAACGCCAGCCCCATCGCTCCGCCGGATACAAACAACTGATTCGCGAGATGAGCCTGCGGGGCGGCGAGCGCCAGCAACTGGCGGAGCGCTTGCAGGCGTTGGTTGACAGTGGACGCCTGGTCGAAACCGGCCGCGATCGCTACACGCTGGCGGAACATGCGAGCGCGCACCTGAACCTCATTGCCGGTTGCCTGAACATGCATCGCGACGGGTATGGCTTCGTGATTCCGAATGCCGGCCAACGCAGCTCCTTCACCGGGGATATCTACATCAGCCCACAATCGATTGGCTCAGCCATGCATGGTGACCAAGTGCTGGTGGAGTTGGGGCGTCGCAAGGACGATGGCCGGGTAGAGGGAAAGATACTGCGGGTGTTGACCCGCGCAAATCCGACAGTGGTCGGCACATTCCATTACGGTACGCGGCACAATTTCGTGACGCCGATCGACGAGAAAGTCACGAAGGAGATCATCATTCCGCGGGGAATGGAGTGGCCGTCGGGCGAGGACACTGACAATGGAAAGCACACTCCCACACAGGTCAGCGCCAAAAAGCGGGGCGCGAACCTGGGGCACCAAGACCCCGCCCTATCGCCAGAAGAGGGCGATAGAACGGGGCACCCGGTGGAGGGGACTGACAAGCATGATCGCGATCGCGTGTACGGCAAGGAAGCTCATCGCCGCGAGTGGGACGACCTCGACGGCGTGGTGGTTGATGTCGAGATCACGTCGTGGCCATCGCCTGCGGACAACCCCAAGGGGCGCGTGGTCGAGATTCTCGGCTACGAAGACGACTTCGGTGTGGATGTGGAGATTGTCATCCGAAAACATCACCTGCCGCATCACTTTCCGGTTGAGGTGTTGCAGGAGGCGGAACAGTTTGAACGGACAATCGCGTCCAGCGAACTCGGACACCGTCGCGACTATCGGGCGCTGCCGATTGTCACGATCGACGGCGAGACGGCGCGGGACTTCGACGATGCAGTGACGGTGTGTCGTTTGTCCAACGGCAATTTCCAATTGCAGGTCCACATCGCCGACGTGGCATATTACGTTCGCGAAGGTTCACCCATCGATCTGGAAGCGCGGCTGCGTGGGACGTCAGTGTATTTCCCCGACCGCGCTATTCCCATGCTGCCGATGGAGCTGTCTACCGACTTGTGCAGTTTGCGTCCGCAAGTTGATCGGCTGGTGTTGTCGTGCGTGATGGAAATCGATGCGCAGGGCGAAATCGTGGGCTACACGTTGAACGAGGGCATCATCCGGTCGGCGGAGCGCATGACGTACACCAACGTGAACCTGATCCTCGAGGGCGATCAGGGTTTGCGGCAGCATTACCACAAGTACGTTGACGTGTTCGAGTTGATGCGCGAGTTGGCGCTGATCCTGAACCGCAAGCGGGTGCGGCGGGGATCGATTGATTTCGATTTACCGGAGCCGGTGATTGAGTTTGATGAAAATGGATTGATGAAGGGCGTGACGCGTTCGGAACGAAACATCGCGCACCGGCTGATTGAGGAGTTCATGCTGTCGGCCAACGAATGCGTTGCCAGCTACCTGGAGAAGCGGCAGATCGCTTCGCTGTATCGCATCCACGAAAAGCCTGATCCAAAGCGGGTGTATGACTTCGAGACAATCGCGGCGACGTTTGGATATTCGCTGGGCGTGGGAGCGTTGCCGGTGAAGCGCGTGCAATTGACGGGAGATCGGCGCGACCGTTACAGAACCCAGGTTAGCGGCCAACGACGGGGCGCGAACCCGGGGCAGCCGGCGAGGACCATTGAGGTACCGGAAGAAGTCCACATCACGCCTCGCATGTATCAGAAGCTGACGCAGAAGATCGCGGGCAAGCCGGAAGAGCGCATCTTGTCGTACCTGATGCTGCGTTCGCTGAAACAGGCGCGCTACTCGGAGGAAAACGAAGGACACTTCGCGCTGGCGGCTCCGGCGTACACGCATTTCACTTCGCCGATCCGTCGCTACCCTGACCTGATCGTGCATCGCATTTTGAAGGACGTGCTGCACGAAACACCAGAACGCAAGGACGGCGGAGTTCCTGTGGGCGTAGCGCAAGGGACGCATAGCGAGTCTCCGTCACCGTGGTCGAAGCGCGAGGCGCCGTCGTCTGCGTCAAAGACGAAGACAGGGGATCGCGAGACGAAGCGTGGGCCACTCGGCGGGCCGATTCCCGAAGACATGCTGCGCGACATCGCGCAAGAATCGAGCCAGTCGGAGCGGCGGGCCGACGAGGCTGAGCGTGAACTGATGGAATGGAAGAAGATCAAGTTCATGGAGGGCCGCGTAGGAGAAGACTTCGCGGGACTGATCGTGAGCGTGACCAAGTTTGGGATGTTCGTGGAACTGAACAACCTGTTCATCGAGGGATTGGTGCCGCTGACGACGATGGCGGACGACCGCTACATGTACCACGAAAATACGCGGCAGATCATCGGACAGCGGACGCGCAAGACATATTCGATGGGTAACCCGATTCATGTTTTCGTGGACCGCATCGACCAGATGCAGAAGCGTATCCAGTTTGGGATCGTGGAGGAACGGCCAGCGAAGGAGACTCGGAAGCGAAAGAAGAGGATGTGAATCGGGATTGTTTCGGTGGGAGGCGCTGATCCCACCCTTTCCCAAAAGATAGGGAAGGATGAGGGACCCAGCGCAGAACGACCGACTCTGATTCAACACTGATCCACCAATTCACAATCCCCTCTGTCCAACCCAGATTCCGCGATATCCTATGCGTGACCAGTCATGAGTTCGCTTCGCTACTATCCGATTCTCGCTTTAGGCGCCACCGCCGCCATCGTGGGCTATGCGTTGCTTTCGCGTAAGCCCAAGCGTTCGAGCGAATTGATGGAGTACGAACACCGCACGGAACTCACACGGGGTGGACGAATTATCGACGGTACGGTCATAGACGTGCACGAACTGGAAGAAACTGAAACGCAGCGGCAGGCGATATTGTTGATTTACACGTATGATGTCGCCGGTGTGTCCTACGAAGCTTCCCAGGACGTGACCCATCTGCGGCAGTTCATCGACCTGTATTCCTGCCGCCTGGGTCTTCCGGCTTCGGTGAAGTACGATCCCCACAATCCCGGGGATTCTATCGTCATCTCCGAAACCTGGTCGGGGCTCCGTAGATCTCCGATTCGAGCACAGTCCCGGCCCGTGGCCAGTTAGCACCCCACCGTTGTGCGACTTTGAGCCCGCGCGTCGCATCTGAACTATTGCGTAACTAAATCAATCTAGGATTAACCGTGTAGTTACCCCTACACCCTTGTTACAATAGCCTTTTATGCATGGTCTTCCTCTTCCCCTGGCAGCGTTTGTAGCGGGAATCCTGTCATTCCTGTCGCCGTGTGTACTCCCCTTGGTACCGGGCTACGTCTCGCTGATTTCCGGAGCTACCGTCGAAGACCTGCAGGCGGGTGATCGCCGCATGCTGGGCACTGTGATGCTGCACTCGCTAACTTTCATCCTTGGATTTAGCGTGGTCTTTATCGCGCTCGGTGCGGTAGCCACCGGCATCGGTCAGTTCGCTAACGAGTACCACAACCTGCTAGCCAAGGCTGCCGGGATTATTGTGATCGTGTTCGGCTTGCACCTGACCGGACTGCTGAAGATCAAGGCACTCTACGCGGACAAGCGGCTGCACGATGTCAAAGGTGGTTCCAGCGCACTGGGATCCTTTGCCGTTGGTTTCGCGTTCGCTTTCGGATGGACACCCTGTATTGGTCCCATCCTCGCCACCATCCTGGTTTTCGCCGGTGCCCAGGAAACAGTTTTTAAGGGAGTTCTGCTGCTTGCAATCTATTCGGCGGGCCTGGCTGTACCCTTTTTGTTGACGTCGCTAGGTGTGGACCGCTTTCTTGGCTTCTACACCCGTTTTCGCCGTCACCTGCACACCGTCGAAGTGATCAGTGGAGTCCTACTGATCGTGGTCGGGGTGCTCATTTTTATGAACAACTTGAGACTGTTATCGGGATATCTCGGATTTCTGAATCGGTTCGCGCTGTAAAGGTCGGAATACCGTGAAACGAAACGCCATTCTGTTTGCCACCATGATGATTGCGATATTGGCCATGCTGGCGACGGGAAAATATCTCGATCGCACCCGCGCTCGGAGGCACGGCGCGCCCAGTATGGTGGGAGACGTTCGTGGAGTAAGCGCTCCCAACTTCGATCTAGCCACGCTCGATGGACGCAGGGTCAAACTGTCCGACTATCGCGGCAAGGCCGTTCTGTTGAACTTCTGGGCCACCTGGTGCTCGCCCTGCAAAGTGGAAATGCCCTGGTTCGTCGATCTGCAGAAGAAATATGGCAATGACGGTTTGGTCATCCTGGGCATAGCCATGGACGATTCGGAATCTGCGAAGATCGCCCAGTTCGCCCACGAGATGGGTGTCAATTATCCCGTCCTGCTGGGCACGGACAAGGTTTCCGAAGACTATGGGAACGTTGAGTTCTTACCGACGAGTTTCTATATCGATCGGGACGGCAAGATCGTCGGCAAGGGAACGGGACTGTTGGGCCGCGGCGAGATCGAGGCGAATGTCCGCAAGGCGCTGGCCTCACCCCTGGCGGACGTGAACAAGGCCCAGACGTCATCCGCGCAAGCCCACGACGCCAAGGCACCGGCAATCGCACAATGATCCGCGCCTGGGCGTTTCCGTTATGCGCCTTGCTGTTAGCAAGCTTTGCTTTGTCGCAGGAGCCGGGATTCAAAGTCCCATCCGTGACCTTGGCTCCGGTGGGCAAGGTGCGAGTCAAAGCCGGAAGCAGCGCCACTGTTGAACTCGACTTTCGAATCGGCAGCGAATTCCACATCAACTCCAACAAGCCCAAATCCGATGTGCTGATCCCCACCGCGTTGAAACTCAGCTCAGCCGAACCCGTGAGTGTGGCAGGGCTGAAGTATCCAGCAGGCCAAGAAGTATCGTTCCCGTTTGCCCCCACCGAAAAGCTAAGCGTTTACAGCGGCGATTTCGCCATCACCACGGTGGTCAAGGCTTCGGCAAAGGCAGTCAGTGGGAACTATCCGGTGACCGGGGAACTCCGCTTCCAGGCGTGCGATCGCAGCGCCTGCTATCCTCCGCGCTCGATTCCGGTGAAGTTCGAAGTTGCGGTTGAGGGTCGGTAACTACCTGCGGACCGTTACGGCCACATGATTTCGGTCAGCAGTACCACGGCCTGCGCGATGGCAGCGTTGTCGGTGCCGATGCCTTCTGGGGTCTTGGCCTTGATTCCCACCTGGTCGGCATCGATTCCCAGCAATTGCGCGACACTGTGCTGGATCGCCTTGGCATGGGGGCCGATCTTCGGCGCGGCCAGAATCAGCGTGCAATCGACGTTTCCCACCATGTAGCCCTTCCTGGCGATTTGCATCATGGCTTCACGCAGAAACACGGCTGAGTCGGCGCCCTTCCACTGGGGATCGCCGGGCGGGAAGTAGCTTCCGATATCGCCCGCCGCTACGGCTCCGAGCAGTGCGTCAGTCAAGGCATGCAGTAGCACGTCGCCGTCGGAGTGGCCCGCCAAGCCGCTTTCGTGCGGCAGCAGTACACCTCCAATTTTCAGGGGGATACCGGGTTTGAACTCGTGCGAATCCCAACCGAATCCGATCCGCGGCACTCGTACGACTTGTGTGTTGAATGACACGACGCTTCCTATTCTTCGGCGCTGGTGTTGCGTCGGTTTTCCTGCGCCAGGAAGAATTCAGCCAATTCCAGGTCGCCGGGAGTCGTGATCTTCATGTTGCGCGGCGATCCCATGACGACGTGCACCGTGCCGCCTCCGCGCTCGATCAACGAAGCTTCGTCGGTCCCCAGGAATCCATCCGTCTTGGTTTCATCGAACGCCTCCTTCAGCAGCCCAAAGCGAAAGCCCTGCGGCGTCTGTGCCATCACCATGCGCTCGCGGGGTACCGTCGCTATCACCACCGCGCCGTCGGCGGTGCGGTCCACCTGTTTGACCGTATCGACCGCCGGAATTCCCGCAATCGCGGAGCCGTACTTTATCACGGCCTCAATTACTCCCGTGATGGTTTCGTCGGCCACGAACGGACGAACCGCGTCGTGCACCAGCACGATGTCGTCGGGCGATGCGTTGAGCGCGGCCAGAGCGTTGGCGACAGAATCCTGCCGGTGTTCCCCGCCTTCGACCACGCGCACCGGCTTTTTGAAGGCCTCTTGTTCAGCCTGCTTCAGAAAACCAGCGGTTTCGTTTTTGCGCAGCGCGACCACGATCTCGTCTACCTGGCCATGGTTGGCGAACTTACGCAGGGTGTGAATCAGAATGGGGGTTCCGTGCAGCTCGAAGAACTGCTTGGTCTTGCTTCTATCGCCGGCGGCGGACATACGCGTGCCCAAGCCAGCTGCGGGAATGATGACGAATACTCTCATAGAGGGCAGTGCACTATAAACGCCCGGCGGGACACTATTCAAATCGCGAGGCGAAAAACAGGGAGCCCTGCCGATAAGCAAGACTCCCGGCTGGAATTCTACTCCGTCTTGGGAATGTCAGGAACCGCTGCAGGACCAGGAACTGGCTTCCGCAACTCATTCCGTGGATCGACAGGACGCGGCGGCAGGATGGCCGCGCGCTCGTCGAACTTCCCAAAAATCATCTTGCCCGCGGTGGTTTGCAGCACCGACGTCACCGAGATATCGATGTTCTTGCCAATCATCTTGCGCGCGTTGTCCACCACCACCATGGTTCCGTCATCGAGATAGGCGACGCCCTGGTTGTACTCCTTGCCTTCCTTCAGGATGAACACCTTCATGATTTCGCCAGGCAAGACGATGGGCTTCAGCGAGTTGGCCAGCTCATTGATGTTCAACACAGCAACTCCCTGCAACTGCGCCACCTTGTTCAGGTTGAAATCGTTGGTGACGATCTTGCCCTCGTAAACCTTGGCTAGCTCGATCAGCTTCAGATCGACTTCCCGGACCGCGGGGAAATCGTCTTCCACGATCTGGACGGTGAGGCTCGCGATTTTCTGGATGCGCTGCAGGATGTCGAGCCCGCGCCGCCCACGGTTGCGTTTCATCGAGTCGGCCGAGTCAGCCACCAGTTGCAGCTCGCGCAGCACAAACTGCGGTAGTACGATGACGCCGTCGAGAAATCCGGTTTCAGCGATATCGGCGATGCGCCCGTCGATGATGACGCTGGTGTCGAGGATCTTGTAGCTCTTCTTGGACTGCTTCTCTCCGCCGAAGATGCCGCCCAAGGCAGCCAGGTTGAGCAAGTCTCCCTTACCGGCGCCGACTACCAGCCCTATGTAGGCCATCAACAGCATGAGGAAGAGCTGTAGAAAGCTCTGCGTCGCGCCCGGCTGCAAGCTGTTGCGAATCACCAGGCTGAACAGATACGCGCCGATAATGCCGAGTATGCTGCCAATTACGGCACCGATGAGCCGTTTCAGGCTCACGTTGCGCAGGCGAATCTCGAACAGAACCACCGCAAGACCGAATAGGAAGCCAACACCCGCCGCCGGCCAGCGTTCCAATCCAAGGGGTTTAAGTTCGTAACTCGAGAGTGCAGTTATAAAAACGAATAAAATACGTACGACTACCAGGTCCAAAAGACACCTCCCCCGGGGCCGGTCCTGGCATCTACAGTCGGGTTCGAGGGACGCCGAGAATGAAGAAATTATAGATATGCCGGCGGTTCAATCCCGTAAGTAAGACGCGACGGGGCCTCGTCTAACCAATAACCGGGGCAGATTTTAAGATATGAAAATGCCCCGCATCCGCCACAAATCAGCGGCAAGCACCACAATACTACTCAGCCAACGAAGTGTATATCAGTTTGGGGAAGCCTTACCGCCGCCTCCAGCGCCGTACGGGCCGAATATCCCAAAAAGGACCGAACCAAGTATCCCGGAATTCGGTCTAGGCGAACAGGGACCCAACGCCCGCCCCAATGAGGGTTACCACCGCCCACCAGCCAAAAACGACTCCCATGCACGTCCCGCGCTTGACCTTGGTCAGGCACGAGTAGCCGATGCCGGTGAGGACCAGCGTCCAGATATTGAAGATGTCGATCGCCGTCAGGACTGAGTAAAGAAAGTGCGATGAAGTGGGATCCACGAGTCCTCCGAGGTTGCTGGCCACCATGTTCTGAAAGGTGAATCCCTCGGCCGCACCCATTCCCACAACGCCCATTGCAATCAGCGCCTTAATAATTCCCGGAAGAAATGCATACATGCTGATCGCCATCGCGTGCTTGAACTTCACCTCGGCGCCAAAGCCAAAGTTGAATGTCGCCATCAGCACCCCCGCGATCACGCCCACAAAGATGATCGTCATCAGCGGCGACCCGTAGGCGATGTACCTGGTCACGGTGGCGCCTATGCGCATCTGGGTGGCCTTCTGGTCAGGGGGGAGCTGGTCAATCTTGTCCAGCTGCTTGGGACTGAGCCGAAGCTGGTTTTCGTAGGCCGTTTCCATGCCGAGCTTCTTGTCGACCACAAACACGATGGCCAGTCCGAAGATCGACATCAGCAGCCAAGGCACCCACCAACTCGCGTTACGGCGGATGTCGGTAAAGGTCTTGCTCGGAGCTACGAACGTATCGACTACGCGCTCCATTTCGGTAAGAGATTTGTTTTCATCTGAAACGACCGCAGCCGTTGCGTTCATGAAACCCTCCATGCGGGAGTTGCGAGAGATCCTGCTCTCACCGGATCAATCAAAAGTATTGCAACTTTGAATAGTAGAAGACGGCAGGATTGTAGCACCCGTCCGACGTTCCGTGTTGATTCTCCTCACTTTCGGGGATCGGCTTGCGGTGACCGGGTTGTGGTGACGCTGTCCCGCCTTTTAGACTGAAGCTATGCACGTCCACGTCAGCTCCAGCAGTGATGCAGCGACTTCCAAGGTCCTGCGCATTTCGCTTGTCGTCACGCTGGTTTACATCGTGCTGCTGGTCGTGGCCGGAGTACGCGCCCACAGTCTGGCCCTGCTCTCGGAAGCCGGACACAACCTGTCCGACTTCTTTGCTCTGTTGCTCTCCTGGGGAGCAGTTTATTTGTCGGGCAAGAGTCCGGACGCCCGCAAGACCTTCGGCTACAACCGCGCCGGTGTTCTGGCAGCGTTCATCAACGGGACCTCGCTGGTCCTGATCTCGTTCTACATCTGGTACGAAGCCTTCCACCGCCTGCTGAACCCCGTCGAAGTCCATGCGGGATTAATGATCTGGGTTGCCGCCGCGGGTGTGATCATGAATGGCGGCATCGCGCTGCTGCTGATGCGCGGTCATCGCGACATCAATCTGCGCAGCGCCATCGTGCACGAAATCGGGGACACGCTGTCCACGGCAGCGGTCATTGCCGGGGGCGTCGCCATCGCGCTGACCGGCCAGCGCTGGATCGATCCCGCCCTCTCCATCGGCATTGGCGTGATGATCCTGTGGTCGTCCATCGGAATCATCCGCGAGAGCCTGAACATCCTGCTTGAGGGTACTCCCAGCGGCATGGAACTGGAGCGCATCGAAACCACAATCCGCGCCATCCCGGGCGTCAATGACGTCCACGATCTGCATGTGTGGAGCATTGGCAGCGACACTCATGCATTCTCCTGCCACGTCAGCATTGCCGACATGCGCGCCTCGGAGAGCGAAACCCTGCTGCGCCAGATCCGCGACGAGTTGGGGTCGCGCTTCCACATTCATCACACCACCATCCAGTTCGAGTACGCGGTCTGCGAGGTGGCCCACGGCTGCGTCATTCCCTCCAGCCCTGGACACGAACATACCCATGACCACTAACCCGGCGCCGGGGAGAACCGTTCTGCGCAGGCTGTCCCACAGTGTGGGAGTCATCTCGCTTGCAGCCGTGATTCTCGCAGCTCCCGGCTGCGGCAAGAAAGCCCCACCCAGTCCGGCGAACGCATCGGAGGCATCCAATAGCGGTTGGAAACTCGACTTGAAGGTTGCGCCCGAGCGTCCCCGCATAGTGCGCCCCGCGACATTTGCCGTGCACATCGCAGACACCACGGCAAGCCGGTGGAGAACGCCCAGGTCACCGGCGCGCTCACCATGACGATGATGGACATGGGCAAGACCGCCGTGAAGTTCGGGCCCAAGGGAAATGGCGACTACCAAGCTACGGTTCCCAGCTTCGACATGTCCGGCCCCTGGGATCTCACCGTCGACGCCGCCCAAGGCCCACTCCACTCTCGCAGGGTTTTCCAGGTCACCGTGTTCGATTAACGGCACCGCCCCGTCGTGCCAGCAAGAGTCACGTCGCTACGCGCTCGAACGGGTCGATAGTTGGTCCGGGTACGGTGGCGGCATACCTGCGTCAGCTCCAGATCTGCCGTGCGAAATAATAAACCGACAAGGTAAATCCGATGGCGATCACGATGGCGCGCACGTACCCCGGCTTGGTCTTCTGAGCGAAATAAGCCCCAAAATATCCCCCGAGTATCGACCCAACGGCCATCACAATCGTTTCTGGCCAGTACACCGCATGGGCAAGAACGAACAACACCAGTGCAACCCCGTTGGAGACGGTCGTCAGCAGCGCCTTCAGCGCATTCATGGTGTGGATTTCTTCCATGCCCAGCAGCGCCAGCATGGCAAGGATCAGAATTCCCGCGCCTGCCCCGAAGTATCCGATGTAGAACGCAATAAATATCTGGATCGACACCGCACGGACGTTGGAGAACTCATGGTGCTCGCCGCTGGCGGTGCGCTTGCGTACCCAACGCGTCACGCTCCCGCTCATCGCGAAGATGATGGTCGCGGCCAGGATCAGCCACGGCACCAGGCGCATGAAGATGGCCTGGGGCGTTTTGAGCAATGTCCAGCCACCGAGAATGCCGCCCAGAATGGCGGTTATGATCAGCGGCGTCATCGTCGACCAGGACAGGTTGCGAAACTGGCTGCGATACGCCCCGATACTGACGGCTTGCCCCGGCCAGACTGCGACGGCATTCGACGCGTTCGCATTTACCGGCGGGATGCCCACGAAAAGCAGCGCTGGAAAAGTAACGAAGCTCCCGCCGCCGGCTACAGAGTTGATCGCTCCCGCCGCTATCCCGGCAAGAAACAGAATTGTGGCGTGACTGATGTGCATTGCGTATAAAAACCAGATGGTATCAGGTACGCCCGAAATCGAATTGAGCGAGGGCCCGCGACCCCCGATCAGTGCCCGGGACGATCGGCCCAAACTGGGATTGTTGCCTAACTAGGAACCCTCCCAGAGGTGCATGGATACAAGCTCCCAGAGGTGGGGGCTGTGGAAAACCCGCATTAAATCTAGCGGAAACGCTTTCCTCCCGTCTGCGGATGTTATAAGATACGCTCCAATTGAGCATTTTTACGGCTCAATCATTCAAGGAGGAATACCCAATGGCAGCAGGCATGACCAAAACACAGCTGGTTCGGCACATTGCCGAAAAGCATGAACTGAGCAACAAGCAAGTAGCAGCATTGATGGAATCGTTCGCCGAAATCGCCATCAAGGAAACCAAGAAGAATGGCGTATTTGTAGTGCCGGGTTTGGGGCGCCTGGTGAAATCCGCCCGCAAGGCGCGCATGGGCCGCAATCCGCAGACCGGCGAAGCCATCAAGATCGCCGCCAAGACTGTCGTGAAGTTCCGCGTGGCCAAGGCTGTGAAAGACGCCATTGCACCGCCCAAGAAGTAGGTCCTGATCTTCTGAGTATGCGAAGGCCGGCATCGCGCCGGCCTTTTCTACTGCTTTCAATTTCGCGTTCAGGTCAATTCGGATGCGATGATCGCATCCACTTCAATCTCTACCAGCATCTCGGGAGAGATCAGGGCCGACACTTCCACCATGGTTGACGCGGGGCGAATGTCGCCGAAGATTTCTCCATGGGCGCGGCCAACTTCCTCCCACCGGCTGATGTCGGTGACGTAGGTGCGCGTTCGCACCACGTCGCGGAAGCTGGCTCCGGCCTGCGTCAACGCGCGTTCGATGTTCTTCAGGGTCTGCACCGCTTGCGCGTAAACATCATTTCCGCCGACGATTTTTCCATCCGCTCCGGTTGCGACGGTTCCTGCAACCGAGATGAACGGTCCCATCTTCACCGCGCGCGAGAATCCGACCTTCGGTTCATACGGCGAGTTGCCGAAGATATTTTGTCGTTTCACGAGTGCCTCCTAGGGAATCCAAAATTGTGCCACAGGCGGAGAATTTCGGCTGCTTGGAATGTTGGCGAATATTTTGGCAACCGAGCAACGAGTCTGCTAGCAACACTGTCGAACACTCGGGCAAAGCCTGTAAATCAGCATCGATTGCGCATCACTCTCACGGAAATCAAACCTGACGATGGGCGCGATACCGCTCTGGTTCGCCTGCGGCCCGTACCAACAACGTCACGGTCTTTGCTCTTAACACTTGCGCTCAGAAACAAAGTGAGCTATCAACGCATCACATCAGCAAGTGAATCCGGTTGCCGAAGCCGAAAATTCAGTGGGGGACGAACACAGGCCATGATTCCCGAATCGCACTCGCTGCAGGCGTTGTTCACGGAACTCATTCACCACCACTTCGACCGCGACATCGGACTGCGCGATTCCGAGGTGCAGGACTATGTAGTCAATGTGCTGACGGAGTTCTGCGAAGTCGAGCAAATGTTCAAGCTGCGCAATGCCAATGAGCGTCCGCTCGACGACGTAGGCGAGATGCTGCTCGAAGCCGATCCCATCTACGGGCCCGCGCCGTCGTTCGACCGCGAGCGACAAGTGCGCAAGCACATTGGCGATTACACGCTGTTCCTGTCAGGAATGTTTCCCGAGAGCATCAACCATTACCGGTTGCGGCGGCAGCGCCTGGAGAATTTCGTCGATTTGATCAAGGCTGGCAAAGAGAGTTACTTCATCGTCTCCAAGTTCGACCAATTCGAATATGCGCGGCTAGCCCCGCTTTTCGGAAAACTCGCACACGAGTTCGAGTCATGCGTCTATGGACTGAACCTGGTCAAGGGCGACCTGGACGAGATGCAGCACCCCATCACACGCCGGGCAAGAGAAGTCGTGATGTAAGGACCGCGTTCCCGCCGCAGACCCTATCGCGTCTGCGGAGCCGCCGTCACGCCCACTTGTGCAATGGCGTTCGCCGCGTTCATGCCTTCGCGGATGCAGTCCGGCACGCCAATCCCGTGAAACGCATTGCCCGCCAGCGCCAGGCCGGGAATCTCTCTGACCCGCTTTTCGATGCGCTCGACCCTCGCGATATGGCCTGACTCATACTGCGCCATCGCGCCGCGCCACCGATACACACGGGCAAACATCGGGCGTGCTTCCAGCTTGACGATCTTCTTCAGTTCAGCTCGCACCGTATCCAGAATTTCGTCCTCGGTCAGATTCAGCACAGCCTCGTCACGTGCTCCGCCAAGGAAGCAGCGCAAGATGCCTTTGTCCGCCGGGGCACGATGCGGAAATTTGTTATGCACGAACGTACAGGCCAACATCCGTGTGCCTTCGCTACGCGGCACCAGGAATCCGAAGCCCGGCGGCAGGTGCTTGAGTTGGTCCATGTGATAACCAAGGGTGACGGTGACCGACGAGCTGTAGGTGATGCCAAGGAGATCGTCCGCCAGTTCGCTATCGACAGCCTCGAGCAATGCCCCGGCAACGTTCGCGGGAGTCGCGACGATGACGGCGTCGAAATTTTCGTTCCCGCCCATGTCGATCGCCACACGCCAGCCGTCTCCCTCGGGATACACGCCGCGAATCCGCGTGCGCATGCGAATCGCCGTGGGCTCGAGGCGCGCCACGATGGCGTCGACCAGTTGTTGCATGCCGTCTTTCAGCGAGCTGAACAGCGGCCGGGGCGGCTGCTTGCTGGCCATGGCGCGCATCTTGTTATGCGCCGCCAGCATGGCGCGACTCAGGCTGCCGTACTTCTCTTCCATCTCCACGAAGCGCGGAAGCACGGCGCGCGCGCTCAGCTTGTTGGCGTCGCCGCCATACACTCCCGACAACAGCGGGTCGGCCAGCCGGTCAACGACCTCAGCTCCAAAATGCCGCTCCACCAGCTCGCCCACTGTCTCGTCCGTTTCCATGGGGCGCGGCGGATGCATCAGCTCCCTTGCCATGCGCAGCTTAGTTCCCCACGAGAACAGAGGCGACAGCGCGGTGGGAACCAGCTTGGTCGGCACCATGAACATCAGGCCGTCGGGCATGACGACCAGCTTGCCCTTGACCACGATGTAGGTCTTGCGCTGCGCATCATTGGAGCCGATCAGTTGATCGTCGATACCCAGCTCTTTGCACAGCGTCAGCGCCCAAGGCTTCTCGGTCAGGAAGGAATCGGGGCCGGCCTCGACCAGGCATCCGTCCACATGGTCGGAGTACATCGACCCGCCCAGCCGCTGGCTGCTCTCAAACAAGGTGTAGGAGATATCCGCTCCGGCGGCGCGGGCCTTCTCGAGATAAAACGCAGCGCTCAGTCCGGAGATGCCGCCGCCAATAATCGCAATGCGCTTCATAAATGGCTATTGCATCTTCTCAGTCGCCAGCGGTGTTTCGCAAGGCGGCGTCGCGGCCAGCCGAGTCCGGACAATGTCAGCGATGGCCTCGGCGAATGTTGGCGAATCGTTGAGCGACTCAGCCCGGTACAGCTTTATGCCGCGCTCGGCGGCGAACTGCCGAAACAGTATGTCGATATCGAACAGGATTTCCACGTGATCGCACACAAAGCCAATAGGCTGCAGAAATACGCCATCATGGCCTTCTCTTTGCAGCATCTTGATGGTGTCTTCCACGGTTGGCCCCAGCCACTCCCCGCCCGACATTCCCTGGCTCTGGAAGGCGAATTTCCACTCGCCGATCTCTGGAACTTGTTTCGCCACCAGCGCAGCTGTTTCGCGCGTCTGTGCTTCGTAGGGATCGCCTTCCGTTACTGTGCGCTGGGGCACACTGTGCGCTGTGAATAGCACGGGCAAACGCGACCCATGCTCCTCGCAAGCCTTCGTCCAACCAGCGCGCAGCTTCTCTGCGAAGGCTTCAATCAGCGGCGGATGGTCGTGCCACTCCTCCACGAAGTCGATCGGGAACGAGACATTCTCCCCGAAGAGCGACTGCTTATAAGCTCCCACGCTGGTACGGGAGTTGTGGGGAGCCAGGCAGACCGCAACGGCTTGTCCCACATTGTCAGAAGCCATCTGCTTCAGTGTGTCGGCGATGAACGGATGCCAGTTGCGCATCCCAACATACACCGGCATGCCCAGTTCGCGGGCCACATTCTCGGCTTGCTGACGAGTGATCCGGGTCAGTGGCGAGCTGCCGATCAGCGAGTACCGATGCTGCACTTCGCGCACCACCGACTCGGCCATGGGACGGCCGCGCGAGATGTTCTGCAGGAACTCCGGAATGTCCTCGACCCGTTCGGGGCTGCCGTGCGCGATCAATAGAACTGCGGTCTTGCCCATTACTTCCTCGTGGCCGTGGCCGACGTACTGAACTCATGCACAAAGTCGGCGAGGTTCTTCACGTTGTCCACCGGAGTCAGCGGCAGAATGCCGTGACCAAGATTAAATATGTGGCCGGGGCGTTTGTCCGCCAGCCGCAGGATGTTTTCCGCGCGCTGTTTCACTTCATTCCACGATGCAAACAGCGTGACCGGATCTAGGTTTCCCTGCACCGCGTGCTTGTGCCCAACCGTGCGCCAGCCCTCATCGAGCGGCACGCGCCAATCCAGTCCGATCACCTCAGCTCCAGTCTCCGACATCGACGGCAGCAGGGTGGTGCTGTCCGTTCCGAAGTAGATAATCGGTACACCGGTCTTTTCCTGCAGCCGGTTAACCAGCCGCTTCGTGGGTTCGAGCGCGTAGCGGCGGTAATCCTCCACGCTCAGGCAGCCTACCCAGCTATCGAAGATCTGGATGACATCCGCGCCGTAGCGGACTTGTTCGGCTGCGTAGTCCGCCAGCACCTCGACCAGCTTGTTGACCAGCTCTTCCCAGACCGCGGGCGAGTTGTACATCAGCTTTTTGACCTCGATGTAATGCCGCGATCCCCCGCCCTCCACCATGTAACTGGCAAGCGTAAACGGAGCGCCACAGAATCCGATGACCGGCAGCTTCGAGCCAAAGTGCTTCACCACCTTGCCCACAGCCTCGGCGACGTAAGCCAGATCGGAGGCGCGGTCCGTACGCAGGACTTTGACATCATCGGCACTACGAATCGGTTTTTCAATCACCGGTCCTTCGCCGGGCGAGAAGTGAAACGGCATGCCCATCACTTCCAGCGGAAGCAACAGGTCAGCAAAGATGATGGCGGCATCGACCCCAAGGTATTCCGCCGCGGTGATGGTCACCTCGGCGGCGACCTCCGGCTTCTTACAGATTTCCACCAGGGAATATTGCTTGCGGACGGCGCGGTATTCCTTCATGTAGCGGCCCGCCTGGCGCATGAACCAGACCGGGGTGGTTTCCACAGGAAGGCGTTTACAGGCACGTACAAAGAGCGAATCAGGAGCGGACATAACCTTTCAATGTAGCATTTCACCTCACCCCGCCCTGTGACGCCAATCACAAGCCGGTCGGAAGCCTCGTTTGCCGTCAAAAACCGGCCGATCCGCAAGGTGTGTCGTGCGTCACTTCGCTCCCAGCGTCGGGTTTCTATAATCACGTTTTGGATCGCGTCATGAACCCTGCCGAACCCCGGCACGCCATCAATCCGTGGATCGTCACCCTCGCCGTGATGCTGGCGACGTTCATGGAAATTCTCGACACCACGGTGGTGAACGTCGCGGTCCCGCACATCGCTGGCAACATGGGCGCGACCGTCGAAGAGGGTACCTGGGTCGTGACCTCGTACCTCGTTTCCAACGCCATCATCCTTCCCATGTCAGGATGGCTCGCCAATCGTTTCGGCCGCCGCCGCATCCTGCTCTCCTGCGTCATGGGGTTTACCGTGACCTCGCTGCTATGCGGCATGGCTACGAGCATAGAGGCCCTGATTTTCTTCCGCGTGCTGCAGGGGCTGACCGGAGGCGGACTGCAACCTCTCGCCCAAGCTGTGTTACTGGAGACATTCCCGCCCAAGCAGCACGGCTCGGCCATGGCCGCATTCGGACTAGGCATTATCCTCGCGCCGATTCTCGGCCCCACTCTCGGAGGTTGGATCACCGACAACTATTCCTGGCGCTGGATTTTCTACCTCAACCTTCCCGTCGGCATCATCTCGGTAATGATGATCAGCGCCTTCGTGCGCGACCCGCACTACATCGGCAAGCACAAGACCGGTGGTGTCGATCTCTGGGGCATCGGCTTCCTCGCCCTCGGTTTCGGCATGTTGCAAGTCGTCCTCGACACCGGACAGCGCAAAGACTGGTTCAGCAGCCCGCAAATCCGTCTCTGGGCTGCGCTCTGCGTCTTCGGCCTGATCGCGCTCGTGGTGCGCGAGTTGATGGCCGAACATCCCATCGTGGACTTGCGCGTCCTCAAGGACCGCACCTTCGCCACCGGCACGTTCCTCATGACCATGCTGGGCTTTGTGCTCTACGCCAGTCTGCTGCTGCTGCCCATCTTCCTGCAAACGCTTCTTGGATATCCTGCGCTGCAATCCGGCCTGGCGCTCTCGCCCCGCGGCATTGGATCGCTGATCATGATGCCGATCGTCGGGCAACTCACCAACCGCTTCGATCCACGCAAACTCATCGCTGCCGGCCTGGCCGTCGGCGGCTGGACCATGATCAGTCTCTCGCATCTGAACCTCAACGCCGGTTACTGGGACATCTTCTGGCCGCAAGTAATTCAAGGCGGCGCGCTGGCGTTTCTGTTCATTCCGTTGATGGCCACCAGCATGTCAGGCATCGCCAAAGAAAAGATGGGCAATGCCACCAGCATCTACAATCTGATGCGTAACATCGGCGGCAGCTTCGGCATCGCCACCATGACCACCTTCCTCGCGCGTCGCAGTCAGGTGCACCAGAACCAGCTTATCGTTCACGTCACCCCCTACGATCACGGCACCCAGATGTCGCTGCGCGGCATGCAGGCGTGGTTCATGATGCACGGCTCCAACTCCGCCGACGCCATGAAGAAATCCATGGGCGCGATCTATGGCATAGTGCAGCAGCAGGCGGCCTTGTTGTCGTTCGTTGAGGCGTTCTGGATCATGGGCATCATGTTCTTCTGCATGTTGCCGCTAGTCCTCTTGCTGCGTAACGCCCGCGACCTGCATCCGCATGAGCGCAAGTCAAAGGGCGCGACCAATGGCCAACCCGATACTTCGCAAACTGAATCCGAGCCGGAGATGATCGGGGCATTGCACTAGCTTCTGAGTCGCACTCTACAATCGCCTGAATGCCCATCCTCCCGCCAACGTCGGTTTCTTCCTACCGCGGACGTATTGCGCCGTCGCCCACGGGACTGCTACACCTCGGCCATGCCTGCACTTTTTGGACTGCGTATCAACGGGCGCTCAAGCATCACGGCACTCTGGTCTTCCGTAACGAAGACCTCGACCCGCAACGCTCTCAGGCCAAGTACGCCGATGCCATGTTGGAAGATCTGCTCTGGTTCGGCATTCGCTGGCAGGAAGGCCCTGACGTGGGCGGACCGTTCGCGCCATATCAGCAAAGGCAGCGGCGAGAGTTCTACCTGGATGCGTGGCGCAAGCTGCGCGACACAGGTGCCATCTATCCCTGCACTTGCTCGCGCAAAGACCTTGCGCTTGCGGCAGCCGCTCCCAACGATGGCGACGACGAGCCAATGTATCCGGGGCGCTGCCGCAACAAGATCAGGGAGGCGACGAATTACGAAACTCCTGTTGGGGTGAATTGGCGCTTCCTGGTTCCGGACGGTGAGATGATCCGTTTTGACGATCAACGTCAAGGTCCGCAATCGTATGTCACGGGTTCGGATTTCGGCGACTTCGTTGTCTGGCGGCGTGATGATGTTCCGGCCTACCAACTCGCGGTGGTGGTCGATGATGCTGCCATGCAGATCACGGAGGTCGTTCGCGGCGCAGACCTGCTGAAGTCCACGGCGAGGCAGTTGTTGTTAATCCGCGCCCTCGGACTGGCGCCACCCGCGTACTATCACTGCGATCTGGTTCGAGACGACACCGGAACTAGGCTGGCAAAGCGCCACGACTCACTTAGCCTGCGAACCCTCCGCGAGCAGGGACATTCACCCGAAACGGTACTGGCCATGTGCGTTCGTCGCTAGTATCCAAACTCTCATTGCGCCGAGCCGCCAAACCAGCTATTGTTTCGCCGACGCAGGAGGAAGCCTATGAAAGTGAATTGGGGCGCAATCGTGCTGGCGGCAATCATCCATTTTGGGTTTGGAGCAGTCTGGTTCACGGCATTCTCGAAGGCTTGGCAGGCGGGCACCCGCATTCCTCCGGAAGAGATGCAGGCTTACATGGCCCATCCCAACTTCTGGCCCTACCTCATTTCGTTTCTCTGCAGCCTGGGAATGGCCCTGGTCATCTCCTGGGTCATGGGTGGGTACTGCAAATACAACCTGTTCCGCGGCATCGTCGCCGGGCTCATGGTCGGCATTGTGGCCGCTCTCGCCATGATTACCGAGATGGCATTCGAGATGCGCTCCAGCAACTTCATGTTCATCTCGGCCGCATATCCGCTCGTCGGATCGGTGCTGATGGGCATCATTATCGGCGTGTGGAAGCCAAAAGGAGCAGCGGCCGCCTGACACGGCAGCGAAAGGCGAGGAGGCCAATCATGCAGGGACACCTCCGAGTGAACGATGGTCTCGGGCGCCTGCCCGGACCCAACGGCGAGCGTTTTGCCGAGTTGTTGAAACACGGAACCCTCAGCGTCGAACTCTACGCTCCCCACCGGACCGACCCCCAGCAGCCGCACCCGCGTGACGAGGTCTATGTTGTGGTCGGCGGTACCGGCCGCTTTCTTCGCGGAGACGAACAAGTCGTCTTCGAACGCGGTGACGTATTATTTGTAGCGGCTGGCGAGGTTCATCGCTTCGTCGACTTTTCCCAGGACTTCGTAGCTTGGGTTTTCTTTTATGGCCCGGAAGGCGGAGAAACCGAAACGCGTCCAGGGAAATGACCTCCGGCATTGCGCCGTTATAATCGAACGATATGGCCACCACGCCGGAAGCTCCCGTTGCGAAGCAGTCCAAATACGAACCGGTCATCGGGCTGGAAGTCCACGTCCAGCTTCTGACCAAGACGAAGATTTTCTGTGGTTGCTCGACCCAGTTTGGCAATCTGCCGAATACCAACGTCTGTCCGGTATGTCTTGGACTACCCGGTCCGCTACCGGTGCTTAATCGCCAGGCGGTGGAGTTCGCAGTGCTCGCGTCGATGGCGCTCAATTGTCAGATCAACGAGCGCTCCATCTTTGCCCGCAAGAACTACTTCTATCCCGACCTGCCCAAGGGCTACCAGATTTCGCAGTACGACAAGCCGCTCGCCGAGCACGGCTACATCGAGATCCCGACTGCCGCCGGCAGCAAGCGCATTGGCATCACCCGGGTCCACATGGAAGAAGACGCCGGCAAGAGCCTTCACGACGGCCTGCCCGACAGCAGCCAGTGGACTTCGATCGACCTCAATCGTTCCGGTGTGCCGCTGATTGAAATCGTCAGCGAGCCCGACATCTCTTCACCCGACGAAGCCTGGGAGTACTTGACGCGGTTGAAGGAGATCATCCTGTACACCGCGGTGAGCGACTGCAACATGGAAGAAGGTTCGTTGCGCTGTGATGCCAACATCAGCATTCGTCCCATCGGGCAGCAGAAGTTCGGCACCAAGACGGAAATCAAGAACGTGAATTCGTTCCGCTTCATCCGCCAGGCGCTGGAGTACGAGATCGTGCGGCAGGAACAGGTGCTGGAATCCGGCGGCAGCATCACGCAGGAGACGCGGCTCTACAACGCCGGTGAAGGCAAGACCTACAGCATGCGCTCGAAAGAACAGGCCCACGACTACCGTTACTTTCCCGAGCCGGACTTGCTCCCCTTGGTGGTCGATGAGGCATGGCGCAAGCAGATCGCCGCGCAGCTTCCCGAGCTTCCCGAGGCCAAGCGCAAGCGCCTGGTGGAACACTACGGCATCACCGAAGCCGATGCGGCCACGCTGACCCGCACCCAGTCCATGGCCGATCAGTTTGAGGAAGCCGCCTCTGCCGCCAAGAACCCCAAGCGCGTTGCCAACCTGGTACAGGCCGAGTTGCTCGGTCGCCTGAAGGTCAAGGGGCTGGAAATCGAACAGTCGCCGATTTCGATGAAAGGCATTGCGTTGTCGGCGGACCTGGTTGAGTCAGGCGCCATCAGCGGCAAGCAGCTCAAAGAACTCTACGATCTTGCGTTCGAACGCAACGAAGACTTCCCGGCGGTGTACGAGAAAGAGAAGCCGCAGCAGATCACCGACACGGGCGCGATCGAGAAGATGATTGACGAGGTGATCGCCGCCAATCCCAAGCAGCTGGAGCAGTACCGTGCCGGAAAAAAGACCGTCGCCGGGTTCTTCGTTGGACAGATCATGAAGGCATCTAAAGGGCAGGCGAATCCTGCGTTGGTCAACGAACTGCTTGCTAAGAAGCTCGACGCCTAGTGCCTGTGTCATGCGGACCGCGATTTGTTAGGCTGGTGGTTCGCATGACTCGACGTATTTCATTCCTGGCCGCCTGCCTTGTGCTCGGAGCACTTCTGACCGGCTGTGGCACTCCCGGCGCGCCCCAGTTGCCCTCGCTGCAACTGGCGCGGCCGGTTGACGACCTAACCGCGTCGCGCAAGGGCAATAAAGTTCAACTGGACTGGACCCTGCCTCGCAAGAACGTCGACCGCACTCTGGTCAAGAACATCCCCCAGAGCCTGATATGCCGCCATGACGGTACTGCCTTGATGAGCGGATGCACGATGGTAGCCTCCGTTCCGAATCCCAAGCTCGAGGAGAAGCACAAGGGTGAACAACCTCCGGCCGTGCGCATGAAATATGTGGATACACTCCCGGCAACGTTGGGCGAGCAGAACCCTGCGGGCTTCGTTCGCTATGCCGTTGAAATCCTGAATTCGCGCGAACGCAGCGCCGGACTCTCCAACCAGGTGCTGATTCCGATCGCTCCCACCATTGCGCCGCCCGACCAACTCGCCGCGAAGGTTGAAGCCGATGGCGTGCTGATTTCCTGGGTGGGCGCGAACGTTCCGACCGCTCCAGCAGGTCTCACCTATCGCTATCGCATCATGCGCAGTCCAGCCGGAGCGAACGCCTACATCGCGCTCGCCGAAGTTGAGCCTGAAAACGAGGGTTTCTACCTCGACAAAACGTTTGGCTGGGAGATCAAATACGACTACCGCATCACGTCCGTGACGCAGGTCCATTCCCAGGGCATCAACATGGCAGTGGAAGGCGACGACTCCAAAGCTACCGAGATATTCACCCGCGACATTTATCCGCCAGGCGAGCCGACCGGACTGCAAGCGGTGTTTTCGAGCGTCGGACAAAAGCCTTTTGTTGACCTATCCTGGGCACCCAACATGGAGAACGACCTGGCGGGATACAACGTCTTCCGCAGCCTCGCGGGCGGGGAACCCGTAAAGTTGAATCAACAGATCGTGACGGTGCCGTCATTCCGCGATAGCAGCGTGGCACCTGGCAAGACCTACGTTTACAGTGTCTCGGCAGTCGATGCGCGAGGTAACGAAAGCCCGCACTCGGCCGACACCAAGGAATCTATACCCGACAGGCAATAACGGAGTTGTTATGCGATTCTGCCGTTTTACCTCTGACTCTGACAATGTGGTTCGGTACGGACTGCTGGAAACGGTCGCCGCTCAGGATGTCATCCGCCGCACTCTCGACCACCTGCCAACTGGCGAGTCCGATTTCGACTCGGGTACGTCGGCGGAAATCCCTCGCGTCTCAGTTCGGCTGCTTGCTCCTGTTCTACCCTCCAAGATCGTCTGCATTGGCCGCAACTACCGCGAGCACGCGAAGGAGTTGAACCATCCAATTCCTTCCGAGCCGTTGATCTTTCTCAAGCCTCCGTCGGCCGTGCTCGGTCCCGGCGAACCGATCCTTCGTCCCACAACGCTTTCGCAAAGAGTCGATCACGAAGGCGAGCTCGGCGTCGTCATCGGCAAGCGCTGTCATGGCCTGCGCGAAGGCGACGATGTGGGGGAGTTCATCCTCGGCTACAC
Organism: Terriglobales bacterium; assembly: GCA_036512955.1. Classification (GTDB taxonomy): domain Bacteria; phylum Acidobacteriota; class Terriglobia; order Terriglobales; family Acidobacteriaceae; genus DASRAA01. Next base: position 36,229 of record DATBZX010000076.1, read on the forward strand.
CTGCGTCAACGACGTGACCGCCCGCGACTTGCAGAACAAAGACGGCCAGTGGTCACGCGCCAAGGGATTCGATACCTTTTGTCCAGTCGGTCCGGTCGTAGTTTCAGGGCTGGATCCATGGAGCGGCATACGCGTCCAGACACGTGTAAATAGCCAGCTTCGCCAAGATGGAACTACCGCTGACTTCCTGTTTCCACTGGATGTCATCTTGCGTTTCATTTCGCAGGTGATGACGCTCGAACCCGGTGACCTGATCGCTACCGGCACGCCAGCGGGAGTCGGTCCGCTACAGCTCGGGGATACGGTGGAGGTGACTGTCGAGGGCGTGGGCTCGCTTAGCAATCCAGTCGCCGATGCCTCGCACTAGGGCGATTTAGAACTTCCTGTATCCGTTCGGAGGAGATTCACCACGGAGGCACGGAGGACACGGAGATTCTATTTCTTCAAGCGAATCCGTGAACTCAGTGTCTCAGTGGTGGTGATTGATCCCGTTGGGCTACCGCCTCCCGATGGCCGACAAATCCAGCTACACAAAATCCTAATCCGCTACTAGTGGCTGTTGGGGGAAGCTTCGCTTGCCCCGCCGTCATGCCCAGCAGCGGCCGGCTCGTGATAGCGCAGTTTCATGAGCAAGAGCGGGAAAGCCAGGAAGAACGTGATAGCGTTCGGCAGAATGAGGGGGAGCGAGTGAATCAGAAATCCGTAGGCCACCCATAGCACGAGCCCAACATTCAGACTGAGGAGCATGCTCAGCGAAAGGTCGCGGACGGACTTGGTGCGGAAGGAATGCAGGGCCTGCGGCAGGTAGGCCAGCGTGCACAAAGTGCCGGCTCCGAATCCCACTAGAGAAACGAAATTCATATTTCAGCTTAGCATTTTTGAGCACGCCAAATGGTTGATCGCAGGTTACGTTGACCGGCGGTTCAGCCACCATACACCGAAGTTGAGATAGCTGGCGTAGGTGACCCACAACAGGTACGGAATCAGCAGCAGTGCAGCTACCGGCGTAAGCCAGTGGAACACCACGATGTTGAACAGGATGGCGAGCCAGAGAATGACGATCCCGGCAAAGGCAACGCCGGGCAGCCGCGCACCGAAGAAGATTCCCGACCACGCCATGTTCAGGGCAAGTTGCCCGAAAAAGAGGGCGAGTGCTGGGCCGCCTCCGCGCCAGCCATAGTCGCGCCACACCAGCCATGCGGAGAAAGCCATCAGAAGGTAGAGGACGGTCCAGACGGGACCGAAGACGAATCCGGGAGGAGTGCCCGGTGGCTTGCGCAGATTGGGATACCACTCACGCACGCCGCGAGCGGTGAGGAACCCGGCGAGGCTTCCGGCGCCGAGACAGATGAACAGGAACAGGATGAGCATCAGAGCGTTATTCATAAGTGAATGTGTAGAAATTTAGGCAATCGCCCGGGAAATAGTCCCTCGAAAACCCGACAAAACAGATCCCTCGGGAGCTAAAGCTCCCTCGTGCTGACAAACACAGAAAATGAGGCTCGTACTTTAACCAATAGTAAGTACGATCTTGCCATAATTGGCGCGCTGCAACAGCAGGCGATGGGCTTCGCCGGCTTGCTCCATCGGCAAGGTGTGGCCGATTTCGGGATGCAGCCTGCCCTTCTCGATCCATGATTGCATGGCTTTCAAACAATCGTTCATCAGGCCATGATCGTTCGCCAGGACGCTCAGCCACAAGCCGTGTGCACTTAGGCTACGCGCCATCATGGCTCCGACGTCGAACTTCTGGCGCTCGCCGGTGGCGGTACCGTAGATGATGACCCTTCCATATTCACGGCAGCAGCGCAGACTCTTGGCGGTGTGTTCGCCGCCAAGCATTTCAAATACGGCGTCCACGCCCTCGCCGTTGGTGAGTTCGGCGATTCGCGCTTCATAATCGACTTCGCGATAGTTGATGCCGTGATCGAGTCCCAGCTTCTGCACGCGGTCTAATTTTTCGGCGGTCGACGAAGTGCCGTAGGTCTCGATGCGAAGGAGCTTACCAATTTGGACGGCGGCGGTTCCTACTCCTCCGGCGACGGCGTGAATCAGCACGCGGCGGCGGCGTTCGCCTTCGACGTACACGGGCTCGATGGCGTCCGAGGTCATGCCCGCTTTCCAGAAGGCAAGATACGCGGTGAAGAAATTCACCGGGAACGCGGCAGACTGCTCGGAAGTCCAGCCTTTGGGTTGGGTCCAGATCATTTTTCGCGAAACCGCGATCTTCTCCGCAGCCGCGCCGTACTGGACGTAGCCCATCACGCGCTCCTGCGTGCCCTCGACGACGCCGGCGAACTCCCGTCCCGAAATGAAGGGTGGTGGCGGGGTGCTGCTGTAGGCGCCGCGGGTGGAGAGAGTATCGGCGAAGTTTATTCCCACAGCGTCAATCCGCACGATCACTTCGCCGGGCTTGGCGACGGGATCGGGCACATCACGCACTTCCAAAACTTCAGGACCACCGAGACGGGTGACGACGACAGCTTTCATGGCTAACTCCCCCTGCGAGTGTAAAACATCGGGCCCGATGGCTCGGTGATGCGGCGCACTCGGGAGGGTGTTCTTCAACACGGAGGCGCTGAGAACACAGAGAGGAAAGAATAGAACAGCAATCTCGCGCTCGCGGTGTTTTCGAGGTGAATTCGTTGCGGCTTGACGTGAATTGCACAGCGATCCGGGCAGCTTATCTCAACATAAAGGCACTTGAGAGCGAGAAAAAAGAACTACAACCTCCGTGCTCTCCCTGGTGAATCCAGCGTGGTTAAGCACGAACGGAGCAGCTAGGAGGACTTGGGGGTCTGCATGAAGTCGAGGGCCCGGGAAATGTAAGCCTTCAATTCGCGGCGATGTACGACGGCGTCGAGCATCCCGTGCTGCAACAGGAACTCGCTGCGCTGGAAGCCTTCAGGCAGTTTCTGGCGGATGGTCTGTTCGATCACGCGCGGCCCGGCGAAACCAATCAGTGCGCCCGGCTCGGCGATGTTGAGGTCTCCGAGCATGGCGAAGGAAGCCGTTGTGCCGCCGGTCGTTGGGTCAGTGAGGACGGAGATGTAGGGGACCTTGGCGTCGTCCATGCGGGCCAGCGCGGCGGATATTTTCGCCAGTTGCATCAAGCTAACCACGCCCTCCATCATGCGCGCTCCGCCGGAAGCCGAAACGATGATCAAGGGGACCTTCTCGGCCGTGGCCCTCTCGATCGCGCGCGTGAGGGTCTCGCCGACCACCGCACCCATCGATCCGCCGATGAACGCGTACTCCATCGCGCTGACGATGACGGGCTTGCCATTGAGTTTGCCGCGAGCATTGATGATGGCGTCGTTCAGCCCCGTGTCGGTCTTCGCCCGCTTGAGGCGATCGGCGTAGGATTTCAGGTCGGTGAACTTCAGCGGGTCGTTGGAGACCAGGTTGCCGTCTTCAGTTACGTACTTACCTTCGTCGAGCAGGTAGGCAAGGCGAGTGCGGGCGTCGATACGGAAGTGGCGGTCGCACTTGGGGCAGACGTTGAAGTTCTGGTCGAGTTCCTTCTTCCAGATGATCTGGCGGCACTGGTCGCACTTGACCCAGAGCCCCTCGGTCTTGACGCGCTTCTCGCCCGAGGCGTCGATGTCCGCCTGTTCCCGCTTAAACCATGCCATAGGAGTAGTCTTCGTGTTTCTATGACTTCATTTCGTTGCCAACTGGCAGCGCAGCCCTGACCTGTTCGACAGTCAAGAGAGGGTTGGCGACTTCCACAATCAGCTCGTTGTAGCGCTCATCCCGTAATTCGATGACCACCGTGTTCTCGGGATCGTGTACGTCCCAAAAAATACGCCTGCCGTGTTGATAAAACGTTCCGGCGGTAAGCACTCCCGGGATGTCGGTCCCTGGACAATGGATGCCGTGCCACCAGCCCCGGGCCACCTCTGGATCAGCTCGTATTCCCGCAATGTGCCGAAGTGGGATTTCAAGCGAACTCTTCAGCGCCCACAACCTGTCGATGCCCAGGACGTGCAATTCAAGGCTGCCGCCCGAAATTGTTAAATCCACCATTCAGGTCAGGATTCAGTGTAGCCGACAGGGGCAAGAGTTGTCGCCGCTTAGTATTCAATGCCCCGCTGCGCCTCGATGCCCTTGGTGTAGGCGTGCTTGACTTCCTTCATCTCGGTGACGGTGTCGGCGATTTCGATAATACTGGGATGGGCGTTGCGTCCGGTGAGAATGACGTGAACCATCTCGGGCTTCTTCTTTAAGGCCGCGACGACTTTCTCGGGATCGAGCATCTTGTAGCTGATGGCGTAATTGATTTCGTCGAGGATCACCAGGTCCCATGCGCCGGAGAGGATGGCCTGCTCGGCTTCTGCCCAAGCTTCTTCGACCATTCGTACATCTTCGGGATCGGTTTCCGCGCCGCCGACCTTCACGAAGCCGCGTCCCATCTGCTTCATGATGAAGTTGTCGCCGAACGCCTTGACGGCATCGAGTTCGCCGTAATGCCAGGAGCCTTTGAGGAATTGCAGCATGAGCACCTTCAAGCCGTTGCCCACCGCGCGCAGGCCCGTCCCCATGGCAGCGGTTGTTTTGCCCTTGCCGGGTCCGGTGTTGACGATGATGAGGCCTCGACGTACGTCTGGCATGGTGCGGTCTCCCCAGTGATCTGCGAATTCCTAGCTTAGCAGTTTGCGTTTCGGATTCGCGCAGCGATTGTCCCAAGTCCAGCGCGGCGCTGGTTTCTTAAGCTCGGCTTCAGACACGTGTCCTAAGTGCTGAGAAACTCCCGAGAAATTGTTAAGAATGCTGAAATCGCCACGTCGAACTCAACTATGCGTTCGATGGAGGGTTTGCATGGTCGTACACGATGTGGTGGCACCACTGATCGTCGAAGGTAAGAGAGATGGATCGGGAGGGCACAATGAAACGGAAACTGAATTTCGTATTGCTGATGGCGCTGGGCGCCGCGATGGTTAGCGTTACGGCAGCAGCGCAGAACACGGCCCGAATCAATGATCGCGAACAGGCGCGGGATGACTACGCGACCTACGATGCTAGCTCGAGCGCATGGTTGCTCCGACAGGTCGATTGGGACGACCGTCACCGCTGCGATGGCGATCACGACCGGAACGATCGGCACTGCTATTGGCGAGGCCGCGATGATGATCGCTATCGGAATCAGTATTACGCGCGCGGCAACGGCTACTACGGAAGCGCACCGGGCTACGGCCAGGGTGGCGGGTATGACCAGCGCGGCCGTTGGCAAGCCGACCCCGGCGGGTGGTATGACCGTAAAGGCAAATGGCATAGCTACAAGCGCAATGGTCACGGCGATGACCGATAAACGCCTTTCGGCTGTTGCCTGAAGCCAGCATGAGAAAAACATTGCTGGAGCCGATCGACAAAGGTAATGAAAGAGGTCTGGACGCGAGTCCAGGCCTCTTCTTTATTGGCGAAGATCAGGACCGGTGCACGCACGGCATCCCACCGCGGTTATCTGCGATACTAGAGAGTAGGTTGTCGCAGAAATGCTTGCGAAGAAGAATGCAATCATGGAATTGGTAGCAGATCCCAAGTCCGTCAAGGTGAACAAAACCGCCGGTACGGGGATGGACATCGAATGGAAGGACGGCCATCGCAGCTCGTACACCTTCGTTTTTCTGCGCGACGCATGCCCATGTGCGCTGTGTCAGGAAGAACGCGACAAAGACGGCCGCCAGCCGGGCGATCCCTTGAAACCGGTTGCGGGTGCGCTGCCGATGTACAAGGCGCTGGCGCGTCCGACCGAGGTCGAACCCGTGGGCAAATACGGCATCCGATTCACCTGGAACGACGGCCACCAGCATGGCATCTACTCGTGGCAATTCCTCCGCGAAAACTGCCCGTGCCGAGACTGCAAGGCCGAGCGGTTACGAGCGGTCGCGAAGGGCAGCAAGCCCAACTGATCGCGCAGATTGACTTCGGTTCTACGGCGCGGCGTGATGACCGCGCCGATTTGTTTGAGCGTTGGAATTGCACACGCCGTATCGGCACGACTAAAGTCGTGCCCTGATACGAAGCTCCTTCGAGGAAACAACAGGGATTTCAGGAAACAAGATTTGTCGTATCTCTCAAAGTTAAATCCGCAGCAGCGTGAGGCAGTCGAAACCGCCAGTGGGCCAGTATTGATACTTGCTGGCGCGGGCAGCGGCAAGACGCGGGTCATTACCTACCGCATCGCGCACTTGATCGATCATGTAGGCGTGGCACCGGACTCGATACTGGCCGTCACCTTCACCAATAAGGCTGCCAGCGAGATGGCAAGTCGCGTCGAGTCGCTGGTCGGGGGCCGCACGTTGGCCAAGCCGCTGATCGCAACCTTTCACTCGTTTTGCGTGCGTTTGCTGCGGCGCGATATCGAGACCCTGCAGATCGGCGGCAAAGGGTACCGCAAAGACTTTGTGATCTACGACGAGGCAGACCAACAGAGCGTGGTCAAAACCGCGATGAAGCGACTGGGGATTGACCACAAGCAGCTAACGCCGCGCAGCGTGCTCTCGCAGATTTCGTGGGCCAAAAACCACATGCGCGATCCGCAGGAGGTTTACCTCGAATCCGGGGACCCGAAGACGGAGCGAGTGGCGCACATTTACGAGGTGTACAAACAGGAACTGGCGAAATCGAACGCGCTCGACTTCGATGACCTGCTGCTCTATGCGGTGCGCGTGCTGAAGGCGTCCGGCGAAACCCGCGAGCGCTATAACCGCCGTTACCGGCACATCCTGGTCGACGAATACCAGGACACCAACCGACCGCAATACGAACTGATGCGGATGCTCGCGGGCGAAGAACACAACGTATGCGCCGTGGGAGACGAGGACCAGAGCATCTACTCGTGGCGGGGCGCGGACATCCGCAACATCCTGGAATTCGAGAAGGATTTCCCCGACGCGCGCATCGTCCGACTGGAGCAGAACTACCGCTCGACCCAAACCATCCTGCAAGCGGCTTCGGCGGTGGTATCGCGAAATATCAAGCGCAAGGGCAAGAACCTTTGGACCGAGCGTTTGGGCGGGGCGAAGGTCGGCTACTACGAAGCTCCCGATGGAGAGAACGAGGCGCTATTCGCCGCCGACTACATCGCCAAGTATTTGCGCCAGGGGGTGGCCGAGAATGGCGAAGTGCCGCGCGCGGCGGTGCTGTATCGCACCAATTCGCAATCGCGCCTGCTGGAAGAGGCAATGCGGCGCTATCAGTTGAAGTACCACGTTGTGGGAGGCTTCAGTTTTTACGAGCGCGCAGAAATCAAGGACCTGATCTCGTATCTTAAGGCGATCCAGAATCCCGACGACTCCATTGCCATGCAGAGGATCATAAACACTCCCACTCGCGGGATCGGGAAGAATACGACTGAGACGCTGGAAAGGGTTGCGCTGGAGACCGGCCTGTCGCTGTGGGGCGCAATGGGGCAGGCGATCAGCCGCGAGTTGCTGCCGCCCCGGGCGCTGGCAGCGTTGAAAGGCTTCAAGCAGTTAATCGACGATGCCAGAGCGATGTATCTCGGATCGTTTCAGGAGCGCATGGAGGCAACCGCTTCTCCGACGCAGGAAGCCGGTCCGATCTCTGAACAGCCGGCTGATGACGAAGACCTCCAGCACGCCATGGACTTTTCAGCGGATATGTTCGGCGACGACGAATCGACTGAGTTCAACGCAGCGGCGATGGGCGCGCAGGAATCATCGATTCCTGAGGGTGAAGAGGCGGTCGAAGGGTTTCGTGCACCCGGCGATGCTGCCTCGACAGCCGAACTGCTGAAATTCCTGATCGACCGCACGGGCTACATCAAGCAACTGGAGGAGGAGGACACGCCCGACGCGCTCGCCCGGGTGGAGAACTTACGCGAATTGGTGAATGCTGCCATGGATTCGCGCGACCGGGACGAAACGCTGAATGAATTTCTCGACCATGCGGCTCTGGTGAGTGATGCCGATGATTACGACGAAAACTCGCGCATCACATTGATGACCCTCCACGCGGCCAAGGGACTGGAGTTTCCGCTGGTTTTCCTGGTAGGGCTCGAAGAAGGGCTATTTCCACATTCGCGCACACTGCTGGCGCCTGACGACATCGAGGAAGAGAGGCGTCTTTGCTATGTCGGCATGACGCGCGCGATGGACACGCTGATCCTGACCCACGCCCGCTATCGCCGCCGCTACGGCACTGATATGCCCGAGGCGAGTATTCCCTCGCGCTTCCTGGAAGAGCTGCCTCCGGAGTTGCTGCAAGACCTCGGAACGCCACGGCGCGCGGCATCGGTGGTCGCGCAGGACGAAGGGACTTCGAGCCATTACTCGTATGAAGACGAGGACCAGCGTCCGCAGTACGGACGACCCAAGACGAAGCCGCAAAATGCGTACCGCGGCGCCTCGTATAACTCGATCGGCAACATCGCGGACTTTTTCGCGTCGCGCGGCAAGAAGTTTACGCTACCCAAAATGGCGCCGACGGAAGCCCCGGGGCGCACCGGCTTCCGCCCTGGACAGCGCGTTCGTCACCCAAAATACGGCGAGGGAATGGTGTACCAACGTGAGGGGGATGGGGAAAACGCGAAGATTACGGTACAATTTACTAAGTTCGGCTTGAAAAAGCTGGTGGAGAAGTACGCCCAACTGGAAAAGGCGTAAGGCTCCCGAAATCAAGGCGAAGGATCGCAGGCTTGATTGTCAGGCCTAACGGGCGTTTAGAAGCGCCGCCTTCGAATCCAAGATCACAAAGGAACGCAGTATTCATGGCAAATACCAAGAGCATTACCGACAAGATAGAGCGCAAGAAGGTCAAGCGCGTAGCACGCAAGAAAGCGGCCCCGAAAGCTCCTCGCACCTATGCCCGGGGATCGGCGAAGCGTAAGGTCAAGAAGATGGCGCGCGGCCAGTCGAAACGTTAGTTCGTAGACGCCCGCGTCCCAGAAAACACGAAGGCTCCAGCCCGCTCGTCGGGTTGGAGCTTTTTTGCTGATAAGGGTAGGGACGCGGAGATGTATCAGTGGGGAGATGCGGAGGTAGTGGCCGGCGAATTCCCAGCCGTGGACTTTGCAGCAGGGTCGCTTGGGTTCGCGCCGGCATTCTTATTGCGCTCATCGAGATTCACCAACTCAGAACCCACGGGCTGTTGCAAAGCGAATTGGTCCTCGGAGATAGGCTGGTTCAGCGTAAGCTTCACCATGATCAGGCGAATGTCGTACTCTTCCTGCGGCCGCTTGATATCGATGAGACCGGGAAACGGAATGCCGTCGTAATCCTTGAACGTCTCGTAGCTGGCTTCGGTAACCCGGTTGCCCTGATCATCAAAAGTGATCTGTCGATGGGGCCTCAGGTTGGTGCGGTCGAACACGACCTTGCGCGCCAGCATCCATGCTTTGTCGGTCCGCCGGATCACATCCAGGATGTAATTGGGTTGCTGGACCATTTTCTTGGTTTGAGCGTCGAACACCATCTCGTTACTGCTCTCCAGTACAGCGACCTCATTCTGGGGGTCGACCTCTTGCAGTAACAAGGCATCGTAGATGGACTGGGGACGAATGGTGTCCAAGGGATTGGAGGAGTCTTTAATGGCCTGGTTATGCCCGATGTAGAACTTGTTGGTGGCCGGAATGGACAACTTGAATTCATGGCCATCGCTCACCATGTCGAACGCTTTGTTGCGGACAATGGGATAGAGTCCAATCATGCGCATCATGTTAGGTTTGCGCACCAGAACGTAGCCTCGGATCTCCTTGAAATCAGTGATCTTGCCCCGCTTTTCGCCCCCTACTGAGCTGTCGATGTCGACTGTCGCGTTCAGGGTCTTGATGCGCGCAGCTTCCTGGTTGAGCCGATTGACAAGTTGCTCCTGGGTGGCCGTCTGCAGCTTGGCGTTGCTGAGCCGCACTTCGACCGTGCGGGTGCGGAATAGACAGCCGGGTGCACCCAGTAAGAGCGCGAATACGGCTGGGATTAAAGGTCGGGAAAGCTTCATACCAGACGGGCCAAATGCTGATCCAAAGTAGTTAGTATATCTCGGACTGGCAGACCGTGCGGATTGGGAAGGGGCCGCGCCGATCTTGTGCTTGCGAACTCAAATTCCCTGCAAGATCAGATTATCGAGACGCCGCAGTGGCCTTGCGGTACGCGGCCACGTTCCTGGCGTGCTCTTCGAGACTGCCGGAAAAACGGTGGTGTCCGTTGTTATCGCTCACGAAGTAGAGAAACTCGCTTTGGGCCGGGTGCATCGAGGCTTGCAGCGCTGCGACTCCCGGATTGGCTATGGGGCCGGGCGGTAACCCATGGAATTTATAAGTGTTGTAGGGGGAATCGGACTGCAGGTCAGACTGGTAAATCGTTCCCCGGTATCTTCCGGCCAGTAATGCCGCATAAATGACCGTGGGGTCGGCCCCCAACGCCATGTTCTTGTCGAGCCGGTTGAAATACACGCTGGCCACCAGGGGACGCTCGTCGGCCACCGCTGTTTCTTTCTCAACGATCGACGCCATGGTGACGATGCGATGGATGTCGGGCGCGCCCAGCAAGCCGATCTTCTGCGCAGTCTGGCGGAAGCGGTGCACCATGGCAGCGGCAATCTCGTGCCCCGTATCGATACGGGTGAACTGGTAGGTGTCGGGAAAGAGGTATCCTTCCAGCGACTTTGCCTGGGGATCGATATCGCGCAGCAGCTGCAAGTCATTCTGGGCAGCGGTAAGGAAGTCGGCGGCAGAGCCTAAACCAGCCTGTTCGACGACGGCCGCGATGTCGTAAATGTTGTATCCCTCGGGTACGACAACGGTACGGGCGAAAACATCGCCACGCAATACGCGGTCCCGCACCTCCAGGGCATTGGCAGGCACATCGAATTTGTACTCACCCGCCTTGAGGCTTCCCTGGCCCTTGGCGTAGTGCACCATCAGGAAAGCGCTGGCGCTGCGGATGATGCCCTCCCGCTGCAACGTCTGGGCGATGTGACGGGTACTCCAACCGGGACGCAGCAGGACGAATTTTGTGTCGCCTGGGTTGACCGGGAGCCATACCGCCCAGGCGAACCACAGGGCACATCCCAGCAGGACCAGCACGATGAGTTTGAAAAGAGTTCGCACGAATAGGTTAGATGCTAACGGATGTCAGAAGTTTAGCCGATGAGACGCAGGAACCGGACTTAATCGCGGTGTGAGCTACGAAATTCCATGAACGCCTGCAAAATCAGTACCGCTGCCAATTGATCGACGACTTCGGTCTTCCGGCGTCCGCTCATGTCCGTCTCGCCCAGCACTCGATTGGCTTCCACGGAGGTGAGGCGCTCATCGAACAAATGAACCGGCAGCTTGAACCGTTTCCGCAGTTCTGCGGCGAAATCCTCGACCTTTTCGGACTGGATCCCGTGCTCTCCGCTCATGCGGAGGGGAAGGCCCATCACGATCTCGCCGACGGCGTATTGCTTGATGGCGCGGCGCAGATGGTTGAAGTCATTCTGCTTGTTGCTGCGATGCAGGGTGGGCAGGCCTTGGGCCGTCAAGCCAAGTTCGTCCGTCACGGCCAGCCCGATCCGGCGCGAGCCGAAGTCAATGGCCATGAGGCGCACATGCCGGGATTTTTCCTCCGGTGACGTAGAAGTAATTTCCATATTGAGCCCGCAAGGGTATCCTAATTCGAACTCGGTAAGTCGTGCGAGTAGGATAGGCGAGATGGCCGACCCACTGATCGACGACATCAACCTGCCGGAAGAGCCTGCAGCGTTTCCCGACCTGCAGCAAACTGATACGCGCGGGTTGCGCCCGGTTCCACCAGAACAACCGTCCCGAGCGCTGTTGGAAGAGCGCCGGGTGCAGCGAGTACAAGCGGCCGCGCTTGTGATCCTGGCAACCGCAGCCGTGCTTTGCCTGATGTACGTTGCCAAGTTGATTCTGGTGGTCATCCTGACATCGGTCCTGCTGGCATTCGTGTTGGCGCCAGTGGCCGACGCTCTCTCGAATTTCCGGGTTCCGCGATCGCTCGGTTCGATTATCGCCGTGTTCCTTCTGGTGGCCTCAATTGGCACCGTTTCCTACCTCTCCTATGCACGCGCGGTGGAATTCATGATGCAGGTGCCGGAGTACAAGATCCGGCTGAAGCACATCGTGGACGAGATCAGGCTAAAGGCCGAGCAGTTTGAGCAGACGACGGAGACGGTGTTGCCGTCCGAGCCCGAAGAAAAGAATTCCGTCACGTTGCGGCAGCAAAATCGTTGGCGCGAATATTTGAGCGAAAACGCGAGCTCGGTGTCGCAGACGCTGTTGGCGGTCACGTTCATTCCCTTCCTGATCTACTTCATGTTGAGTTGGCAGGACCACGTGCGGGCTTCGTCAGTGATGCTGTTCAAGATGGAGAACCGCAATACAGCATACGTGACGCTGGGGCTGATTGCTGCGATGATCCGCTCATTCATCGTGGGCAACTTCATTATTGGTCTGTTCTTGAGCGCTGCCAGCATGGCGGCATTTGGATTGATGGGATTGCCGTACTTCTATTTCCTCGGCGTGTTAAGCGGATTCCTGAGCCTGATCCCGTACCTGGGCGTGGTCCTCGCAATCCTGCCACCCGTCATCGTCGGCCTCGGTTATCTGACGACCGGCACCTTCGTTCTCGTATGCGGAATCGTGGTCGGCCTGCACCTGTTCGCCATGAACGTGCTCTACCCCATGGTGTTGGGGAAGCGTCTACAACTGAATCCCCTGGCGGTCACGATGTCGTTGTTGTTCTGGGGATGGCTATGGGGCGCGATGGGGCTGATCCTGGCGGTGCCGCTGACGGGAGCCCTTAAAATTATTTGCGACAACATTGAGCGGCTGCGACCCTATGGCGCCTGGATGGGCGAATAGATTCAAAACCTTGCTTCAACCTTGCATCTGAATTTTCCCAGCAGTTGGGTCAGTAACGTGACATTTCAAGGAGACGCCGTGACTGAATCGAGCAATTCCCCATTTAATCGTCGAGAGTTTATCCAGGGCGCACTGGCAGGAGCCGCCCTCGCCGCTATTCCGGTCCCGTCATTCGCCGCCGGCAATGCGGACATGCAAACTGTCCTGGCCCAGGTCCCGAAGATGCACGACGAAAACGTCAAGCACTTGCAGGAGTGGATTGCCCTGCCTTCCATCGCCGCTGAGAACCGCAACTTCCCACAGGGTCCTGAGTACATGGCGAAGCTGGCTCGCGAGGCTGGGTTCACCGATGTCGAAATCGTCCCGACCTCCGGCAAGCCTGGCGTCTTCGGAGTCATCAATGCGGACGCGCCCACGACGGTCGGCATTTACTTCATGTACGACGTGAAGCAGTTTGACCCGGCCGAGTGGTCCTCGCCTCCGCTGGAAGGCAAGATTGTCGACAAGCAAGGACTCGGCAGAGTCTGCATGGGCCGTGGAGCGGTGAACCAGAAAGGTCCGGAGACCGCGTTCCTCAGCGCATTGCGCGCTTTCAAAGAGGCCAAAGTAAAGCTGCCAGTGAACCTCGTACTCGTCTGCGAAGGCGAAGAGGAGATCGGTTCGCCGCATTTTCCCGAGATTGTGAAGAATCCCAAGGTCATGGCCGCGTTGCAGAAATCCATGGGCGTATTCATGCCTTCGGCAGGACAGGAAGCCGACGGAAACGTCGAGATTGACCTCGGCGCCAAAGGCGTGGTCGAGCTGGAATTGGTTTCCACCGGCGAAAAGTGGGGACGCGGGCCCAAGCACGACGTCCACTCCAGCCTGGAAGCAACCGTGGACAGTCCTACGTGGCACCTGGTGCAGGCCTTGAACACCCTGATCCAGCCCGACGGCCACACCCCTGCAGTGCCAGGCTTCTTCGACAAGGCAAAGCCGCTGACTCCCGCGCAGGTGAAGATGGTCGAAGCAGTTTCCGCCCGGCGCAGTGAAGCCACCATGAAGCAGCAGCTCGGCGTGGAGCACTGGGCCGGCGACAAGCAGTGGCTGGACGCCATGATCGCGCTGGAATCGCAGCCCACCATCAACATCGAAGGGCTGGTCGCCGGTTACACCGGGCCAGGCGGCAAGACGGTTCTGGGGCATCGTGCGGTGGCCAAGATCGACATGCGCCTCGTGCCCGATATGACCGCCTCCGGCACCTTGGCGTTGCTGAAAGACTATTTGGCGAAGAAAGGCTTCGGCGACATCGAAGTCAACATGAGTGGCGGCTACGATCCCAACCAGACCTCGCCCGACACCAAGCTGATCCAGGCGCAGATGGCGACCTATAAGAAGCTCGGCAAGGATCCCTTGTTGTGGCCGCGCGCCGCTGGATCATGGCCGGGATACATCTTCACCAACGCGCCGCTGAATCTCCCGGCGGGACACTTCGGACTGGGTCACGGCACCGGCGCCCACGCGCCCAACGAGTACTACCTCATCGACTCCACCAATCCAAAGGTCTCGGGATTGGATGGGGCCGTGGGTTCGTTTGTCGAGTATCTGTACGCGCTGGCGTGAGCGATCCTACGTATTGTCAGACACCCCGCTCAAGCGAACCCAAGTGAGCTTGAGCGGGTGCTGCGTTGCGTATGATAATGCCTGTTTACAACAGTTGAGATAATAACGACAGCCATGCTTTCGTCGAACCCGGTCGTCTTGCGTGCAATCGGTGCGCCGCTATTCATCATCGGTGGCGCATGGTTGGTCGTGATGTCGCTGGTAGGTCTTGCACCGAGCCTCTGGTATTTCCTCTGCTTTTTTGCGCTGCCCATCGTTGGGATTGTTTGGATCTGGCGACCTTCCCTCGCAGCTGCTTTGAGCATTGGGCCGGTTGTATCCGTCGCCGCTTTGCTGAGCCACGCTTCCGGTATGTGGGCGCTGTCTCGAGTGTGGACCATAGCCTTAATTGCGGGACTGACGATGGCCATCGTGCTCGTCATCGCAGCTTTGCGCGGGTTTTCTCGCTGGCGAGTACCGGTCATTGTTTCGCTCGTATTTGTGTCTGGCAGTTTTGCGACCGACCGTCTATTCACGAACAAGGTCACGGTCCAGTCCTATCAAATGTACGTTGCTGTAAATGGGCACGCACCCTGGGGAGACGTGGGACCGGAATGGCCTAGTGGCTCGGTACCCGTTGTGCTCTACCGCCGTGTGGGAAGCAGTTACTGCTATGACGCGTTCCAGTCGGAAGAGTTGCGCCAGCGCCTCGAAAGGAACGACGGCCACGCTGTTACCGTGGAGTACAACGTCTTCAGCGATTTCGGCAAACAGCGCAGCTATAACGTGCGGTCGGTAGATGGATTGCTTCTTGCCAATGGGCAGCACACCATGCGTGATTTTGAGCGATTCGGCGGCCAAATCTTGGGAAATGGCGATACCCATGATAATTGTCGATAAATCGCCATTTCATTAGTAACCCGGCCATCCAACTTAGCGCCCCAAGGCTTCACCAGCGATCGTCCCCGAGGCGCTACCGTACACTTGATCCATGATCCGTCAGATCGCACCTCAGTTCTTCACCACCGACATTCCCGCCACGCTCGCCTACTACAAGGACAAGCTTGGTTTCGAGTGTCTGGGAACGTGGCAGGATCCGCCGGTTTACGCTATCGTAGCGCGCGATCAGCATGCGATTCACTTTCGCTGCGCCGAGCCGCCCGCAGCCAATCCGGACAAATATGCTGACGAACTGCTCGATGCCTATGTCTCCGTCGAAGATCCAGACGCGCTTTATGCCGAGTACGCAGCCAAAGGGTTGGAGTTCGTGCGGGAACTTGCCAACACGCCATGGCACTCGCGAGAATTTGTAGTGAAGGATTGCGACGGCCGTTTGCTGGCTTTCGGTTCGAACTTATAGTGCGACCTCGATCTGGAGAAGCTGTGGTGGAAGCTGACTGGTCTCCTCCAGTACTTCCGTACAGGGGTCACGATTGGCCAGACCTGCAAAACGGCGAGTAGCAATGCTGCCGGATCGTCTTCTACTCGTCTCGTCATCTCGGGAACTGCTGCCTATTAGTTCTTTCCTATTA
>DATBZX010000077.1:0-39421 GCA_036512955.1 Terriglobales bacterium
AGCGCATCGCGCCAAAGACTTCGAGATGGACTTCGAGAAGTTTGCGGCGTCGCTGTACATGAGCGCGCTGATGCAGCTCGGACTTGCTGCTCCCCAAGGCGGAAAGCCGCAGGTTGACATGATGGGCGCGCGGCAGACCATCGACATCCTCGGCATCCTGAAGGACAAGACCAAGGGCAATCTCACGCCGGCTGAGGAGAGCATGTTGCAGAACGTACTCTACGAGCTGCGCATGGCGTATCTCGAAGTGACGAATCTCATCGCGCATCCGCCTGAGGGTCGAGTGCCTGCTCCGTTTGAAAAACGATGAAAGCGGAACTCACCGTGCTGGGCAGCGGTACCTCGATGGGCGTGCCGACGATCGGCTGCGACTGCGCGGTATGCACCTCGATCGATCCGCATGACCGCCGTCTGCGTCCTTCGATCATGGTGCAGTGGGACGGTCACACTGTGCTGATTGATACCTCGCCTGACTTCCGCGAGCAGGCGATTCGCGAGCACATCAATCGCATTGATGCCGTGTTGTACACGCACGGACATGCCGACCATATTCTTGGGTTGGACGATATTCGTCCGCTGAGTTTTCGCCGCGTCACCGGCGGAGGGAAGATTCCGCTGTACGCGACGGAGAATACCGCGAAGGTGTTGCGGAGCGTTTTTCGCTACATCTTCGAAGCGGACTACAAGTACGGCGGTTTGGCGCAGGTCGAGATCCACAATGTGGATGGTCCGATCGAATTATTTGGCGCTAAGTTCGTTCCGCTGGTGGTCAATCACGGCGACTACCCAATCGAAGCGTATCGCTTTGGTTCGGCAGCGTACCTTACCGACTTCAGCACGGTGCCGGACGAAACGCTGGCAAAGCTCGAAGGCCTCGACATCTTGTTTCTCGATGCGCTGCGGCACCATCCGCATCCCACGCACTCGACGGTGGAGAATTCACTCCAGATCGTCGAGCGGCTCAAACCCAAGCGCACATTTTTCACCCACATGTCGCACGACATGCCGCACGAGGAGACCAATGCCTCGTTGCCCGAGAACGTGCGCCTCTCCTATGACGGGCTCAAGCTCGAATTCGAACTCTAGGGTGCCGACCGACGATGCAAGTATTTCGCGAGCTTGAAGAAGTTCCAGCGCAGCTGGGCCCAACCGTGGTGAGCGTGGGCAACTTCGATGGCGTGCACATGGCGCACCAGGCGGTGGTGCGGCACATGGTCGAGCGCGCGCACGCCATCGGAGGCAAGGCAGTGGTGGTGACGTTTGAGCCGCACCCGCTGCGGATCCTGCGTCCCGACGTCGCACCCAAGCTGCTGACTCCGCTTGAGGTCAAGTTGCAATTGCTGGAGCAGACCGGTGTGGATGCGGTGCTGGTGCTGCCGTTCTCGCGCGACCTTTCGCTGATGACGGCGCATGATTTTGCCCGTCAGGTGCTGGTGGACGCGCTGCATGCGCGCGAAGTGCACGAGGGCTACAACTTCCATTTCGGACATAAGGCGCAGGGCAACGTTGAAACCCTTTCTGGATTTGGGCGCGAGATGGGATTCGATGTGTACACCTATTCCGAGCAAACGCTGCGCGGACACCATGTGTCGAGCACCGAAATCCGCGCGCTGGTTGCTGCTGGAAGAGTGGATCGAGCGCGCGCTTTGCTGGGGCGTCCGTTCAGCATCTTGTCGAGTCCGGGACGCGGCCGCGGCTATGGAACGAGGTACACGGTCCCAACGGTCAACCTGGCGCGCTATGACGAACTGGTTCCGGCCAACGGCGTGTACATCACGCGCATGCGCATCAACGGCGAGTGCTTCGACGCGGTGACGAATGTGGGCGTGCGTCCGACGTTTGGGCCCGACTCGTTCGCCATCGAAAGCCACCTGCTCAACTTCCACGAGATCGAGTTGCTGGCCCAGACTGAGGTCGAGTTGATCTTCCTGAAGCGGCTGCGCGAGGAGATCAAGTTTGAATCGGTGGAAGCCCTGCGAGAGCAGATCGGCAGAGACGTTGCGCGGGCTCAGAGGTTCTTTCGGATGGTGAAGAGGAACCAGCAATTAGCAACTAGCAATTAGCGACTAGCAACTAGCTCTGGTGTCTCACCGCGAGCAGGGGTTGTTTACTATTTGGTAATCATAGACGAGAGTTGTAGTCGTTGCGTGATGTACCCCCTCCCCCTCCCCCCAAATCCTTAGAATCAGCGGTTTAGACACAGTTTCCCCGCAAAATACTGACAATAAAGGAGGTTATTGGCAAAATATTCATCCGTAAGGAGTTACACCATAAAATCGACCACGTTGAGGGGTGAAATCGATCAAATACGATGAAACGAGACGCCAACACCAGTAACGAAGAGGTAAATCAACTTGTCAAAGATCGCGAGGCTCACTGGGCGGCATGTTCGGCCGCCGGGCATTAGAGACACCCATCCCCAAGACGGAGTGTAGCGCTGTGAGGGGCGGTGTCAAGTTACGGAGGTACATGTACCACGTTAATGAAAAGGGGAATTCGTCCATGTCATTATGCTTATATAAATCAGGTTGTGTGAGAGTACGTTCCCAATGATCACAACATTTCGGGATGCATTGCAGGCAGGCAAACCGCTGATCGGGACGCTGTTGACAGTCGCATCCCCAGAAGTTGCCGAAGCACTTGCCTTGCTGGGTTTCGACTGGATCTTCATCGACCTAGAGCACGGGAGCTTGTCGATTAAGGATGCCCAGACAGCAATACAGGCTGTGGCAAATCGCAGCCACACTCTGGTGCGAGTGCCCGATGGCACCCCGGAAAACATCAAGCGGGTCATGGACACTGGGTGCAGCGGCATCATCGTGCCGATGGTGAGCTCGGAATCCTATGCGCGCAGGATTGTTGCCCTGGCGAAGTATCCTCCGCTCGGTGAGCGAAGTGTCGGACTCGGAAGAGCCCAGGGGTATGGCCTGCGGTTCACCGAGTATCTCTCGTCAGCTAACGCTGCAACGGCGGTGATTGTTCAAATAGAACATCGTGACGCAATTGCCAACGTTGACCAGATTCTGGCGGTGCCAGGACTCGATGCAGTTTTCGTTGGCCCCTATGATCTTTCCAACAGCATGGGTCTGGTAGGTCAGGTCAGTCACCCTGATGTGGCGGCAGCGATCGACAAGGTTCGGGCAGCATGTGCCAGAACGAATTCACCCATGGGAATCTATTGCAGTAACACCGACCAGGCGCGAAATGAGATCAAGGCAGGCGCGAGAATGGTGGCGGTCGGCACGGACATTATGCACATGGCCAACTCGGCACGATCCACGCTTGAAACTCTGCGGGGCGAGTAACTGGTAGGTCGCAACTGGTACCTCGTGATTAGCAACTAGCAACTAGCTCTCGCATCGCCCAGCGAAATTGGCTGGAGCCGTGCCCAAATCGCAATTATGAGACCAGTCCTGTTGACTAAGCTGCATCCTACTTCTTTGCTTCGTCCTTCTTGTACGCCGCGCTCAGTGTGCCTTTCTGATCAGCCAGCTTGATCAGCGTAGGGTAGAACTGCACGAAGGTCGTGTCCACCGCGCCGTGCTGTTCGTGGCAACTGTAGCAAGCCATTTCGTGGGGAAACGGAGTGGTGGGTTTGGTTTCGTCGAAGCCGTAGAAGGCCCATCCACCGGGGACACGCTTGTCCTTAAGGTGAACTTCATGTCCCATGTCGTCGGTGGTCTGGAAGTGCCCCGACTTGTTGATGGAGGCGTTGCTTCCGGCGCCGCGCACTTCGAGCACGAGCATGGTCTGATCGGGCCAAGTGCCGGTTTCAAGGAACGCCTTGTAGGCTGACGGATTGACGAAGACGTTGTCAAACATGTCGTGACCGGCCATGCCTTGGACCCTGGGGGAGTAGCTCATGTTGAGGCCACTGGTCAGATAAATCCACTCCCGATAATTTGCCGGGAACTCCAGCTTGCCATCTGCCGTAAAACTGGGTGAGTCGGGCTGCGATGGCGGAGCCGCCTGCACGATGGAGGGCCGCGCGCTATACGGCACCAGGGACAACGCCACCAGTAACATGAGAGAAAGGGTCAGCAACAGCCAATACCGCATAATAATGTTTTCCTCCTCACCCGAAACTATCGATTTGAAGTAAGTCGAGTCTAAGGGCATTGGGTTCTGGCGTCTTGAACAAAATCAACATAGCGTGCGGGAGCAACGATGGCGCAGGCGGCGCAAAGCGCGGCAAGTGAACAGCGGCTAACGGGTGGAAGTTTTTATGGCAGCGTCGCAGCCAGGCAGGCAGTGGGTGGAGCGATATTCTCTGAGCTCCACCATGCCCAGGCCCGCAAGCTTCCGGAACATTCGCACGAGCTGCCATTCTTCTGTTTGTTTTTCAGTGGCGACTACGGCGAGAAATACCTGCATCGCGACGTGCAGTTTCGTCCCTTCACCTTGTCGTTCCGTCCGGCGGGAGTGCCGCACCAGGACGAAGTCGGCACCAAGGGAGCGCGCATGTTCGGCATCGAAATCGAACGCGGCTGGCAGCGCAGACTGGAGGGCTGCTCCGGCAACCTTGGGATCGCCTACGATTTTGAGGGAGGGGAACTGCTGTGGCTCGGACTCAAGCTGTATTCCGAGACGCGCACGCCGCTCGACGTGGGCGATCTGCAGGTGGAGAGTCTGCTGTCGGAACTGCTGGGCGCCGTGGCGTGCAAGCCCGAACGTTGTAACACGTCCCCGTTCTGGTTGCGGCGGATCATGGAAAAACTGAACGCCGAATTCTGCGAACGGATCACGATGAACGAGCTGGCGCGCGAGGCGGGTGTGCACCCCGTGCACCTTTCGCGGGTGTTTCGGCGAATCACTGGCAAGGGAATCGGCGAACACGTACATCGGCTGCGCATCCGCAAAGCCTGCGAGCGCATGCTCAATCCCGAATATTCGCTGGCCGACATCAGCTGCGAGGTAGGGTTCGCCGACCAGAGCCACTTCACGCGCACGTTTCATGCGATCACAGGAACCAGCCCGGGCGCGTTCCGCGCGCAACTGGGCCGGCACTCGCTAACTTCGGTCGCATCTCCCAGCCGCCATCCGTTTTGACACCCTGCTAGGTCCGTTGGCACTGGGTGCGCGAAATCACATCACGTCTGTGACGCATTCATTACAATATCGGCATGGACTCATTCATCATTGCTGGCAGACAGTTTCGCTCGCGCCTGATCGTGGGCACGGGCAAGTACAAGTCAGGGCAGGAGACCGCGCGCGCCATCGAGGCTTCAGGCGCGGAGATGGTCACGGTCGCGGTGCGGCGGGTGAACCTCGACCGCAGCAAAGAGTCGCTGCTCGACTTTATCGATCCCAAGAAATATTTCCTGCTGCCCAATACCGCGGGCTGCTACACCGCCGACGAGGCCATCCGCACGGCGCGTCTGGGCCGCGAGGTCGGCCTGTCGGACTGGGTGAAGATCGAAGTCATCGGCGACCTGGCCACGCTGTTTCCTGATGTGCAGGCCACGATCGAAGCTACGCGCGTGCTGGTGAAGGAAGGCTTCACGGTGCTGCCGTACACTTCGGACGACATCGTGGTGGCCAAACGCCTGATCGATGCGGGCGCCAGCGCGGTGATGCCGCTGGGGGCTCCGATTGGCAGCGGACTGGGGATTCAGAACCAGCCCAGCATGCGCATTCTGCGGGAGTTGATTACGGAAGTGCCGCTGATCGTGGATGCGGGCGTGGGCACAGCGTCGGATGCAGCGATTGCCATGGAGCTCGGCATGGACGGCGTGCTGATGAATACCGGCATCGCCGGTGCGCAGGACCCGGTGCTGATGGCCGAAGCGATGAAGAACGCGGTGATCGCGGGACGACAGGCGTTTCTATCGGGCCGCATGCCGAAGAAGCTGTACGCGACGGCGAGTTCTCCGCTGGAAGGCGTGGTGCGGTAGGCGGAAGACAGTTTCGAGTTTCAAGTTTCGAGTTGGAAGAAAGATCGGCGGTTGAAAATCGGCTCCCACTCTCTCGCCGACGGAAGGCGATAATGGTGGGCACCAACTCTGGCCGAGGAACCGAAGATAGTTTCATCGAGGCGTGCTTCTTTTCCCCTCAAGCCAGTCAACGAAAATCTTTAACTCATCAAAACGCGAGCGTGGAAGCAGGATGCGACCGTTCGCCAAGAATACTCGATCTGGTCCCGGGAATTTCGGGTCGGGCAATATCGCCAACTCTACGGGAACAGGTGTTGATCCACCATCGTACGGCAGGAACTCTTCATCTTCTAGAATAAGTCCAACCTTATTCCAGATACGGCAGTGGACGGATTGACTTACTCTTGCGGTCATGCATTCCTGCCACCAGCCACCTTTTCCTCCCGTAACTAAAACTGCATCTACGGATACGCTGTCCGGTCGGGGACTGCGAGTGCACGCAATACAGGAGAGCAATGCGACCGCGCAGAGGAACAGTGCAACCGCGACGATCGGCCTGGTCAACACAGTTCCCATCCTTAACAATTTCTATTTCTCCCGAACACCCAACGCCAGCTCTCCCGCCAGCTCAAAGCAGTTGACCAGCATGTCCACCACTTCGCGGCCGATTTCCAGCGAGGCGGTTGCGGCGGGGGAGGGCACGTTGCACACATGAATCATGCGTCGGCTGTGAACGAAGTGGAAGTCGTCGACCAGATTGCCATTGCGGTCCACAGCTTGGGCCCGGACTCCTGAGCCGCCTGGCGCAAGATCGTCTTCGGTTAGTTCCGGAACCATCTGTTGCAAGGCGCGAGTGAAGGCGGACTTGACCCACGCGCGGTATTGCTCCGCCAATCCCTTGCGCCAGAACTTGTGCGCCATCTTCCAGAATCCCCGATAGCTCAGAGTCGCGACAGCCTCCCTTAGATCGACCGAGCTGCCGGTGTAGCCTTCGCGGCGCAATGCCAGCAGCGCGTTCGGACCGGCTTCGACGCTGCCATCCACGTGGCGTGTGAAGTGCACTCCGAGGAACGGGAAGCGGGGGTCGGGCACCGGGTAAATCGGATTCTTGACCAGGTAGCGCCGCTCCGGTTTCACTTCGTAATACTCCCCGCGGAAGGGCACGATCTCGAGATCGGTCGTGCATCCCGCCATGCGGGTGACAGCGTCGCTGTAGAGCCCGGCGCAGTTGATGACGTAGCTCGCGCGAAAAGTGCCGGCGGTGGTTTCGATTGCATTGGCGTCGCCGTCATCGCGCAGGCCGATGACTTTCGCGCGCAAGACAATCTCGCCGCCCGCGCCCGCGATCAGTTCGGCATACTTCTTCGCGACTTCGGTGTAGTCCACGATTCCGGTGGAGGGAACCAGCAGCGCGCAGATGCCGTCGCAGTGGGGCTCGATCTCGCGAAACTCATCGCGGTTGAGCAGGCGCATGCGCTCAACGCCATTGGCGATACCGCGCTGGTGCAACTGTTCGAGGCGCGGAACCTCTTCCGGACTGGTCGCCACCACCAGCTTGCCGCACTCTTCAAAGGCGATAGAGTGTTCCTGGCAGAAGCGCTTCATCGAGGCGCATCCGGCGACGCAGTTGCGCGCCTTCAGCGAGCCGGTCTTGTAATAGAGCCCGGAATGGATGACGCCGCTGTTGTGCCCGGTCTGATGGGCAGCGACGCGGTCTTCTTTCTCGACCACCAGCAGACGCTTGCCGGGGAAACGGCGAGTGTGTTCGAGTGCGGTAGCGAGTCCAACGATGCCGGCGCCGATGATGAGAAGATCTGCCTGGCGATCAGCCATAGAATCCTGGGCTTGAGCGAACAGCCGATTATACGAGCGCTTGTCCAGTTGAGTATGTGATGCGATTTCGCCAAGAGTAAGATCGTCTGGGACGCCGTCGGTGCATGCGCGGCGGGGCTGACGAACACATGCGAGTACTCATCACGGGTGGCGCGGGATTTCTGGGTTCGCACTTGTGCGACGCGATGCTGGCGGAGGGCCATTCCGTGGTATGCGCCGACAACTTGCTGACGGGCCGCATGGAGAACCTCGCGCACCTGGCGAGCGAGTCGCGATTTGAATTCTTGAGGCAGGACGTTTGCGAACCCTTCGACCCTGGGAAGATCGACTACCTGTTCCACTTCGCATCGCCTGCCAGTCCAACCGATTACCTCAAGCACGGCATCGAGACACTCCGAGTCGGATCAGCGGGGACCCTTAACTGCCTGGAAATTGCGAAGAAGTATGACGCGAAATTCCTGCTGGCCTCGACTTCGGAGTGCTATGGCGATCCGCTGGAGCATCCGCAGAAAGAGAGCTACTGGGGACACGTGAATCCGGTTGGCCCGCGCTCGGTTTATGACGAAGCGAAACGATTTGCCGAGGCGGCCACCATGGCGTATCGCCGTTACCACCAGGTGGACACCCGCATGGTGCGTATCTTTAATACGTATGGCCCGAGGCTTCAGATCAATGACGGCCGGGTGATTTCGAACTTCATGAGGCAGGCGCTTCGGGGCGAAGGTCTCACCGTGTACGGCGATGGAACGCAGACGCGGAGTTTCTGCTACGTAAGCGACGAGATCGCGGGGATTCTGGCGTTGTCGAAGTCGGACGAGCATGAGCCGATGAACATCGGCAATCCTGATGAATTCACCATGCTGGAGTGCGCCAAGGTTGTGCTGGACGTTACCAGCTCAGTGAGCCCAATTCGTTTTGAGCCATTACCCCAGGATGATCCCAAACAACGACCACCGGATATTACCAAGGCACGCACGCTTCTCAACTGGCAACCTGGAATTGATCTTGCCGCCGGATTACGGTTGTCGCTCGACTATTTCCGGGCGGCGGTGGTGGCAAGTTCGACGGCGGCTGCCCCAAGTAAGGTGCGGCAAAGTGCCGTGGAATTCCGTAAAATGCGCGTGATGTAGGCAAGGACGCTGCGATGGATGGTCAAGTCGAGTTCGACGAACTGCGCCGCGATAGCGAATCGTGGTGGTATAGCACGCGGCGCAAGATCATGCGCGAAGCGGCGCTGCAGGCCGTCCACGGCAAGCGGGAAGCGCGGGTGCTCGACCTTGGTTGCACTGCCCAGTTGCAGTTCGACGATGGGGCACTCTACCGTTCCTGCAACGCGCACAGCTCCATGCGGACGCTCGCCTTCCGCCAGATTGAGGGCGACGAAAATCTTATCTGTTCGAGGTCCGAAGAACTTGGGTTCACTTCGAATTCATTTGATGCCATTGTGGCCGGCGATGTGCTGCAATCGATTGACGATGATGTGAGGGCGCTACGGGAGATGCGACGGGTGCTGAAGGACGGCGGATTATTGTGCCTTAGCGTGCCGGCGTATTCGTTCTTGTGGGGCGAGGATGACGAGGGCCGCGGACATCAGCGGCGTTACACGGTCAGCGAGTTGCGTCGCAAGCTCACCACGTGCGGCTTCCAGATACATCGCGCGTCGTACTTTGTGGCCAGCGCATTCCTGCCGCTGGTGGTCGGGCGGGCCGCCAAGAATATCTTCCACAAGTCCATCAGCCACCATCGCCATTATCCTCATCCATCGCGTCTGGCGAACAGCGCCATGGCGACGCTGCTCGACGGCGAGCGCCACTTGCTGCACTACATCAACTTTCCATTTGGAACTCGTGTAGTGTGCTGGGCGCTGAAACCGGCGCTGGTCGCAGAAACAGTGACCGTCCCTGCATGGGAGCGCAAGTGGGCACAGCGTCCGCTGGTGCAGGGCAGCGGATGAGACGGTAAAATCAAATTGTGGCCGTACTTCGTAGCATTTGCACAACTCTGGAGATGATCAAGTGGGAGCACTCGGTGCTCACGCTGCCGTTTGGGCTGACGGGCGCAGTGCTGGCTGCGCGCGGCATTCCTAATCTGCACACGTCCATCTGGATCATCGTGGCGCTGGTGGCGGCGCGTTCGGCGGCGATGGCGTTTAACCGCCTCGTCGATGCCGACATTGACGCCGAAAATCCGCGCACGAAAATTCGCGCACTTCCTGCTGGCAAGCTGTCGAAACAGTTTGTGCTGGGATTCGTGATCGTGACTTCGGCGGTCCTGATGTTCGCCGCCTGGCAGTTGAACCCGCTGTCGTTTTATCTGTCGCCGGTGGCGTTGGCGATTGTCTTCTTTTATTCCTTCACCAAGCGATTCACACGTTGGGCTCACGTGATGCTGGGAATGGCGATGGGCATCGCTCCGGCCGCTGCGTGGATTGCGGTGCGGGGGGCGTTCGATCCCCGCATTCTGTTGTTGACCGGCGCGGTTGTGTTCTGGGGAGCAGGCTTCGACATTCTTTACAGTTGCCAGGATTACGAGTTCGATCGCGATGTGAACCTCTATTCGATCCCCAAGGCTTTTGGGATTCGGAATTCACTTTTGATCGCGCGCATGTTTCACGTCATTACCATACTGCTATTAGCGGGAATGGTTGTGGCCTTCGGACTGGGAAAAATCGCGATTGTGGGCGTCGTAATGGTCGCGCTGCTGCTGATTTACGAGCACTCGCTGGTCAAGCACGACGACCTGAGCCGGGTGAACGCGGCGTTCTTCACCATGAACGGCTTCATCTCGATGGGGTTCCTGTTCTTTGTTGCCGCGGACCTGCTGGTGGGGCGTTGAGGGCGGTGTTCCCCAGGTTACAGGGCCTCCAGTTCATGTCACATCCGCCTGTGATTTAGCCGCCGGGGTGCGTTATCATTGAACGGATGGCAACCGTAGAGCAGACACTCACCGGCAAGAAGCAGCATTCCTTTCAAACCGATGACCCGCGGCTGAAAACCATTGCCGAAAAGGTGATGGCGCAGGAACGTTTATCGGAAGAAGACGCCTTTGCGCTCTATCGCTCGGGCGACATACTGGCCGTCGGGTGGCTGGCAAATCACGTGCGCGAGCGCATGCACGGCGACATTGCTTACTTCAACGTTAACCGGCACATTAACTACACCAACGTCTGCGTAGCCGCGTGCCGCCTGTGCGCGTTCGGCCGCAAGAAAGATACGCCCGGTGCCTATACCATGGCGCTGGAAGAAGTTTGGAACACGGCAGCCACCGGCTACACCGAAGCGGTGACTGAATTTCACATCGTCGGCGGGCTGCATGCTGATCTGCCGTTTCAGTATTACCCCGACATGATCGCGGGCCTGAAGCAGCGTTTCCCACAAGTGCACCTCAAGGGCTTCACCATGGTGGAGATTTCGTTCTTCGCCAAGATCGGCAAGATGACGCCGCGCGAAGTGCTGGTGCGGCTGAAAGAGGCAGGGCTCGACTCTATGCCTGGTGGAGGTGCGGAGATTTTCTCCTACCGGGTGCGGCACATCATTTGCGATCACAAGATCGATGGTGATGACTGGCTGGACATCGCACGAACTGCGCATGAAGTGGGACTGAAGTCGAATGCCACGATGCTCTACGGACACATCGAGCAGGACGAAGACCGCGTCGATCACCTGCTGAAGCTGCGCGCCCTGCAGGATGACACGCATGGCTTCCAGACATTTATTCCGCTGGCGTTTCATCCCGACAATACGCCGCTGCAGCATTTGCCCAAGACCACTGGCATGCTCGACCTGAAGCAGATCGCGGTGTCGCGGCTGGTGCTGGACAACTTTCCGCACATCAAGTCGTACTGGCAGATGATGACGCCGAAGATCGCGCAGATTTCGCTGCGCTTCGGCGCGGACGACATCGATGGCACGGTAGTCGAAGAAAAGATCTACCACGACGCCGGCGCGACTACGCCGCAGGGACTGAGCCGCCAGGACTTGATCCGCCTCATCACCGAGGCCGGACGAGTGCCGTTCGAGAGAGACACGCTCTACCGTCCGGTCACGCGGACCGAAACCACGGTGACCGTGGCGGTGTAGCTGTATTCGATACGTTCGGGCTTATTTATTGGGCGCAAGTAGCACGATACTCAGGGCGAAAATCGTCCAGAAGAACCAGCGCGCAAATGCATTCCAATCTTTCTTCCTTTTGCCAAATCGGTATATACAGAAGGCCGATAACAACGCGAATAGGACAACGACGAGTAGCTCTCCAAAGATGTAGCTGTTCAGTAATGGGTACCGCATGCCGCCAGCACTAAACCAAGCCCAAATAAACCCCAGACCAATGAGAATGCCTGAAGGTCGTGAGATAACAGTTGTGCCTGCCTGTTTGGACTTCTTGGTCAGCCAGAAGCCTGCGACGACAACGCCGACCAGGGACAATATTATCGCTATGACCAGAGCCTCTGGAACTCCGAAGTTGCCGTTGAACATGCGTAGGTTTTCCTACTCGTACGAGCCGCGCTAGCGGCGGCTGCGGTTTTAGCCCCGGGCGCAAGCCCGGGGTACGCATCGAGATCGAATACCCGGACCGCGTAGCGGCCTAGTCAAACACGAACTCCGGATCGTATTTCACGCCCGCCTTATCCAGAATTGAAACGTACTCGTCCTCAAAAGATCGCGCACGATGGTGCTCCTGCTGGTGCTCGATGTAACGGATGACCGAGGGAATCGCGGTTGGGCTGACACTCATCGAGCCGTAGCCATCCTGCCAGGAAAACACGCGATTCCACCTACGGATGCGTAGCGAGGAGTTCGCCTTCACGTCGCGAACGACCTCCGAGACCGTGCGGGTCGACGGAATGGAAATGAGAAGGTGGACATGATTCACGGTGCCGCCCACGGCGAGCAGATTGATCCTGGACATGCGCGCAGTTTCTCGGATTGTTGTCCATGCTTTCTCAGGTTCGGGCATCAGAGGCATTCGATGTTTGGTGCTGAAGACGCAATGAACGAAGTTGAGGTTATAGGTGTGTGCCATGGGTGTTGGCCGCTACGCGGCTTGGACTTCTTATCCTGATGACCTCGCCCCGGGCTTGCGCCCGGGGCTAACTTCGCAGTCGCTGCTCCGCAGTTCATATTTCGCCCTGCGAACTCTGTCGCAATCATTACAGCTGTTTTGGTTCAGTCAAACCGTGACCCACCTCACTCACCATCGTGAGGTGGGGTTTGACGTTCACACCCGCGATCTCCTTCTACTTCGCCTCCGGCTTCAGCTTTCTTCCACCCGGCATGGGAGGCCATCCCAGCGACGCTCCCTGAAAGAGCGGTGTCGCCTTCTCGTAGCGCTTGCCCTTGTCGTCATGCACCGCGAAGCATCGGGGATGATCGGCTGGTCCGGCCCACAGCGATACTCCCGCATAGGCGCCGTCATTACGCAGGATGTAATAGGTCATGTCCATGTACGCCAACTTGTGCATGTCGCCGTTGTAGTTTCGTACGATCCGGCGCAGCGCGTCGAGGCCCGATTCTTCTGGTGACATACCCTTGCGCATGTTCTCGACAATGGTGTGCCCGCCGCAGATCTTGATGTTCTCCTCGCCGTTGCCCGTCGCGCCCGCCGCACCTACGTCCTGATCGCAATAACAGCCAGCGCCAATGATGGGCGAGTCGCCCGCGCGTCCGGCGATTTTCCAGGCCAGTCCGCTGGTTGTGGTCGCACTCGACATTTCACCCTTATCGTTGATCGATGAACAATTGATGGTTCCAGTGGGAGGCTTGAGAACGCGCTCGATGGCGGCCATGCGAAACTCGGGCGCGATGCCGATCTTGGCCGCCAGCTTTGCCATCTTGTCGATGCGCTGCTGCTCAAGTTCCGTGATGTCGCCACCGGTGTCGGGGAACTTGAAGTTCGGGCTGGCCAGTCCGGGGCCCCACCAGTCGTCGTTGGACATGGTCTCGCGCCATAGTTGCCACGTCTTGCGCGAGGGCTCCGTCAACAGGTTTTCCTTGGGGAAGCCCATCAGCAAGCCAAATTTCGATGCGCCCTCGCCCACCAACATGACGTGCCCCGTGTGCTCCATCACGGTCTTTGCCAGCAGCGACACGTTCTTGATGTCGCGCACCCCGGCGACCGATCCCGCCATGCGAGTGGGGCCATGCATGCAGCAGGCATCGAGCTCGACCACGCAATCTTCGTTTGGGAGGCCGCCGAGTCCGACGCTATCGTCATTGGGATCATCTTCGGGACCGGTGATGACCTGCATGACGGCGTCCAGTGTGTCGCCTCCGCTGGTCAGCACGGCGTAGCCGCGATCGAGATAGTTATATCCGTTAGCGGCACAAATGAGGACTGGCGACTTAGGCTTGGGTCCCGGAGCAGGAGGCTTGTATCCCGGCGCCTGTTGCGTCGCCTCCAAATCGAGAGCAAGGGATGCCGAACCAAGGGCGGTGGTAGCGATGAATCCGCGACGCGTAACCTTCATGGATGCTCCGTAAATGAAACGCAAGGCAGGATAGCACGGCGGAGACTGCAGATCGCCGAACGGACGGTTATAACGGCACCGATCGCCTAATCTTGTCCAACCAGTGCTGAGGCGTTGTCATCTTATGTCGTTCTAGAAGTGATCGCAGACGCTTGGACGGCTTGCTCGTATAGTATCCGCGCTTTCCAGACCTTGCCCCGTCTATCCAAGAAGGCGTTTTTGTGTATCCCAACAAACTGTCCCGCATCTGCGTGCCGGTCGAGGTACCCAATCAGATCAATTTCCCGATCGCGCTCGGGTCTTGCAACTTCTATCTTGGCATGTTGGAGTTGGCTGGCCAGCCAATTCCTTCCGGCTAGTTCCACGAGTTGCGTATCAGCGCTTTCGGTTTCGTTCCTGCTCATGTCTCGGAATGATACTTGTGCACGGGTGCGGCTGTCTCCCACCCTTTCCCAAAAGATGGGAAAGGATGGGGCACCCAGATCATCATTTCCTCGTCACTTCGGAAACAGCGGATCTGTTGAGAGCAGGTGATCGAAATACTGCTCTTTCCACGTGAGGTTGATGCGGTCGAGCAGCAAGGCCTCCGCCGCTCCGAAAGAGTAAAACACCTCGCGTTTTGATTGGGTGATATCGATGTGCTTGAGTTCATCGAGGGTGCGCGCCCGAGCGGTCAGGGCATAGGTACTGAACGGCGTATAGTCGGGCAGCGCAGCATAACTGGCGGAAGGCTGATAATCTGCCGCCGCTTCCGCTGTCTTCACCTGGGTGTAGCGGGCGACACCTTCCTGCCAAAGCTGGAAGCTGAAGTACTTGTGATCGTCCGGCAACAGTTGCGCGAAGAACCGTTGGCGGTCCTTTAGGTACTTCTTGCTGAGTTGCTCAAACTTCTGTTTGTCCACCTCATTCAATGCCTCCAGCAGGGAGTCACGGAGATCCTCGAATGAGCGTGCGAAGTCTGGATTGTCATAAGGGAAGGGGTAGTTGAGCATCCACATGCCGGTGGTGTCGCCCTTGCTCAGGCCGAGATCGGCAATGGCTTTGATGTAACCCGGTTGCGCCCACTGTAACTGATGGAAGTGCTCGTGCATAACGACGATCAGCCAGGGCGTACTGGTCTGGCTTTGCGTGGCCTTCGGTTCGCCGATCACAATGACCGGAGGAAAGCCGAACGCAGGGAACGTCGCCTGCATGTTTGGGGGGAACTGGCGCGGCCGGGCGTACACATCGTCGCTGACTCTTTGGAAATCCTTGGGAGGATCGGCGGAGTGCGTCAGGTATTCCGAATCACTTGTGACCAGCAGTAGCGGCGCGGGCGTCTTGCTCCAGCCGGGCCAAATCTGGTCTTGAATTTGCGCAGCCAGGCGATAGAACTCGCTGATGCGGACGGCGTCGTAGGCGGGGAGAGGCTTGAGGGCCTGCGCGAAGACGGTGGCCGAGAGTAAAAGCGCGGTGAGTAGGGATCGCATCGTAGACAAAGACGGGAGAAGCCCGAGGTGGTTAGTATCCCACCCTTTCCCAAAAGAAGGGAAAGGATGGGGCACCCACGATGTTTGGTTGGTGTGACGGAAAGGACCCACACAATCCAAAACCGGGATTGTGTGGGTCCCACGATAACGGCTCTCACACCGCGATCTTTGCCGGTGTGTTCTGGTCAGCGCGGAAGCGGAGCTGGGCCGCTATCCGTCCGATCTTGTCGAACTGCTCGTCGTCGCCTATGTACACGATCTCCAGTCCATTGCGGATAGCGTGTCCGACAATGGCGTCGCCCAGATCGGCGAGTTCGGTGTTGGGCTTGCCGCACATAAGGCAATCTGGAGCCATGTGGTAATCCATATGGCCACAGTGATAGCACTTCACACCCGGCGCGCTGAAACTCGATGCCAGCATCAGGGTCTGTACCTCTCCGGCCTCGAGAGAACGCAATACCCGGCGCAATCCGATAGCGCCGCGCCCGTTGCGATGGGCCTCGCCGACTACTTCGGTGATCAGCGACTGCTTACGCTCTTCGTCATGCTGCTGCAGGAGTTCGATAGCCGCCTGACGCACCTGTTCGGGCGTGGCCAGCCTGGGGTCGATGCGGAAATGTCCCACCAGCCGCTGCCGGGAATAGCTGTGGAGATGTGGGAGGAATTCAGACCACACATCGTCATGACAGCCGATCAGCAGCTTGTCGCATCCGCCGTGCTCAACGTGCCCGGAGATGGCGTCAGAGACAACTTTGAAATGCTGCATGGCCTCGTTCATCACGCGGCGCTCGGCGTGGCCGGCATCATAGCCGCCCCATCCGTCGCTGCGGCCGCGACGAGTTAGCTCGTTAATGAAGTCGAGCTTCTCGAGAATGGCGCCGTCGGCGATCTCGAAGACGCGCGCCTTGGTGCGATCGACCAGCACCACGCAGGCGCGCTGCATGCCATCGAAGATCGCGGCCAGCGGCTTAAGGTGGAAGCGCTGGTTGAGAATCAAGTTCGTTTTGGGCAGCTTGGCGGGCAGATCGAACTCGTTCCAGGTGCCCTGGGCAGCACAGGCAAAGACGGCCTTGCCGTGCTGGCCATTGTTGCGCAGGGCTTCGGTCATATCGAGGATACGCTGCAGGTCAGGAACAGCAGCCTTCTGTTTGCTTCCTTTCTTCTCGGCCTCGCGGAGCGCGTTGTTGACCAGGTCCTTTACGAGGATGGTTTCGTCACGGTGCGAACGGTTGGTGGGCGTCGTGGGCTGATAGTAAAACGTAACCGCGCAGCCCTCCGGCGAATGGAAATTAGCGAGTTCACGGATGTCATCTTTCGTGATCATTCCGGTTCTCCTGGGTGAGTTTTTGTTTCATGGTTCGGAGGGACCGCCGGAAAGCGGCCCCCTCAGGTGCTTCGGGCATACTCCACGTGCTTGGTCTTGAAAAGGTCCTTGATGGGCAAGGCGCGTTGCAGGTGCTGGCGGGCCTTGCGGATGGACGCGTGCACCTCCTCCAGCGTGTGGTTGGTAATCGTAGCAATCTCCTCTGGAATAAAGCCCTCGACTGCATAAAGGATGAAGATCTCGCGGTCGGGACGCCCGGCGTCGCGCAGTGCTAGCTGCACCAGCGTGATCAGTTCCCGGCGGGACGCCATCTGCTCGGGATTGCCGGCGTGGCCGTCGGCGATGAAGTCCTCTTCCAGGAGCCTCTCGTCAGGCTGATGAAACTGCAACCGGGCTTCGTCACTGGCCAGGACATTCTGCGTGCCGTGGCCGCGGTCCAGCGGGACGTCGATGCCGTCGCCATCGCTGGCCGACATGCGGTCGATGGCCTCAGTGGCCAAGCGGTACAACCAGGGTTCTATCTTGATGCGCTCAGGCTTTTCCAGTTCATCGCCTAGCGCAGTAGCGATGGCCTCGGCCACTACATCTTCGGGCGCGACCTGGTCGGGTAGAAGATCGCCCAAGCTCTCGCGATAGGTGATCTGGCGCTCGACAAAGCGTTGCAGCCGCGGCAAGTTCACGTCGATGTAGCTGGCGATGTCGAGCGACGAAACCGTCTCCGGCCGAATGACCGCAACCGTGTCCTCGAAGGGCACGGTGCCGGCGCCCGGGTCATTAGCGCCTCGACGGCGGACCCATTTGTGTTTGCTGCGCAGCACCTGCTTGTGCCGCTTGAGCTGCTCGATCAGCGCATCGAATGCCGCGCGGATCGCCGCCGCCGCAGTGGCGCTCTTCTCCTGTGTGGCCATCTGTCCGGAAGGCAAGCGCAGGTTGAGCGATACGACGAAGCCCTCCCGCGCCGAGTTTTCTTCGACGATGCCTTTGACATGCACCAGTTCGGGACGAAACACCTGCAGATGCTTGCTCAGTTTTTCCAGTTGATGTTGGGTTTGCTTTTCGAGGTCGGCGGTTTTGGAAATCTTGTAACTAAAATGAACGTTCATGAAAGGTTCTCCGGAGGAAAAGCTCCAACCGTAGTTACCTTGCTCTGCGCACAGTTTACTCCTGTTGGGAGCCGTCAAGTAAGAAATGCATGACGGCATGCGCTGAAAGCTTAGAGTGGAATGGAGAAAATGGCCGGCCCAATCTGACTCGGGATCAGCGGACGCCCTCGGCGGGACATCCAGGAATGGAGCAACAAACGGTTTAAGTGCCCACGCAAGAAACAGGTCCTCCAACGGGAAAGCCTGCTTTTGAGCACGATTTATAGCGCGGCTACGGGATGCGAACCTTCGCGTCCGGACTGCTGCTAACGTGAATGCTCTCGATGAATCGCACTTTACGGTTCTGAAGTTTCATCACCAGCGAGGACGTGCGCACGCCGTCGCCGAAAAAGCGCACACCCTTCAGCAGCGGACCATCGGTGACACCGGTGGCGGCGAACACGATGTTCTTGCCTGGAGCCAGTTCGTCGGCGGTGTAGAAACGCTTGGGGTCCTTTATGCCCATGTCGGGCATACGCTCGGCCTGCTCCGGTGTGTAGCCCGTTAGACGTCCGACCATATAGCCGTTGAGACACCGGATGGCGGCCGCGGTGATCACTCCTTCAGGAGCGCCACCGATGCCCATCACGGCATGAACGCCCGAGCCGAGCATGCCGGCGGCGATTCCGGGCGACAAGTCGCCATCGGAGATCAATCGAATGCGGGCGCCTGCGCGGCGGATGTCTGCGATCAATTTCTCGTGACGTGGCCGTTCCAGGATGATGATGACCAGGTCTTCGACTTTGCGGCCTAGAACTTTCGCGATCACCTTGAGGTTATGACCGACCGGCGCCTCGAGATCGACCACGCCCTTACACGATGGACCGACGACAATCTTCTCCATGTAACAGTCGGGGGCATGAAGCAGGCCGTTCTTCTCCGAGGCGGCCAGAACAGTGATGGCGCCGGGAGATCCGGTGGCGCACAAATTGGTGCCTTCGAGCGGATCAACGGCGATTTCCACTACGGGATAGTGGCCACCGTCTTGCTTACCGACCTTCTCCCCGATGTACAACATGGGAGCTTCGTCTCGTTCACCCTCGCCGATGACGATGGTGCCGTCCATGGGAACCGAGTCCATTACGGAGCGCATGGCCTCGGTTGCCACCTGGTCGGCAAGTTGGCGTTCGCCCTGGCCCATCGTCTTGGCGGAGGCGATGGCGGCTTCCTCGACCACGCGCAGAAATTCCAGAGCCAAGTCAGCTTCGAAATTGGTTCTCGGGGAGTATTGTTCGGTGTCAGATTGCGGTTTTGGTTCAGCGTGGACCTTGGCAGCCATGTGGTCTCCGTGGAGGTCGCGGCTCGCTGGGGCAGGGCAGCGGTCGCGCTGCGTATTTTAGTGAGACGGCCAGAGCGGCGGGTGCGCTCCTCGATCCAGCCCAAACGTTAAGGATACACAACTATCCCAGGGAGAACGCGAGAGAATTTTTGTCAGTCAATTCATTTCTTGTTCAAGGCTTCGATTTGTTGGACCAGCGTGTCGATTTCTGCCGGCGTTAGTTTGCCGGCGTACTTGGGCATATGGCCTTTGCCGTCGGAGATGATGGCGCGCAGGTTGTCGGTGGAGGAGGAGGCGACCTTTTCGGAGGCGAGCGCCGGTCCGCCGAAGTGGTGGCCCTCGGCGGTTTTGCCGTGGCACTTCGCGCAGTTTGATTGGAAGATGGGATTCGCGGTCAGCCCGGAATCAGACGGCGGCGTTTGAGCGAAAACGGCAGTGAGCGCGAAGAACAAAGAACACATCGCGGTGGCGAATCGGATAGCTTTCAAGTTCAACCTCGTCAGGATGGATCCACGCAGACATTCTAGATGAGCGGGCGCATCCGCCGTCTCTTGAGGTATAGTGCTCATCGCAATCTCCCGTGCCTGGAGGCGGCAAGTTTGCGAGCGGCAAATGGAGGTACCCATGACCCCAGCCATTCAACAATCGGTGGAGTTCGACGTCTCGCCGGAGACGCTTTATGAGCTGTACATGGATTCGAAGCAGCACTCGCTGGCGACAGGCGCTCCGGCCAAACTTAGCCGCCAGGCGGGTGGCGCGTTCACCGCCTTTGACGGGCAGCTCAGGGGCAGGAACTTGCTGGTCGTTCCCCAGCAGATGATCGTGCAGACGTGGCGGGCGGAGGGATGGAAGAAAGCCGACCCAGATTCAATCCTGGTGATTCGTTTCAGCAAGACGAAGACCGGCGGCCGCGTCGACCTGGTGCACGTGAACGTTCCGGAGTACGACCACCAGGGCGTGACAGACGGATGGCATCATTACTATTGGGAGCCGTGGAGGTTGTACCTCGAAGCCGTTGGACTGAAGAAGAAAGCCGCAGGTCGTTCGAAGCGCAAACACAAATAACCGGACGCAGCGAGTGCCGGGGGCAGAGCTACATTTGAGGCAACAAAGAAACTCCCCGGAGGAGGCAGGTTACTGGAAGCGCGAAGGAATAGTCTTTAGATATTGGTGACGGAAATTGAACTCCCGTGAGGTAATACGCCATGCGTTCTTACTTGACGTGCCTGTTCGCAGCTGTTTTGCCGCTGCTACTGTTGTGTGCGCTAGTTGTCATGGCTACTAATCCGTATTCACCGCTGTTGGTTCAGTCCGCAGGTGAGAGCGCCACTGTGTGGGGTGGCGAACATATTGAGATGGAAGTGACCAAGGAGGGCGCTACTCTGGAATTCGACTGCGCTGCCGGCACGATTACTGTCCCTCTGGCAGTCGATGCGCAGGGGAAGTTCCGCGTCAGCGGTACTTTCACGGGGGAGAGGCCGGGGCCCACGATGCGTGATGGCAATCCGGCAGTGAGCGCGACCTATTCCGGCTCGATTATCGGCGACACCATGCACCTCACCATCGTCGCGGGACCAGACAAACAAAGCATGGGTGCTTACGTTCTGCTGCCAGGCAAGCGGAGGCGGGTGATGAAGTGCCGGTGATAATTCGCCTTGGAACTTTGTCTTGTCGAACGTCATCGAAGTCGCTATAAGTGTTGGTAAGAATCAGCCCACCTCGTCCGCGACTCTTGTCGTATCTTCTGCGCGGAATGGAACATGAAGATCAGTTGGTTATTCACGCTGCTGTTCGTTGCCTCTGCATCGATGATGTCGCAAGCGCCGGAGGCAAGTTCTGAAAACAGTAGCGCGAGCCCTCCACGGGTGGTCAGTACACCAGCGAGCACAATCACCCCAGATTTGGACAGGCTGCAGGCCGTTGCTTCGCAGGCCGCGATTGGGATCGGGGAGTTGCACATTGAAAAGTGGAAAGCTGGCAGTGCGGCGAAGAGTGCAGCTCAATCAGATGCCGATTCGGTGCAGCGGAACCTCACCTCGGCTCTGCCTGGGTTGATTGATGCAGTTCGCTCTTCGCCCGACGACGTGAACGCCCAGTTCAAGCTGTATCGCAACCTGAATGCTCTCTACGACGTCTTCAACACGCTGACGGAAGCGACTCGTGTTTTTGGACAGAAGAGCGAGTATGCGAAGCTCTCGCAGCAATTGCAGGCCATCGGTTCCACCCGGCGCAAGTTAGGAGAATCGCTGGAGCAGCTAACGGCCGCAACCCAAAACCAACTCAACCAAATGCGAATCCAGATCAAGGCCCAGCAGGAGCAATTGGCAGCTGCGGCAGCACCGCCGAAGCAAATCGTCGTGGCCCAGACTGAGCCGCCGAAGAAGGCTCCCTCCAAGAAGAAGGCTGCGTCCAAGAAACCGGCTCCGGCCGCCTCCAGTGCTAACCCGTCTAGTCCGGGCTCAAGTGGTCAGGCAACCGCAGGCACTGGCGTTCCCAAGTCCTGAAGACTGCACAAAAGAGCGAAACTTCCGCCTCAGCACAGGCGGCTGGGATTGAATTGTCCTCTGTTGTCGTTTCGAAGTAGCGAATTTAGCTGAACCAACTGCTTATGGCGACGGGGCAGATCAGGCTGTAACATCGGTCGTACAATTCCACAGAACTTGGGGGACCAATGGAAGTTGTCTCACTGCGCGACGTGGTCGAAGCGCTCGACTTGCAAAGTGATGAGCTGCGGTCGTGCCTTGATCCGGATTCGGGCGAGATTGTTACTTTCAGCGAGGAGGAAGCGAGTTTCGCCGAGAGTGATGATTGGGAAGATGCCCCGGAGTGGATGAAGGAGTTCCTGCCCAAAGTCAAGCGCGCGCTGGAATACGATCGCATGCTGGAGCTGCCGGATCGCGTTCATATCGACGAATGGCGCATGATGCAGGACTTTGCCGAGGAACAAGAACAGTGCAGGTGTCGTCCCGAGCTGTTGTCGGCGGTCCGCGGTGCGGGTGCGTTTCGACATTTCAAGAATGCGATTCAACGACTGGGTCTGGAGGACTCGTGGTACCGATACCGCGAGGCCGCCTTCGAGCAGGTCGCCAAAGACTGGCTGGAAGAAAACAAGATTCCGTATCGCTAACTATGCTCCATGCCGGTTAGCATTCCCGCTTTGCACTCCGTAGAAAAACATGTGTAAGTTTTTCATGCCTATGGTGGGTCGCAAGCCCATGCGGCACTCATGAAAACCGCCGGGCGGTCGCCGTCGCTCTGTGCGTATTTTTACGGTTACGCAACCGGTGCATGCCGTCATTGTGCTAGTCTTTCGAACAACGCAACACCTTCCGGAACCGCCCCGGTTCTTTGCAGGTGTTGGTTTCGTGGGGAGAAAAACGAACAAATGGGCCCGAGTTTGTGTCACAAGAATCCCAATCCCTTTCTTCGAGTCACTTTGCTCGGTGCCGGGATGGTTTGCATCCTTTTGGGCTCCTCTCTCCTGTCAGCGCAGGCCGATACGGCAACCTTTGCCGCGGCGGCCGGTGAGCTGCAGGGTCGCTCTACCGATGCGGCTACGCCTACGAGCGGGCAGGCGCAGGATTCCCTGGCGATTGGAAGTATCGGCGGAACGGTGCTGGATGCGACGGGCGCACCGGTTTCCGGGGCCTGGGTCAAGCTCACTCGCTTGACGACTACTCCAGTACTGGAGACTCCTACCGCACAGGACGGCCATTTTTCCTTTACCAATGTTGAGCCTGGACCCTTCGAACTGAGCATTGCGCTTGCGGGCTTCAAGACCAAGTCGGTGTCCGGGAAGCTGCCTGCCAAGGAGGGGTACCTGGCATCGGCGATCACGCTTGACGTGGCTCCGGTGGTCACCGACGTGAGCGTCCGGCTGACGACTGAGGAGATTGCCACAGAACAGATCAAGGTGCAGGAGCAGCAACGCCTGCTGGCGGTGATACCCAACTATTACGCGAGCTACGTGGCTGACGCCGCGCCCATGAATCCGAAGCAGAAGTTCGAGTTGGCGTGGAAGCTGGCGATCGATCCGACGTCGTTCGTGATCGCCGGGATCATTGCGGGAGGGCAGCAGGCTAAAAACTCAATGCCCGGCTACGGACAGGGCGCGGCGGGCTTTGCGAACCGCTTCGGCGCAGCCTACGGCGACTTCTTTATCGGCACGTATATCAGCAACGCCATCCTGCCATCGATCCTGAAACAGGACCCACGTTATTTTTACAAAGGCACGGGCACGATCAAGTCGCGCATTCGTTATGCCTTGGCAATGTCAGTAATAACGAAGGGCGATAACGGCCACTGGCAGCCGAACTACTCGGGGATCCTGGGCAGCCTGGCGGGCGGCGCCATCTCCAATCTTTATTACCCCGAAGGCAGCCGCCACGGTTTTGAAACGACTCTGAACAATACGCTCATCGGGATTGGGACGTCGGCGGGCGTGAACATCCTGCAGGAATTTGTGTTTCGTAAATTGACGCCGAAGACGCCCAAGAGCGATCACCCGACCACGTAAACGCGATGTCTCCGGAGGGTAGCGCGTGGGTTGGTCGGCTTGCTTTGGCGATACCCCCCCAGTCGCAGACAATAAGGATGAAGCTGGCCGACAGAAGAACCGCCGCGCAGACCTGGTGAAGATCTATTGAGATAGACGCGATAAAAAACCGGCGCAAGGTCCCTTCTAGTTCGCTTTAGCAACACGAGCACGGTCGGAGCGGGCTTCCTGGGGAAGAACCAGCACGAGCGCGCCCGACAGCAGCAACGGCGTTCCCGCAAGAGCAAGGCCTGGATAGATTCCCCCCGTCCAGCTGCTCATGACCCCAACCACATATGGTCCAACAAAGCCGCCGAGGTTGGCGACGGAGTTCACCAGTCCGATCCCGGCAGCCGCCGCAAATCCCGCGAGAAACTCGCTCGGCAACACCCAGAAAGGACTCAGAAAGCTATAAACCCCGGCAGCCAGCAGCGACAAGAGCGCCACCACAAGGACTGGAGAGTGAAACCTCCCCAGCAACAACAAGGCGACTCCCGCGAGAAGCGCTGGAATGCCAGCGTGATAGCGGCGCTCCAGCCTTCGGTCGGAGCTACGCGACACCAGAATCATTGCGGCCAGTCCCACCAAGTGGGGGATCATTACCAAGAGCCCCACCGTGCTGTTCGAGTGCAGGCCCGGAAGAGACTTGAGCAACTGGGGCGGCCAGAATAGAAGCGTATACAGGCCAATCATCATGCCGAAGTAAATCA
Source organism: Terriglobales bacterium (assembly GCA_036512955.1). Classification (GTDB taxonomy): domain Bacteria; phylum Acidobacteriota; class Terriglobia; order Terriglobales; family Acidobacteriaceae; genus DASRAA01. The sequence goes on from DATBZX010000077.1 coordinate 24,631, forward strand.
CGATGAGATACCAGACACGTCCGTTGACCATCGCCTGAAGGACGGAATAGCTGTGCCGCTCGAGCTTTTGCTGCTCTTCGCGCGCGAGTTCGGCAAGCAACCAATCTCTATTCCTCCGAATTTAGAAACCTGGCTTCCGAGGGCCAACTGGGCAACACGAAATATGTCAGCAAGCCGCAGGCGATTGCCGGCAGGCCTTCCAGAATCAGGAGCCATCGCCAACTGCTCACACCCAACCAATGCGAGTGGTCCAATATCGCGCCGGAAATGGGAGCGCCGATAAGACTGGCCACTGGAACGGCAGCAATAAACAACGCCATGGCCTGCGACCGTTCGCTGCGGCGGAACCAGTAGGTGAGATACAGGACGATGCCGGGAAAATATCCAGCTTCTGCAGCTCCCAACAGAAAACGCACTGCGTACAGCTGATGCAGGTTGCGAACAAACCCGGTCGCTATTGCCAAAGCTCCCCAAGACAACAGAATGCGCGCCATCCAGATGCGGGCGCCGATCTTGTGCAGTAGGAGGTTGCTGGGGACCTCGAAAATGAAGTACCCGAAAAAGAAGATACCGGCAGCTGCGCCGAACTGCCGGCTTGAAATCCCAAGTTCCTGGTTCATGGTAAGCGCGGCGAATCCAATGTTGATGCGGTCAATGTAGGCAATGACGAAGAGAAGAAAGAGCCAGGGAAGAAGCCTAATCTTCAGCTTTCGAACCGTACGATCCCCGAGGGAAGCGTTACCCGACATATTGGGGATGTTGGCGGAAATGGTCATTGCGGTTGAGCCGGATGTCGCGACTGCGGCGTTAGGGTCAAGCACACTCTAACATTGGGGGCGCTCAGAAGCGCGAGGAGGCAGCCAATGGGGAGGGATCTCGCCGCAGAGACGCAGAGACAGAGCGGGATCAGGAGATTTGATCATAGCCGAGACCGGGCTAGAACTGGTTTCATAAACCGGATTTGAAAGGGCACGCCTTTAGCCGTGCCGCTCCGCACCCTAAACACTGGGCTTTAGCCCCTGAGGGGAATCGAATTCTCCCGGGACACCTTTTATGAAACCGCTTCTAGAACAGAGCACCCAGGTTAGTCCGTTGGTCGGACCACCCGCTCACGTTAGTATTCTGGAAAGTGATCTCCAGGCCAACTAACCCCGCCAAGACCCAGAGTTGGAAGAAGCACCTGTGGTCGTTTACGCGATGGCTGGTCGCGGGTGCGTTGCTTTTTTGGTCGGCTGCCGTCCTGCTGCTGGTTGCGGCGCGCTGGATCGATCCTCCGACAACCGCGGTACAGATCGAGCGCCGGTTACAGGCATGGATTCAGGGTAAGCCGTATCAGAAACGGTATCAATTCGTCTCGCTGACGCAAATCTCGCTCAATCTGCAGCACGCGGTGATCGCGGCAGAGGATGCGCGCTTCTTCCAGCACCACGGGTTCGACTGGCACGAGATGCAGATCGCTGTCGACGAAGACCTGGAAGGCGAACGAATCCGTGGAGCCTCCACGCTGACACAACAACTGGTGAAGAACCTGTTCTTCGGAACGAGCCGGTCCATCCTGCGCAAGGGCGCAGAGGCCACGCTGGTGCCGGTGGCTGAGGCGATGCTCGGTAAGCAGCGCATTCTGGAGCTCTACCTGAACCTGGTGGAATGGGGCCCTGGCATTTATGGCGCAGAGTCGGCGAGTCGTGTCTACTACAAAACGCCGGCGCGGAACATCGGGCGGCAAGAGGCAGCGCGACTGGCGGCGGTCCTACCCGGTCCGCTGAAACGACGGCCCGAGCGCATGAACCGATACAGCGCGATCATCCTGAACCGGATGCAGCAGATGGGGTGGTGAGGCACCCACGTTAGGCCAACGGACGGCCCACCCCCACCCCCTACCCGGTCATGCGGAATCAGTGAGTTGCGAACAAATTCCGTGCAAAGTCTCACAAACAAATAAGTTATAGGTAAAGTCGCACAAACAAAGGAGTTAGTGCTGGGTAATGTCCGAGTCGTCTTTTAAAATCAATAGCTTAGCGACGATTTTATGAGTAAAGTCCTGACCCCATTGGAGTTATCGAGAATTTTCAGAGATCGGATCGAGCGACGTCGCTGGGACGCCAACCCGATGATCGCAGTTGGTAATGGGCGACGAAAAGAAAAATCAGCAGGTCAATGTGACGGAGGTAACCAATCCGTTCCGATTTGGGAAGGCTGCTGGGTGGTGGACCCAGGTTAGCGTCCAAGAGAAGGACGCGAACCCTTCGACAAGCTCAGGGCAGGCTCTGGGGCTGTCGGCTTGGGTGTACACTGTTCGCCATTCCAAGGCCAATATCGAAAATCTTGACTAACTCATGGAGGCTGAAAATGGAACCGATCAATTGGAAGTCCCTCAATTGGACCCGTCTGGTAGTTGCTGTTTGCGTTCTTGGCATGGCCTGCATGCTCGCCGGCTGCGGCGTTCAGGGCTACCAAACCGTGGTGAACAGGGTTGTGGTGCCGGGTGGCGCAACGCAAAGCGTGCATGCGAGCTGTCCCGCGGGCAAGAAGGTGCTGGGGGGAGGATTCAACATCGAAACCCCAGACGAAGTCAAAGTATTTTCCTCCGATCCAACCGACGGGCATGGCAATGTCATTGATAATGGCTGGGACGTGATGGTCCACAACATAGACACGCAAGGCCGGCAAACCACCGCGATCGCGATTTGCGCACAGTGAATCACGATCCCGTGGCCCACAATTGCCTGATTTCGGCAATTGTGGGGTTTTTGCTTGGACGAGTCACCGGACTGGTTCATTCATCCTTCGCAAGGATGCGGGACAGATGATTCCGGTCGGCTGAGGGGTGTTTGCGTTTGTAGGCCGCCCACGGTGATTCGACAGCAACGATCCCCGGTTCGTCGAGGGCGTAGTGACGATAACTGCTCCACAGCGAATCTTCCGGTTGGGCGACCAGACCGCCCTTTACGGGATTGCGGTGGATGTACTTAAGCTCCTGGATAAATTCTTCGTTGTCGCGGACGTTACGGTCGTAATAACGCCTTTGCCAGAAGGGTGTGTCTTGCGGTCCGTGGCCTACAAATGCCTGATTTTGGCAATTGTAGGGCCTTTGCAAAGAATCCCCTTGTCGCACGGATGGTTTTATGCGCTTCGCAGATGCGATCTTCAGCGACTGAATCACGGTTGCAATGGTGCCCTGCTGCGGTTCTGAAATCAGCAGGTGGATGTGATTGGGCATGACCACAAAGCCGTAAATGAAGAATTGATAGCGCAGACGGGTGCGTTCCAGGACTTTGAGAGATGCATCACGACGGGTGGGAGTGCTGAAGTAAGACTGTCTTCGGTAGCAGGTGAAGGTGATGAAGTGCGGCCGGTGGGATTGGTGGAAACGATAGAGTCCCCAGTGCACAGAAGCATTCTATCGGCCGGACAAAAGCGCCACAATTAGTTCATTTGCGATGACGGAAAAAAGCCCCACATTTGCCAAAGGCGGGCAAATATGGGCCACGGGATATGTGGGCCACCAGCCTTTCCCTTGAGAACCGAAGCCCTCTGGTTCCACGGACGAAAATCCCCACCCCGCCAACAGAAGGCGGGATGGGGCACCCTCGTGTAAGTTTATTCGCAACAATGAGTTAGCGGGGTGGGCCACCCGTCCCCAGCTACTTAAACCCTGTCCCCAGTTTGTTCTGGACGGGGTTCCTGCAACTCGTGATCTTTGATACCCGCGTCTACCTTAGGGGCAAAAAACTTGAAATCTTTCGCAAATCTTCGTTGTCCCTTGCCCTCTGCTGACGTGATGTCCTCTAAGGGACTGCCCTTTGTCCTCGAAGCTGATAGCAAGCGCTCAAGTATCAACCCTAAGGCTACCAGAGTCCCGGCGAAGAATACTGCCCGTGCCAGTTGCGTCGAGGTGCGGTCCGAAGGCCCAGATTTCTTTCGACGCTCTGCATACAAGGCAGTGGTAGATCCTTCGTACTGTTCCCAACGCGCAGACGCTTTAGACCAGGCGTCGCGCAGTTCCCCTGTAAGGCGAAAAAATTGAATCACTAAGTCCGAAGACACTGCCTCTCCGAACCGGATGCGGTCGTTTGACCCGCTCACCTGATAGGTGCCTTCGCCATCGGGTCTTGCTGGAAAGATCGCCGCGAGGCTGCCGTCACGCGCAACAATTGAACAAACATAGCCTTCGCGTCTTAGCCTGACCAGTTCCTGATCGCAATCTGGACAATTCCGCTTGATAAGTAGCTCGGAACGGTCAAAAATGTCCTCCTCCTTTTCGAGATACAGCTCTTTTGGTGTGGTGCCCCAAAACCCCCCACGGTACTCGAAGGTATAACAGTCAATCAACTGGTACTCGGCATGCCACACGCAATCACATTTCGGTGCGGTTTGTGGGCACCGGTGCGTTGTGGATCTCTCTTCCGAGCTAGACCTCGAAACACCTTTCTTTCCCGAGATTCCTGCTGCGAGCCCCGGTAGACCAAGGGCATCCAGCTTGACTCCGAGCTTAGATTGGAGTTCAGCCGCTTCGCTGTAGGCGAGGCCCACCTTGACGATGGTTTCTCGGCCGCAGACCTCGCCGCAAGATACCCGGTTGGCGTGTACTCGTCTCCAGTATTTGCTGCGAATGATTGAGACTTCTTCTGAGACCACAGGTCCGACATGCGTCTCTGCGCTTTGCTCTGGCGGAAGATACTCGACAGACTTGAACTGCGGCAATGGAGGTTTCATCGGCTCCGCCACAACCTTGGCTTTGGACTCCCAATTTTTGCGCATCGCGCCTCCCAAAAACCAGGCCACATCTTAGCAGCTTCGGGCGCCGACTGTGCTCGAAAGTTGCCAACGTCACACTCGCTTGGTGACGAATGCGGCCACTCAAGGTCACTAATGCTCGCTTGAATGGGGGTCCGACCCTTAGTTTCGTTGTTCAACGGGTCGGTCACTTGGGCCACCCTCTATAACCGTGTCGGCGTTGTCAAGAGACACGTAGAGTGGCGAAGGTTTTTGTCTTTTCCCTTCGTAGCGGGCTCGGGGTTCTGGTGGGCTTCCGCGGGCTGACGCCCACGGCTAACACAAATCTCGCCCTTCGGGCTCCGGTGCACCCACCGAGAGTCGCGATTCCGCGTGCCTACTCTGTCGTCCAAAAGAAGGACGACAAAGGTGGGCACCCGGATGTTATTGCGAACTAGAACGCCGCAATCCCCGTGATGTGCTCGCCGATGATTAGCGTATGGATGTCGTGGGTGCCTTCGTAGGTTTTTACCGACTCCAGGTTGGCCATGTGGCGGAAGATGGGGTACTCGTCGGCGATGCCGTTGCCGCCGAGGATGTCGCGTCCCATGCGGGCGCACTCCAGGGCCATCCAAACGTTGTTACGCTTCGCCATCGAGATATGGTAGGGCTTTACCTTGCCCGCATCCTTCAACCTACCTACTTGTAGTGCGAGTAGTTGGGCCTTGGTAATTTCACTGATCATCCAGACTAGTTTCTCTTGTACGAGCTGGTGCCCGGCGATGGGCATGTCGTGGAACTGCTTGCGGAATTGCGCGTATTGCAGGGCGCAGTCGTAGCAGGCCATGGCGGCGCCGATGGCTCCCCAGGCGATGCCGTAGCGCGCCTGGTTGAGGCAACTGAGCGGCGAGCCGAGTCCCTTGGAGCCGGGCAGCAGGCAGTCGGCGGGAATGCGGACGTCTTGCAGCGAGAGGCTGGAAGTGACGGAGGCGCGCAGCGACCACTTGCCGTGAACGTCGGCGGTCTTGAAGCCGGGCGTGCCGGTGGGGACGATGAAGCCGCGGACGCGGTCGTCTTCGTCGGTGACTTTGGCCCAGATGATGGCGATGTCGGCGATGGAGCCGGAGGTGATCCACATTTTTTCGCCGTTGAGGATGTAGTGGTCGCCGTCTTTGCGGGCGCGAGTACGCATGGCTCCGGGGTTGGAGCCGGCGTCGGGCTCGGTGAGGCCGAAGCAGCCGAGGATTTCGCCGAGCGCCATCTTGGGCAGGTATTTCTGTTTCTGCTCTTCGCTGCCGAAGGCGTAGATGGGATACATGCACAGTGCGGACTGCACGCTGACGAAGGAGCGCACGCCGCTGTCGCCGCGCTCGAGTTCCTGGGTCATGAGTCCGTATTCGACGGCGGACATTCCGGCGCAACCGTAGCCGGTGAGGGAGGCTCCGTAGAAGCCGAGCTCGCCCATGGGCTTGATCAGCTCTTTGGGGAAGCGTCCGTCCCGGTTGCACTGCTCGATGATGGGGATGATGTTTTCTTCGATGAACAGGCGGGTGTTATCGCGGACGAGGCGCTCGTCGTCGGAGAGAAGCGTGTCGAGTTCGATGAAATCTACGCCTTTGAATTTGATGGCCATGAATGTGGGTCCTCGTAATTGTTTCCCAGGTTAGCGCCCAAAAGAAGGGCGCGAACCTGGGGCACCCATGATTAAGCGAACTAATGAACGTAGCAGGGGAGGGAGAAGAGGGTCAAACCAGCGAGTCGTCGAGGGGCCACGAAAAGCAGGTCCCCTTCGGCGTCGCTCAGGGCAGGCTCTCCACTCCGCCGCCGAAGCGGCGACTCCGGTCGGGATGACGAGGATTAGTTGGTCCACTCTATCGCAACAAGCGGCGATAGGATGGGGCACCAGCAGATTCGACGCGCACGCTATTCCGCGGTGGTGGGGTCGATGATGGCTTTGACTTCGCTGATGCTGTTGGCAGGGAAGCCGCCCTGCTGGGCGTGTTCGCGAACCGACTGTTCATCGGGAGCGATGTAGACGCAGTAGATCTTGTCGGCAGTGACGTAGCTGTGAACCCACTGGATCTGCGGGCCCATGTTTCGCAGGACTCCGCATGACTTTTGCGAGATGGCATGTAGTTCTTCCGGCTTCAAACTGCCGGCGCCTGGGATATTGCGCTCGATGACGTATTTGGGCATGGCGGCGATTCTACAACAATTTCTGAAGCGAGAACCAGCGCCTGCCGGCATTCCGGGGGCGCGAGAAAGTGCTCAAGCGGGTGTGAGGATATGTTTCCCGCCCTCTCGCCGAAGACGGCGAGAAGGACGGGGCACCCAGCACCGCAAGACTCGTGTAAAATCAATTCGTAACCGGCGAATAGAGAGTGGCGCCCCGCCACCCCACCGAACGCAAGAGCTGCGTTCGTTGGGGACCCCGGAATTTAGCGCCCGCCTGCAGTCGAAGCCGCTCCGAAGTTGGAGCGTGAGCTTGAGACATGTGCATCTCGCGCTGGCCGCGCCTCCCGCTTCGGCCTTCACGTGTTGCCCTCCGCATCAAGCCAATGGTTGCCAGACCGCGGGAGATATCTGTCCGGACGAATTAATTGAGGAGAAAGTAATGGCGAAAATCGCAAAAACTGCAGACCGCAAGAAGATCATGGACACCACCAAGAGCACGGATTGCCCCAAGTGCGGCAAGCCGACCCGCATCGTGAAGCGGGTCAAAGATCGCGAGCGCGACATTCCGGGCGGAATGTACATTTCGTGCTCGGCGTGCGAATTTTACGAGAAGTTATAACGTTTGTTATAACCCATTTGGGCAGAGCGCGGAGGGTTCCGCGCTCGTGCTGTTTGAGGGACTGTCTATGACTGGATTGTTGGCCGTATTCGCGAGTTCGTATTACGGGTACTTTGCACCACCGTACTTTGTGGGATGGGGCACGTTGGCGTTGATCAACGCCGGACTGGCGCAAGGAAAGCACAAGAGCGGGCTGCTGTGGTTCCTGCTATCGCTGTTTCTGGGACCGCTGGCGACGCTGATTCTGGTGCTATTGCCGAAGGGGTAGGTCTCCCTCAGCATGCGCGGGTTTTGTGCTCGGTCTAGCGCGAGTGGGACGACTCTTCTGCAAACGCAACCGCTTCGGCGAGCGCAGCCCGGTATTCCGTGACGAGATCGTCTTTCCACGCCTGCTTCCAGAGGCTGCGCTTCCTCATGTAGTGCTCCATGTGTTGGAGCGGGTCGTGCTCCTTGCGCGCCTTCAGGACCTTAGGCTTGGAGCCGCGGGCAGTGGAGTCCTCATCGGCCTCGGCGTGCCAGCGCCAGGTGCGGCATTCGATCAGCGTTGGCCCCGCGCCGCTGCGGGCGCGATGAATCGATTCCTGAGTGACGCGCCACACGGCAACGATATCGTTTCCGTCAACGGTGATGCCCGGGATGCCGTAGGCCTCGGCGCGATCGCGCAGGTCATCGTTGGACTGCACTGTGTTCGTTCCGTTCCGGTTCGACTGGTCGCAATTCTCCACTATGAAGACGATGGGCAGCCGCTGTTGGGCGGCCACGCTGGCAGCTTCGTGCCAGAACCCGAGGGCAGCGAGCCCGTCGTCGGCGAGGGCCAGGACCACGTTGGATTTCTCGAGATGACGAGCGGCGAGAGCTACTCCAGCGGCAATATTGAACTGCCCCGCGATGGTCGCGGTCTGGGGGACGACGCGCAGTGCTGGTGTTTCAGTGGAAGGATGCGCGGCGAGATATTCCTTCTCGAAATTGAACAACTGGGCGAACACGCGCTTGAGTGGAGTGTCACTGACCACGTGGGTGGCCAGCTTGGGTTGTGTGGTGGCGAAACTGTCATCCGGTTGCAGCCCAATGCAGGCGCCGACTTCGGTGGCCTCGCCTCCGAGGATGGGCACTGGCACGCCGGGAATCCTGCCCGCCCGCAGTAGCGTGAGAACTTGTTCCTCCAGCAAGCGGGTTTTCAGCATCACCGAGTACAGCGAGCGCAGCACGTCAGGGTTGGAGGGCGAGGCGTCACTCGCGAGTGAAGATTTTGCGGAAACTTGAGCGATCACAGGATCGAGGGCTCGCCCTTCTGATTTTGGGCGATTGTTTTTTGTGGCGGCCATGCAGGGGGGTCTCCGAGAACGATCATTGTATAGCACGCGTTTGGCAGGACACTGCGAGACAATGCGGCGCGGAAGTGGAGAAGCGATGCCGCGATGGTGGCGAGGAACAGGGACGGTGTGCGGCTGAGAATGCGAGATCAATATTTCGTCACAGTTTTCAACACGAATGTGAATAAGGTTGTGGAAATCACCTCACTCGCGAAAGCTAAGTTGCTCGCAACAGTGAGCGTTCAGCATTCTGCACTGATTCAAGTGCGAATGAGCGGAGCGTGCGGCGATGGCCTGGACGCGATGCGTCCGCAAGAGAAGACGAATCGGCGACGAGCGAATCCGGCGTGCTAGTCTGACGCGATGAAAGTCCGGCTCGACAAACTGATTCTGCAGCGCGGCCTGGCGCCCTCGCGCGAGCGCGCTCAGGCTTTGGTGCTGGCGGGCCGCGTGCTGGTCAATGAACAGAAAATCGAGAAATCTGGCGCAAGTGTTGACCGGAAGGCGGCAATCCGAATTCTGGGTGACGAGATGCCATTCGTCAGCCGCGGTGGGCTGAAGCTGGCGCGCGCCATTGAACACTGGCAGATTGATGTGCACGACAAGGTTTGCATCGACATAGGGACGTCTACCGGCGGATTCACCGACTGCCTGCTGCAGCATGGCGCGGCGCGGGTGATCGCCGTCGATACCGGCTACGGCCAGATTGACATGAAGCTGCGGGGCGATCCTCGGGTTCAGCTGCTGGAGAAAACCAATGCGCGATATCTTACGGCCGAACAGATCTGGTCAGACGCCAAGCAGCGATGTCCGATCGGCCTTATCGCGATGGACGTGTCGTTTATCTCGGCGACACTGGTACTTCCGGCGGTGGTGGCAAGCGCTACGGGAGGATTCGAACTGGTTGTGCTGGTTAAGCCGCAGTTCGAAGTGGGGCGCGAGCGCATCGGCAAGGGGGGGATCGTGCGCGATGCCGAGGCGCATGAGATGGCGGTGCAAAGAGTCAGCGCCAAGGTGGCGGAATTGGGCGGGGAGGGGATTGAGGTCATCGATTCTCCAATTCTGGGCGCGGAGGGGAACCGGGAGTTCTTGTTGCACGCGAGGTATTAGAGGGGAAGATCCAGAAGATGTATTGGCGGTGCGAATTGGAAGTTTAAACGCGTGGGTAAGAACATCTGCCGTCCCTCCGGTGTCTGTGTGATAGCTAGTGCCGCCGCTCCGCGGCTCGAACATCCTCCCACTTTGACCGCGGGCTTTACACCCGCGGCTAACACAAATGTCGCCACAGAGCGGCTGTACCGAGGCAGATTCGCTGTCATATCCCACGGCCATTTTGCGATTCGAGCTATGACACAGACACCTCTGGGACTCGATTCGAGTCTTGACTGTACCCAGCACTACGCCTTCGGCTCCTGCTAGGCTAGATTATGTCGTCCCTCCCCGCGGCTGAGTGACTGCCGCTTGCGCTACACTGGCAGGGAACTTTTTCACAGACATGAAGTCAGCCGCGATTATCTCCAAGCCGGGGAAGACGGAGCTGGGCGCCATTTTGCCTGAGCTATTGCGCTGGTTTCGGCATCGCGGCTATCAGCTCTACATGGACGAGGAAACCGCGCGCTATACCAACGGCGAGCAAGTGATCTCGCGTGAAGAGATCGGCAAGAAGCACCCTGACTTCGCGCTGGTGCTGGGTGGCGACGGTACACTGCTTTCCGCAGCCCGCTCGGTGGCGCACGAAGGTGTGCCCATCCTGGCGGTGAACCTGGGTTCGCTGGGATTCCTGACAGAAGTTCCGCTCAACGAACTCTACGTGGCCCTGGAGGCGGTCGATCAGGGACAGTGTCCCGTGGAAGAGCGTTCGGTGCTGGATTGTCGCCTGGTCCGCAACGAGGAATGCATCGCGCAAAACTTCGCGCTGAACGATGTAGTCGTGAACAAGAGCGCGATCTCACGTTTGGTGGAGTTCGACCTCTACATCGACGGTAACTTCGTATTCCAGTACAAGGCGGATGGCGTGATCATCGCCACGCCCACCGGATCGACCGCGTATTCACTGGCGGCGGGTGGGCCGGTGCTGATGCCATCCGTGGACGCCTTCGTGGTAACGCCGGTGTGCCCGCACTCGTTGACTCATCGTCCCCTGGTGGTGATGGAGACGTCGCAGATCGAACTGCGAGTCGAGACCGGCGAAGAGCAGGCGTTCCTCAGCATTGACGGGCAGATTGGAGTACCCGTGCAGCAGGGAGACCGCGTAGTGTGCCAGCGCGCCGGTCACAAGGTGAAACTCATGCGCATCCGGCGCACCTTCTTCGACGTGCTGCGCAATAAGTTGAAATGGGGCCAGCGGTAGAACAGTTGTCAGTGGCCAGTTGTCAGTGAAAGAAGTTCGGTTCGCTGCTAACCAGGACGAGGGCCGTCCGATCTCGTAGAAAAAGCCATGCTGGGAAAGGCGCGACTCGCAAGCCGCGCCTGGTTAACTATTCATTTGCCGGTTTCAATTTATCGTGCAGCCAGAATCCTGCTTCGATTTCGCACTTCTTGGAACAGAATGTCTGTCCTTCCCGGGCCCGGCTCGTACTCTTCAAATATTGGGAATAGCACCAGACACACACTGCGGTTGAGGTGGCGGAATCATATTGATTGGGTTGCATGGGCTCTCCAATGGAAAGCGAGGATAGGCCAACTGGCGAGCAAAGGCAATCGGGAAAATCGTGGTTATCCAAAACCTAAACACACTGGAGCCGAAGTGGGGGCGTCAGGTGCGCTCAGGTGCCATGAGATCGGCAATGGACTCGCGCTTTCGAACCAGGCGCGACGTTTTACCATCCACTAAGACCTCGGCGGCGCGCGGACGGGTGTTGTAGTTGGATGCCAGCGACATGCCGTAGGCTCCGGCATCGAGGATGGCGAGGAGGTCTCCTTCCTGGGCCTCCGGCAGTTCACGATTGCGGGCGAAGAAGTCGCCGCTCTCGCAGACCGGTCCAACGATATCGACTACGGCGAGCGTATTGTTCGCAGCGAGCGATACGGGCACGATCTCGTGATGCGCCCCGTATAGCGAAGGCCGCATCAGGTCGTTCATGGCCGCATCGACAATCACGAATCGCTTCCCGTCGTTGCGTTTGAGATATACAACGCGAGTAAGTAAGGATCCAGCAGGGCCAATGATAGAACGCCCAGGTTCAAGTAACACATGAACCCCTAAACGCTTTAGCGGGCGAACAATTGCAGACGCGTATGACTTCACCCGCGCGGGAAAATTCCCTTTGGGAGTTTTGGCGTACGAGATCCCCAAGCCTCCACCGGCATCGACGTAGTGGATGTCGTGTCCGTCGTGGCGCAAGGCTCGAACTAATGCAGCTACGCGCTCCATGGCCTCACGGAACGGATCGACATCGATGATTTGCGAGCCGATATGAACGCTGACGCCGGCGGACTTAAGATGACGCGAGGCTGCGCCTTGGCGGTAGAGTTCCGGCGCCGCGCGCATGGGCACTCCGAACTTGTGTTCATGCAACCCGGTCGAAATGTAAGGATGGGTGCGCGCGTCCACGTCAGGGTTCACCCGGATGGCGAACCTGGCGGTCTTGCGGAGATGGGTGGCGCGGGCGCTGAGCATCTGCAACTCGGCGGCACTCTCCACGTTAAACAACAGAATGCGGGACTGCAGGGCGAGATCGATTTCGTCTGGCAACTTTCCAACGCCGGAGAAGACGACCTGCGGCGCAGATTTGCGGCTGGCCTGCAGTACGCGTTGCAGTTCGCCGCCCGACACGATGTCGAAGCCAGCGCCGAGGGAGGCGAGCAGTCGAAGAATGGACAGGTTCGAGTTGGCCTTCACGGAATAACAGATGGTGTGCTCGCAATCGTGGAAGGCTTCGTCGAACTGCTGGTAACGCTGGCGGATGGCGGTTGCCGAATAGACGTACAGCGGAGTACCGTAGCGCTCGGCTAGTTGGCGGAGGGGCACTGCGTCGGCTAGCAGTTCGCGCGGGGTTGCGGTCTGCGAACTTTCGTTCCGGCTATAGGTGAAGGCGGGCGGGCGTTCCTGCGGTCGAGAGTCGCTCACTTTTTGACTGGCTGTCCCTTCACTTTAAGTACCACGATGGTCTGATCGTCGAACGCCTCGACTCCCTTGGCGTGTTCCGAGACTGCGCTGAAGATGGCTTGCGCGATTTCGTCAGCACTGCGATCCGCGTTCTTGAGTACGACTTTTTCCAGGCGGCCGCGCCCGAACATGTTACCGGCCGAACTGATGGCGTCGGTGATGCCATCGCTAAAGAAGAGGAAGACGTCGCCCGGTTTGGCGCGTAGGTTGCTTTCGTCATACGTGGCGTTGGAGAACAGTCCGATCGGCAGGCCGGTCACCGGGATTTCCGCGAACTTTCTGTCACGCAGGTGCAGAGGACGGGGCAGACCGGAATTGGCCACCTGCAAGCGGCGTTGGCTGTCGTCCCAAAGGGCGTAAATCATCGAGACGTACTGGCCGTCGATGGGGCGCTCAGCGAGCGAGAGGTTGATGGATTCGAGCATGCCGGCGGCACTGGGTTCTTCCGCGCAGTGCGAGCGCGTGATGCCGCTCACCAGCGCTGCGTAGATGGCGGCGGGAGCGCCTTTTCCGCTGACGTCGCCGACCGCGATGCCGATGTTGCCGTGCCCGCTGTACTTGAGGAAGTCGTAGAGGTCGCCGCCGATCTGGCGCGCGGGCGAGAAAAGTGCGGCCAGCTCCGCGTTCTTTAACTTAGGCAGTTTCTGCGGCAGCAAGCGGAATTGAAGTTCGCGGGCCAGCGCGAAGTCGTGTTCCAGTCGCTGCTCCTGGCGCGCGATGCGCTCGTAGAGCGTGGCGTTCTCGATGGCGATGGCGACCTGCGCGGCCATGGTGGTCATGATGCGGACGTGGTCTTCATTGAAATATCCGCGGCGGGTGTGTTCGATGTCGAGCACGCCAATGACCTTGTCCTTGTAAATCAGGGGGATGCAAAGCTCGGAGCGCGTCTCCGGATTAGCCTTGATGTAGCGCGGGTCCTTGCTGACGTCCGGAACCAGCACGGCTTGACCAAATTGCGCCGCGTAACCAACCAGTCCCTGTCCCAGCGGAATCTCGTGCTTGAGGTGCACGCTCTCGTTGAAGCGCAGCGAGAAGCGGTGCTGCAATACAGTGCCCGTGGGATCGAGCAGAAGGATTGAAAACATCTGGAAGTCGATGATGCGGGTTACGAGGTCGGCAATGCGCTGCAAGAGTTGATCGACATTGAGGATCGAGGTCAACTCGCGACTGATTTCCGTCAGCAGAGTGAGTTGGCGAGCCTGCCGCGAAACTCGCGTGTAGAGCCGGGCGTTCTCAATTCCTGCTGCAATACGCGAGGCAAATAGTGTCAGCAGGTGCTTGTGTTCCTCGGTGAAGGCGTTGGCCTGCGCGGCTTCAACATCGAGGACGCCGATCACCTTGTTCTTGGCAATCAGCGGTACGGCGAGTTCGGAATGGACGCCGGGCGCGGAGTTGATGAAGTTTTCCTCCGCCGAAACGTCGTTGACGAGCACGGCCTCGCGGAGCAGCGCGGCCTGGCCCGTGACGCCTTGGCCGACCTTGATACGAATACGTTCCGCAACTTCGGGGGGATGCCCCACCTGGAAGCGGACTTTCAGTTCCTGCGTCTTTTCGTTGAGCAGAAGGATGGCGAAAATCTCGTAGTGGATAACGCGCTTTAACATCTCGGCCACGCGTTGCAGCAGAGTGTTAAGGTCCAGCGTGGTATTCACCGCATCGGCGACTTCCAGAAGATATCTGTCGAACGCGGGTGATATGAGTTGTTGTGTCGGGGTAGTCATCAAGCTGGAGCTCGACCTTCATGATAGCAGTGAGCGATGTGGATATTACCTGGAGAGCGCAATCCACGCAGGTTTACCGTATGTCAGGGCCAGCGGTTGCAGGGGGTCCCAGCAACCAATAGAATTCTTCTCGCGAGTG
>DATBZX010000078.1:0-3374 GCA_036512955.1 Terriglobales bacterium
TTACGGCGTCGCTCCATGAATGCGGTGGACCTCTGGGACGGCGAGACCTATCGCCGAGTCCTGGCGGTTGATGACAAGCCCGTGCTCGTTGCCGTGACCCAGCAGGCGACGATGCTGGACATCACAGTGACCGGGGAAGACCTCCCTCCCATGGCCGAGCAGGCCGCCCTATTTGCATTGGATCGCCTGCTCGGGATCAGCCTGGACCTTTCGGAGTTCTACGAGTTCACTCCCCGGCATACGCGCTTGAACCAATTGGCTATGCGGTTTCGCGGGTTAAAACCTCCCCGCTTTGCTACGGTCTTTGAAGGTCTGGTCAACGGGATTACCTGTCAGCAGCTCAGTCTGACGGTTGGAATCATTTTCCTCAATCGGATTGCGGAACGCTGTGGTCTGGCGTTCGGCTTGGGGATGTATGCTTTTCCTCGTCCTGAAGATCTGGCCCATCTTGATTCGAAAGATCTGCGACCGCTCGGGTATAGCGGCAGCAAGGCTCGAGCGATCATTGAAGTGGCGCGGGCAATTGTCGAGGGGCGACTCGATCTGGAAGGGCTTGTCCAACTGGACAATCGGCAATGTGTTGAACGCCTGGTCGCAATACGCGGGGTAGGACGCTGGACGGCGGAGTACGTGTTGCTTCGTGGCCTGGGAAGGACCACTGTATTTCCGGGTGATGACGTCGGCGCCCGAAACAACCTGGAACGTTGGCTGCGCCTCAGAAACAGGCTCGATTACGAGCGTGTACAGAAAGTTCTGCACAAGTGGAAGGGTTATGGTGGCCTAATCTTTCTCCACTTGCTGCTCAAAAACCTCGACGAAGCCGGATGCCTAGGTTTACCACGCCTCCTGTCGCAACCGATCACGGGCAGGTCAGTCTGAAACCACTTTGCCCGGAGACTCGACTTGCGAAATCCGCTGAGCTTTTAGTGTTAGCATTCTATCGCGGCGTCCGCGAATCTGCACCCGTGCCGTTGAACGATCCCTATCTGGGAGCGAGCCTCCACTATTACCATGCCTGAATCCGCACCAGCCTGTGAGCATCTCCGCAAGGACCATCGAGTCATCGAGGAGCGCCTGGACGTCCTCTTAGCCGCGCTTCTGCGACTCACTCCCGAGCTCATCCCCGAAATCCAAGCGACCGTTCGCGCGCTTCAGGACCTTGCCGCCATCCATTTCGAGAAGGAGGAGACGATCTTCTACCCGAAGGTCCGGCCGCTGCTTTCCGATCTACTGGATCGCATGGACGTGCAACATGAGGAGGTTCGCGAGGTGGAGCGGTATCTCGCGGAGTTGCTGGCGGAGCCGCCGCAACCGCCGGATTCCCGCTGGCTGAACGAAGTGCGCTCGTTTGGCATCGAGTTTCACGACCGGATCCAGCACCACATCGTGGACGAAGAAGACCAACTCCTACGGTTGGCCGAGGACCGGCTCACCGCGGAAGAGCAGGAGAGCCTGGCTGCCGCCATGAGCGCGGTGCAGGGCCGGATCACCTCGATTTGATCGTTGGGGTGGCCGCTCCCGCACCGCGTCTGGCCGCCATTTCGACGCCCACGGCCTCACGGTCGGATGCAGCGAGAATGCTCGCGGCGAAGGGGAAGACCTCTGTGTCTTCGATGGCGATGTGATTGCGATACAGCTTTGCCAACTGGTCAAGCACGGTGGAGAGCCGGGATGCGTCTTCGGGTGAAAGCCGGCCACTGGTGAGCCAACGTTGTCCCAATCGGTCCACCTCGTCGTGGGCCTTCCCGGCACATTCGTGATCCTGCTCCAGGGAATCGACTCGCGCCAGTATGGCTTGCGTTTTGGCAAGGTCGATTCGGCGGAGGCGCGGGAACAGGCTCTCTTCCTCATCCGCGGTGTGCTTTGGGGCGGCTTCGCGGAAGTAGCGCAGGCTGGTCTCCAAAGCTGCCCTGTGCTCTTCGGTGAGAGGGCCGCCCTTCTCCCGGGTGGCCAGGGTCACCTGCACATTCAGAAACCGCTCGATTCGACGGTGGCAGTCCCCCAGCATCCCGATCGGATCTGTAAAATCACTCTCCCGTTTGGCGCCGATCGTTATTGGCATAGCTCGCCTCCCTTCCAAAATCATTCGGCCGGATGAGGATAGGCATCGGGCTCCTCCCCGGCGCGCGTCAAGCAGCGAAAGTCCTTCTCTATCGCAATTCTCAGGGCTCCGTCTTGCGCATACAGTCCAACTTCGTCGCCGGACGCCCAAACCCGCACTGTCTCGGTTGGTACAAGTACGGTAATTGCCCCGCCACTGAAGTCGGCATGGAGTGGCTCGGTGCCGGTGCGGCTCTGAATTCTGTAAGTGAGCCTGCCGCCGGACCCGAACGAGGCGGCTTCCTCCACCGTACCGTGGCCGTCCAGTCGCACTACTTCGGATCGGGTAAGGCGAAGGCGCAACGAGTTGCCCTGTAGTCTCAGTTTCATCTCAGTGAGCCCGCAATCAATGACTACTACCGGCGAGCACGGTTTCCGGTTGAGGCGTTGCCGAGATCGCAACCCGGGAAATCCTAATCCGAAACTCGTGCGGACCCTGCACCTCATATTCCCATGAGAGTTCGCCGGGGCGTAGTTGTTCCATCTGGGCATGCAGGGGCTTCGGGTCGTGATCGTTGACGAGCAAGAACGACTCGCCAACAGCCAGGCGATCGAAAGCATAGAAGATCGTGCTGTGCCTGCGCTCGCGCGGTGTCTGCCGCAGATCGATGGTCCGCCCTTGCGGAGCCAACGCGGACCAGGCAGCGGCGTCGCTCTGCTTGATCATGGTCACCAGCAGGCGTGAATCCTGCATCGCGTCCAGACGGTGCGGCCGGCCCGGCGCCAGCCCGATCAACTTTCCCGGAACCATGTCGCAGGACTCGTCACCGTCAAAGAAAAGGACGTGCCCACTCACTGCGTAGACCGTCACCAAGCCATTCGCCGCGTGTTCGGGGAGTTTCTGGCCGGCGCGCATGGACACCAGCACCACGCGCATTACGGGATCCTCCATCAGTATCCGCCGGGAGATCTCATCGCCGCTGAAATCGTGGAAGGTCTCAATATCCAGTTGCTTCATACCTCCAGAATGGCGCACCCCCCCAGCCGTGCCTGTGACTGAAGTCACGCCCTTGGAAAATAACGGCTGCGCTCGGTGACTGCGGCTGAGGCTCCGCTTTGCTCCGCCAATTGTTTTGGCTTGACATCCACAACCCGAGTTGTATACTTCTTCATAAACAACTCTTCTATGCTATCCACGACGGCCGAACATGCACTGCGAGCGTTAACTGAAATGGCGGCACTTGGCGAAACGGAGTCGATACTGGGCAAGGACTTGGCGCTCCGTGCGGGAATCCCCGCGAACTACCTCTCGAAGGTGCTGTGGGTGCTTGGCA
>DATBZX010000079.1:0-7252 GCA_036512955.1 Terriglobales bacterium
GGAAGCGGACAGCCCACCCATTCGAAATCCGCGAATGAGTAGGGCGCCGGGCCTGCCTTGCGAGTAAAATGAGATCATTCATGCAGGATGGCGCGGGCCCCAGACATGCCCGGCTCTGAGACAATATAGGTACTCGATAACTCATGCCACAAATAGGTAGTTTCACGCTTCTGCTCGCCCTGTCCCTGGCGGTCTATTCATTTGTCGCCGGGGCGTTGGCGCTGTACCGAAAAGATGACCGATTAGGCGAAACCGCCCGGCGCGCGGGAATCGCCTGCTGGGCTGCGGTCACCATTGCCTCCATGGCGTTGGTGCTGGCCGCCTTTGGCAACGATTTCTCCGTCGCCTACATTCTGCATCACAGCAACCGTGATCTACCCATCGCGTATAAGTTCGCCGCGCTGTGGTCCGGGCAGGAAGGCTCGCTGCTGCTGTGGGCGTGGCTGCTCTCGTCATACGGACTGGTGATGCGGCTGCGTTACAAGGTCGATCCGCAGCTCACCGCGTACGCGTCAGCAATTATCGCGGCTGTGCAGGTATTCTTCCTGCTGCTGGTGAATTTTGCCGCGCACCCCTTTGGACTGGTGGCGGGCACGATTCCGCCCGACGGCAACGGACTCAATCCGCTGCTGCAGTATCCCGAGATGGTGATCCATCCCCCGATGCTGTACCTCGGCTACGTGGGCGTCACCGCACCGTTCGCGTTCGCCCTGGGCGCGCTGATCATGAAGTACCCAGGCGAGAAGTGGATCCACATCACCCGTCGCTGGACCATGGTGGCGTGGCTGTTTCTGACCTGCGGCGTTTTTCTGGGCGCGCACTGGGCCTACGCGGTGCTGGGTTGGGGCGGATACTGGGGATGGGACCCGGTGGAGAACGCGTCCATCCTGCCGTGGCTCACGATGACCGCATTTCTGCATTCGGTGATGATGCAGGAAAAGCGCGGCATGATGAAGATGTGGAACATGTGGCTGATCTTCACCACGTTCCTGCTGGCCGTCTTCGGAACGTTTTTGACCCGCAGCGGCGTGGTGAGCTCGGTGCACGCGTTCGCGCAGTCGGGCATCGGCATCTGGTTCGTGTGGTTTCTCGCGCTGGCGTTTGCGACCTGCGTGTTCTTCTTCGTGCGCAACCGCGAGACCCTGAAGAGTGAGCATCGGCTGGATTCGCTGATCTCGCGCGAGTCGAGCTTCCTGTTCAACAACCTGGTGTTGCTGGTGGCCTGCTTCGCGGTGCTGTGGGGCACGCTGTTTCCGGTACTGTCGGAATGGGTGACGGGCAGCAAGGTTACGGTTGGGCCGCCATTCTTCAACCGCGTCAACGTTCCTATTGGATTGTTCCTGATATTTCTGACCGGCATCGGTCCACTTCTCGCGTGGCGTCAGACATCGTGGGACAGCCTGCGGCGAAATTTCCTGTGGCCGACGATGGTCGGAGTGGGAACGGCCATCGCGCTGATCGCGGGCGGCATGCGTCCCTGGCAGGACAGTGCGTACTTCTATTCGCTAATGGCGCTCTCGCTGGCCGCCCTGGTGACCGCCACCATCGTCGGCGAGTTCTGGCGCGGCGGACGCGTACTTGCTCGGCAACAACACATCAACGTTCTCTCCGGCATGGTGCAGATCACGCGCCGCAATACCCGTCGCTACGGCGGATACATCGTGCACTTCGGTATGGTGCTCATTATCATCGGCTTCGCCGGACTGCCGTTTAACCAGGACAAAGAGCAGGAGATGGGCTTCGGCGACAAGATGCAGATCGGCGGCTACACGCTGGTGTGCCAGTCGTACACGCAGGACGACACCCCGAACTACGGCAGCGAGTGGGCCGTGCTCGACGTCTACAAGAACGGCAAGAAAATCGATACCATGTTTCCGGAACGGCGCTTCTACAAGGCGAGCGAGCAGACCTCGACCATCGTGGCCAACCGCTCGCGTCCCAACGAAGACCTCTACCTGGTGTACACCGGCAAGAACCCTGACACCGGTAAGCCGATCATCAAGGCGCACGTGAATCCGCTGGTGATGTGGATCTGGATTGGCGTGGTGGTGACGGGATTCGGCACGGTGCTGGCGTTGATTCCAAATTGGAAACCGGCGAAGGTGCGAGCGGTCGAGAAAGAGCGCGAAGCAGCGGAAGCCGCAGCGAAACCGGGCGCGGTGGAAGTGGGTGGAGACTGATGTTGCGCAAGCAACTGCTCCGACCGGTTCAACTGCTCGGCATCGCTGTGGTGGCTATTGCATTCATGGGGGCCGACGTGGATGCCCGCTTTAACAAGCTGGGGCATCAACTCATGTGCATGTGCGGCTGCAACCAGGTACTGCTGGAATGCAACCACGTGGGCTGCGCTTATTCGGAACGAATGCGTGGCGAGCTGACGGCGTCGCTAGAACGCGGCGACAACGATTCGCTGGCGCTGCAGGGCTTCGTACAGAAGTACGGCAACACTGTGCTTTCAGCGCCGACCACCACCGGCTTTAACCGGGTAGCATGGATCATGCCGTTCGCCGTATTCGCGGCGGCCAGCGTGCTCACGCTGTGGCTGGTGCGCCTGTGGAAGTCGCGTCCAGTAGCACAACTCGTGGCGCGTCCCAACCTGGGGAGTGCAGAACTCGACGAGTTGCGCAAGAAGGCACGCAAGGAGACGGAATTTTGATGGATTCGTTGATCGCAATTGTGGTGGTCGCTCAGGAGACGCCGTTCATCCTGTTTGGATGCGCTCTGTTTGCCGCGGCTCTGTTTGTATACGTTTTCTATCAGTCTGGCGAGGTCGAGACCGGTGAGGCCAAGACGCGCTTCGGGTATCTGCAGGAACGCAAGGACGCGACCTATGAAAACCTGCGCGACCTCAACTTCGAGTACAAGGCCGGCAAGTTGAGCGAGGAAGATTACGCCATGCAGCGGGCTTCGCTGGAAGATGAAGCGGCAGCGATTCTGGCGGAGATGGAAGCCATCGAGAAGACGCAGTTGCGCAAGTCGGTCGCCAAGGGAGGCCGGGCATGAGCACCTCGCAATCTCTCCTGGCATCGCGTCAGGGCACGGCTTCACAGACTATTGATGAATGCAAGTATCATCTGGTTTTGAAAGGGCACGCTTTCAGCCGGGCCGTACCAGTCCCTTATTTTTGTCATCCCTCGTGGGCTTCAGCCCGCGGGGGATCTGCTTTTCTGGCATTTTCGGCGCGCTCGATAGCCCGACTCCTGGTTGCGGCGGCGTGCGTGTTTCTGTTCTGCGCAGGCTTCGCTTCCGCCCAGAACATCACTGGCACAGTCACCAACGGCACCACAGGCAAGCCGGCAGGGGGAGATGAGGTCACGCTGCTTTCGCTATCCCAGGGCATGCAGGAGGTCGGCTCGACTAAGACTGACGCGCTGGGCAAGTTCAGCATGGCCGCGCCCGCCGAGCAGGGTGTGCCGCACATGGTGCGCGTAACCCACGGCGGCGTGAGTTATTTCCCGCAAGGCGGACCGCTGATGCCGGGCATGACCAGCGCCGCTGTTACGGTGTATGACACGGCCAAGAAACTTGACGGAGTGTCGCAGACGGTTGAGGTCGATCGCTTCCAGACCGGTGGAAAGCAGCTACAGGGGATCACGCTGTTTGCCATCAAGAACGCATCGAATCCGCCGCGTGCGCTGGACGCCGACAAGACGTTCGAGTTTGTGTTGCCCCCGGGAGCGGAGATCGAGTCGGGCATGGCCCGGTCTCCGGGCGGACAGCCGCTAAACACAATGCCCTCGGAAGCCGGACAGAAAGGGCACTACGCATTCAGCTTCCCGCTGCGTCCGGGCGAGACGCAATTCCAGGTGAGCTATCACGTGCCGTATAGCGGCGAGGCGAGTTTCTCACCCAAGCCCTTGGCTGAGGTCCAGCACTTCGTTGTGATGACCCCAAAGGGCATGTCTTTCACGGCGAAAGATGCGCAACGCTTTCAGTCGATGCCCGACGACTCGGGCGCAATCGTCATGGTTGCAACCAACGCGAAGCCGGGCGAGGACCTGAGCTTCAAGATCACCGGCAGCGGCCAGTTTCAAGCTGAAGGCCAGCAGGCTGCGGGCGGCGGTGATGCAGGTGGTGGCGGAGCCATGGGCGGCGGACAGCCTGCGGGACGCGACAATCGTCCGGGCGGCGGACTGGGCGCCCCGATTGATTCCGATGATCCGCTGCACGACTACCGCGCCGTGATTCTGGGCGTGTTCGCGCTGGTGCTGGTGATGGGCGGAGCCTTCGTGATTTCGAAATCGAGTCACCAGGTGCTGACGGCCAAGGCAGCCGCAGTTTCTGATGTCCCTGCAGTGGCGTCGATGGTCGGTGTCGCGCCGGGAGCTAAAAGCGACCGCAACGCCATGCTGCTGGATGCGATGAAGGAAGAGCTGTTCCAGTTGGAACTCGACCGCCAGCAGGGCAAAGTCAGCGCGGAGGAATATGCCACCGCGAAGGCGGCGCTGGATGAAACCATCAAACGTGCGCTGGCGAGGACCAAGGGATAGCGCGAGCCGAGACACTCGGCACTGGGCGGTCATCGCTCCCGAGGCGTAGAATCGGCAGTCGCGGCGATTACATCTAACCGCGGGTAGGTTTTGATTCTGCGTTCCGCGAATCGAGGATTAGTCCATATGGCTCTGGTACAGAAAGGCGTCGCGCTGGCGGCCGGGCGCATGCCCAAGAAGATCAGCCCGCGCATGCACTCGGCACTTGACTTCGCCGTGGCTGGATCGTTTTTTCTGGCGGGCGCACTGTACTGGAAGCGCAATCGCCGCGCTTCCATCGGATCGTTGCTTTGCGGCGCCACCACCGCTGCCGTGAGCCTGCTGACCGACTACTCGGGAGACTCGCGCAAGATGATCTCTTATCCAATGCATGGCCAGGTCGATACCGGCTTGATCGCGATGACGGCGGCCATGCCCCGCCTCTTGAATATCGAGGATGAACGCGAGGCAAAGTTCTTCTCCCGCCAGGCGCTGGCCAAGACTGTCATCACCGCCATGACGAATTTCGATTACGACCAGCCAAAAAGATCGCGACGGGATGACGAAGATGCGGGGTTCGTCTAGGCCAGACCCTCCGCCCCGAACCGGTTGCGCGCATCCTGCTGGTAATCGCATCATCTAAATATCTGACGCTGGCATTTGGAAAACGCCATGGGAAACACCTTTAAGACCACTTTATTGCTGACCGCGATGACGTTGATTCTGCTGTTCATCGGCCAGATGTTCGGCGGTGAGCGTGGCATGATGATCGCTCTAGTGTTCGCGGTCGTCATCAACTTCACCTCGTACTTCTTCAGCGACAAGATTGCTCTGGCGGCTTATCGCGCGCAGCCTGTGACGCGTGAACAGTTACCTCGGGCCTACGAAATCGTTGAGCGACTGACTCAGAAGATCGGCATCCCGACGCCGAAGATGTACGTGATCCCGACCGATTCGCCCAACGCGTTCGCCACCGGACGCAATCCGCAGCACGCCTCGGTGGCCATGACCGAAGGCATCCTGAACCTGTTGACCGACGAGGAACTTGAGGGTGTGCTGGCGCATGAGATTGGGCACGTGCGCAATCGCGACATTCTGACCAGTTCGGTGGCGGCGACGCTGGCGGGCGCAATTACGATGATTGCGCGCATGGGTTACTGGGCGTCTCTATTCGGCGGCGGAGGCGGGCGTGATGACCGCGATCGTGGCGGCGGATTTGTGGCTCTGCTGATGCTAATCCTGGCGCCGATCGCAGCCACGTTAATTCAGCTTGCGGTGTCGCGCTCGCGGGAATACGAGGCCGACGCCAGCGGCGCGAAATATACCGGCAATCCCTACGCGCTGGCCAGCGCGCTTAAGAAACTCGACGCGTACTCGAAGCGCGTCCCCATGCAGGCGACGCCTTCAACGGCGCATTTGTTCATCGTGGCTCCGCTTTTGGGTGTGGATTTTTCGAGCCTGTTCTCCACCCATCCCCCGATCGCCAAGCGCATCGAGCGGCTGACCGGGAGACCCGCAGCGTTGGAGCCTTAAGAGCTTTTTGTGCACGCCTGAACGCGCGCTCCACCCTAAGCCTTGGACTCGTCCTTCGCAAACGCTCCGGCTTTGCCCGCATCCAGCAACTGCTGCGCATCAAGACGGCCGAACAATTCGATCAGTTTCGCGACTAGACCGGTCCAACCCGTCTGGTGACTGGCTCCCAAGCCGGCGCCATTGTCGCCGTGGAAATACTCGTAGAAGAGAATATTGTCCTTCCACTGCGGGTCGGTCTGGAATTTTTCGGTGCCACCGAACACTGGCCGCCGGCCTGTTTCATCGCGCAGGAAAATCCGGGTCAAGCGGTTGGAAATCTCGTGCGCTACTTCGAAGAGGTTCATCATGTTGCCCGAGCCTGTCGGACACTCGATCTTGAAGTTGTCTCCGTAGTAGAGATAGAACGACATCAAGGCGCGAATTAACAGCACATTCACTGGCATCCAGATGGGCCCGCGCCAGTTAGAGTTGCCGCCGAACATGCCAGTGTCGGATTCAGCAGGAAGATAATTCACCCGGTATTCCTGGCCCTCCACATTGACGACATACGGATGGTCGGCATGGTAACGGGAGAGCGCGCGGATGCCGTAGGGACTTAGGAACTCGTTCTCGTCGAGCATACGGGTTAGGATCCGGCGCAACCGTACCGGGTTCACCAGCGCGGCGATGCCGCGTCCGCCATAACCGAAGTGCCCGATGCCGGTCGGATGGATGCTGTCGCGCAGTTCGGGCATGCGTTGCAAGCGTTCTCTCAGGATATTAGTCAGTCGTGGTGTCCGTTCGCGCTGCCACGGTTCGATGACCGAAGTCGCACACAACGGAAGTAGTCCCACCATGGAGCGCACCTTCAGGCGCCGCGCGCTGCCGTCAGGAAGCCGCAAGACGTCGTAGTAGAATCCGTCCTCCTCATCCCACATCCCGTCGGGTCCAGTCTGATTCATGGCGCGGGCAATCCATAGGAAATGCTCTGCGAACTTCATGGCCATGTCTTCGTAAAACGGATCGTGGGCCGCCAATTCTACGGCGATCTCCAGCATGTTCTGGGAGAACAATGCCACCCACGCCGTGCCGTCTGCCTGTTCCAGGTGGCCGCCCGTGGGCAGCGGTGCGCTGCGATCGAAGACACCAATATTGTCCAACCCGAGAAAGCCGCCTTCAAACAGGTTCTTGCCAAAGCGGTCTTTGCGGTTCACCCACCAACTGAAATTCAGCAGCAGCTTGGAAAACGAGCGCTTGAGGAATTCGAGGTC
>DATBZX010000080.1:0-3807 GCA_036512955.1 Terriglobales bacterium
TGGAAATCGGCTTCATCGATTTCCAAGGTTAGTGGGAAGGGCGGAAAACAGCACCATCGCTTTCCGGGCTTTCCACAAACCGTCATTTCCACGGCCTGCTTGGATCACCGCGAACTCTCAGGCGGCGATCGTCACCGTAGCATCCATCCAGTTTTGCTCGAACTGCACTGGGCTGACGTAGTTCAGCGTCGAGTGCATGCGTGTTCGGTTATACCAGAGCAGCCATGCGATGACTTCGTCCTTGGCCTCGCGGATGGTTGCAAAACGCTGGCCGTGCAGCCGTTCCACCTTCAGCGAACCAAACAGCGTCTCCGAGCAGGCGTTATCCCAGCAGTTGCCCTGGCGGCTCATCGACGGCGTAATGCCATGCTCTTTGAGTACCTCACGGAAGTCGTCGCTGGCGTACTGGCTGCCACGATCGCTATGAAAGATCAGCTCTGTCTGCTGGCCTGGATTGCGTTCGAACCAAGCCATCTCCAGAGCATCGATCACCAGCTGGCGCTGCATATCTGGCCGCATCGACCAGCCCACCACTTTACGGCTGAACAGGTCGATCACGACCGCCAGAAACAACCAGCCTTCTGCGCTCGCGATATACGTCACATCACCCACCCACGCCTGGTTGGGCGCGGCCACGATGAACTTGCGATCCAGCACATTCGGCGCCACCGGCAGGTTGTGCCGGCTGTCGGTGGTGGCAACCCGGAACCTCCGCTTGCCGCGAGCCTGAATGCCGTGCTTCTGCATCAGCCGTTGCACCCGCAGCTTGCCAACCCGAATGCCTTGCGCCCGCAGTTGCCGCCAGATACGCGGCCAGCCATAGGCCCCGCGATTCTCCGCATAGACGGCGCTGATGTGAACTAACAAGGCTTCATCGCTGAGGTGCCGGCGCTGAGCCATCTCCACACCCCGCGCTAGCTGTTCATGGTAGCCAGATACGCTCACGCGCAGCACCCGGCACTGCACGCTGATTGGCCACACCCGCCGGTTACGCTGAATAAAGGCGTACTTCATTTCTGGCACTTCGCGAGTCGAGTGGCGCGGAGGAATTTCACCTCCGCGCTCTCCCAGAACCGGACGTGAGCCTCTCGACTCATCCGGCTCCTATCGCCCAACCGCGGCCACAAGTTTCCAGTGCGGGAGCAGATTTGGCTGTCTTGACTTAAGCCCCTTCAGCCAGACCCACGCTCGCATGGAATGCTTCTTGAGCCATTTGTACTTGCGTTGCGCCCAGCGAATGACAAACTCGTCCACCACGCGTAAGGCCCGATACAGGGCCGACGGACAGAAGCGACCGTAATAGTTGATCCAGCCGCGGACTATTGGCTGAAGCCACTGCACAACCGCTTCCAAGGCAAGATCGCCGCGATGCGACAACTTCCACCGACGCAGAACCGACCGCATCGACTGCGTTGCCTTCGCGCTGACTGCCGGGATGAAACTGACAAACATGTTTCCGGAACCGTTCATCGCCCCTCGCGGCCGAAATGTATAGCCGAGGAAGTCGAAGCTCTGTTCCGGAAAATGAAGGTGCCGGTTGGCATCCTTGCAATACACGATCCTGGTCTTTTGCGGATGCAATGCCAACTTACATTCCGCAAACCGTTCCTTCAGCGTGTCAAGCAACTGTCGAGCTTGCTCTTCACTGTCACAGTGGATGATGGCGTCGTCCGCATAGCGCTCAAATGGGAGTGCAGGAAATTGCCTTTGCATCCACATGTCAAACGTATAATGCAGAAATAGATTCGCCAGGATCGGGCTGACCACTGAACCCTGTGGCGTCCCTTTCTCGCGATTCACCACGGTGCCATCCGGCATGTACACAGGTGCCTGCAGCCATCTCTCGATGTACAGCAACACCCATGCGCAGTCCGTATGATGCCGTACAGCGCGCATCAAGAGTTCCCAGTCGATCTCATCAAAGAAACTCCTGATGTCAAGATCGAGCACCCAGTCATGTCGCCAGCATCGCTGCCGCGCCACAGCCAGTGCATCATGCGCTGACCGGCCCGGGCGATATCCATAAGAGTCGGCATGGAACACGGGTTCCAGTATCGGCTCCAGATATCTTTGGACCACCGTCTGGGCGATGCGATCGGATACCGTCGGAATACCGAGCGGCCTCGTCTTCCCACCGTCCTTGGGTATGTCTACCCGGCGCACCGCCGGCGGAAAGTAACTGCCGGACGACATCCGATTCCAGATCCGATAGAGATTGTTTGCTAAATCCTTCTCGAATGCTGCAATCGATTCGCCGTCCACTCCCGCCGCTCCTCGATTCGCCTTCACCCGCTTGTACGCTTCCCATACGTCACGCTTCGCAATACAAAACGGTTTCGCTATGTCCACAAAAGTCCTCCCCTTGCGGGTTGCTTTTATAACATCGCTGGACAACGGCGCCCCTTCGATCCAGCCCCATTACAGAGCCTTCGTCTCTTCTACGGGCGCCTCCGCCCCTGTGCCCCGCATCGGTACTCTTGCTCTCGCAAAGGCCTTTTGCTTGAGCGTCTCCCTTTGCATCGGGACGACAGGTTCCTACGTTCCTCACCGAAGCCAGAATCGGGATCACGCCACCTTAATGCCGGATGCCGGTTGGACAGTAAACAGGTTCCTTCCAACCTAATCCCGGAGCACGTACTAGACCCCGGTTTTGACATCGTCTCCAACTTTCGACATGTCGTCAGCGGTTTACTTGCGTTCGTCTTCCCGACCCGCACCTGACAAAGTCATTGCCTTGCCTTTTCCTTCAACGCTCACCACACTGGCTCTTGACCAATGCAGCTTGAGGCGGTTTGAAACCTGCTCCTGCAAGCCGGTTCCGAGGGGCCCACCCTCATCTTCGGTGAAGCATGGCTCCCACCTAAGTTACCGGTCGTCGCCTTCGTAGCGCACAGTACGCCGTCGCTTTTCCCAGGATGTCGCGCTCCATCTTGACCCGCGCCAACTCGGCTCGCAATCGGCTGATCTCCATCTGCTCGGCGCTTACCGCCTGGCGGCTGCTGGCACCCTTGAGCCGGCCTTCCCGCTGCGCCTTCACCCAGTTGAACAGCGTCTGCTCAACCACCCCCAGACTGCGTGCCACTGCGGCTATGCTCTGGCCCGACTCAACTAGCCGCACCGCCTCCTGCTTGAACTCCAGCGTGTACTGCGCCCGCGTAGATTTAGTCATTTTCGTCTCCCTTGTTGATTCTCAATCATCCAGCTAAGGGATACGTTTTGCGCGGGCAAGGTCAGCGGATTGGTCTTTGAACACAGAATATGTCCTCGTAGCGGACTCCCTACCAAGCGCGCGTTATAGTGGTGTAGTGTTCTAGTTATATATAGCAGTTAACATAAGTTATAGCGTCGTAACATAACTTTAATATTATAATAAATATATTAAGAAGTGATCTAGTGTTATAGCTATGTATAACAAATTTTAGAGATGAAATGTCAATACGCTGGGAGGAAGACCAGCGAATCAACCGGCTCTGGACCGCCTTCTTCCAACGACGTACAGCAACATACCCCCACCAATCAGCAGCACGCTGAAAAAGACCACCTTCGCCACCGCCAGCACCTTGTTAGGCTCGCTGGGATCGGGGACGACCGAGGCCACGATGACGGCTAAGGTAGTCACCACGCCGACCAGCGCGAGGGCGGTTGCCACTGGCTTCCCGCCAGGAACGCGGATCACGCCTGCCTCGACTGGTTCGCGTTGCAGGCGGATCATCGCCGCGAACATAAACAGGTAGGGCACGAAGTTGGTGATGATGGTCATGGTGACCAGCACCTGGTAGGCTCCGTGCACCGTGCTGCCCACCTGGC
>DATBZX010000081.1:0-4688 GCA_036512955.1 Terriglobales bacterium
AGCACCGGATCGGCGGTGTAGATTCCGTCCACCTTGGTGGCCTTCAGGATGGCGTCGGCCTTGATTTCCATGGCGCGCAGCGAGGCCGCCGTGTCGGTCGAAAAGTAGGGATTTCCCGTGCCTCCGGCAAAGACCACCACGCTGCCCTTCTCCATGTGGCGCATGGCGCGGCGCCGAATAAACGGTTCGGCCACCTGGTTCATCTCGATCGCGCTCATCACCCTCGTCCACACGCCCTGCTTTTCCAGCGCGTCCTGCAGCGCCAGAGCATTGATTACCGTGGCCAGCATTCCCATATGGTCGGCGGACACGCGGTCCATGGTCTTCGCCTGTTCGGCCACGCCGCGAAAGAAATTGCCGCCTCCCACCACGATGGCGATCTGCACCCCAAGACGGTGGACCTCCCCGATCTCCGCGGCGATTTCGTGCACGCGCGTGTTGTCCACACCAAACCCCTGGCCAGCCGCCAGTGCTTCGCCGGAAATCTTCAGCAGGATGCGTTTGTAAGCAGGAGTAGTCATGATGAGCAGGTATCCAGTGGAGAGGTACTTATCAGTGTAGCAGGGGGGCTTAGAGCATTCTCATTGTTGGTGTAAGGGGGTGGAGCACCGCTTCACAGGTCACGGAAACATTCCGTTTAAGCGTCCTTTCGCAACTTAGGAAGACTCTTTCGGCGCCGCTGTAACGGCAGGGGCCGGCTTCAGAACCCTTCCAAAAGTGAGGCTTTTGCAAGGTGTAGCCGTGCTGACAGACCGATTCGTAATCACCCGCTCAATGGACCAGAGTGTGGTGGTGATGTAGTTGTATATAACACTTTAAAATAAAGAATCACGATCGTTTAGAATCAATGGTTTAGGCTGAAATTGTTCGCATGTCATTGATTCCATAGATAGTTACACGTATCCATGTCTGCGCGTAAGACTTAGCTGGGTTTTTAGGGCGCAGGTCAGAGCACTTCCGTTCCAATTCTGGAATTGTCAAAGAGCGATTTACATTCGCGGCATCGCCGCGAGACAGCTAGAGACACGTTTCCCCTAGCCTCACACAGTCCTTTGTAGTGGGACGGGAGGGCAAACGCAAGAGAATTTGGGCGCAGCAAGAAACTAAAGTAACCAGGGCAGGTTTTAAAGGCCGGATCTACCAAAACACCGGCTTTTTCCGCAACCTATTATTAGAGCGCACTTCACCTACGCCCGTAAAACCACTCCCTCACGTCGCATATCACCTGTGCAAGTGACTGTAATCACTGCTCTTCCGGCCAAGAAGCGCGAAGGTCTAAAGGGAGAGATGCATGCTCCGTTGGCTTTGGCAACAGGAAGAGTCTCGACCTTCGCACCCGCGTGCGAATGGCAATGCGTCATGGTATGTACATCTGCCGGCGCTGGTTCTGTTGAGCCGCTCGCCACTGTTCGCTGCCGCACGAATTGAAGCTTCTTCCTTCCCTAGCTCAGGTTTCCTGAGCGGCTTCGCGCTCGGATGTTTCCTGCTAGCTGTCATCGCCTTTCTGGCTCGCATGCGACTGAATGTAACCAAACAAGAATTGCAGAAGGCCAGGGAATTGGCAGACCATCGCGAATACGAGCGCAATCTGGCGCAGCAGGAACTGGTGCGAAGGCTGGAAGAAGAGCGGGAATTGGCGAAAGAGAAGTTGCAGTTCGATTCACAACTTGCGGAATACGAGAAGTACGCCTCACTTGCCCAACTCGCGTTGGGCGCGGCTCATGAAATCAACAATCCGTTGTTGGGAATCTTGTCGCACCTCGAACTGGAATGGAAAACCGTTTCGGGCGAACAACGCACCGAGATTGATCAATGTATCGAAGGCGCGAAGCGAATTTCATCGGCGGTGCGAGGTCTACTTGATTACGCGCGGCCTGGGCCGCTATTGCTGGGCAAGGTGAACCTATTCAAGCTGGTTGCCGAGACGCTGAAATTCGTTGAGCATCAGCCCATGTTCCGGCACATCACCGTTGCGAATCGCGTACCACTCGACCTGCCGGCCATCACAGCTGACGTCAACCAGTTGTCGCAGATCCTGATGAACCTGCTGTTGAATGCAGCCCAGGCTACACCTGCGGGCGGCAGCATCACCATCTCGGCCGGCCTGGAGCATTCTGCCGGCGTCATTGAATTGCGGGTTCACGACTCCGGCAGCGGAATTCCCGCCGACATTCTTCCGCATGTCTTCGAGCCATTCTTCACCACCAAGCGCGGCAAAGGCACGGGCCTGGGACTCAGCATTAGCCAGAGCTACATCCGCAGCCACGGGGGGGACATTCAGGTCGAGAGCACGTCCGGCGCGGGTACCTCGGTTCGCGTGACCTTGCCGGTGCACCAGCCGGTCAAAGCCGCAAGCGAGTACCAGGAGGTCATCGCCTAGCTATGCCGTATTCGGTCCTGATCGTGGATGACGAAGCACTGACTTTGCGGACCCTGGGACGCGCGCTCGGCGATGAGGGATTCGAAGTCTTTCTCGCTTCCAGCGGCGAAGAGGCGCTGCAGATCTTCGCTGACGAGAAGCCTGATTTCGCATTGCTCGACGTGGTTCTACCTGCGATGAATGGTATCGAAGTTCTGCGCCAGGCTAAGGTCAGCTCACCCGCGACGATCATCCTGATGATGAGCGCCTATCACATGGTCGAACGGGCGGTGGAGGCGATGAAACTCGGCGCCTACGACTATCTCATTAAGCCCTTTCACGTCGCCGATATGGTGAATACGTTGCAGCGCGCCGCCGAAATGCTGGCGCTGCGGGTGCGGGTGCATGACACCGTGCAAAGTGCCAAGGGTCTTTACGATTTTGGGCGCGTGGTGACCATGAGCCCAGTGATGCGCGAAATTCTGGAGATGGCCCGTCGCGCTGCCGACAGCGAACGCACCACGATCCTGATTCAGGGCGAGAGCGGTACCGGCAAAGAGGTGTTGGCCAAGGCGGTCCACTACAACAGTCCGCGCGCGCAGATGCCGTTGATCAGCCTGAATTGCGCGGCCTTGCCCGACACGCTTTTGGAGAGCGAATTGTTCGGCTACGAACCGGGCGCATTTACCGATGCGCGCCGCCGCAAGGAAGGCCTGATCGAGAAAGCCAGCGGCGGAACGCTCTTCCTCGACGAGATCGGCAACACCTCACCCAGCCTGCAGGCCAAACTACTGCGCGTTCTGGAAGAGGGCACATTCATGCGACTAGGCGGAACAAAGGTCATCCAGGCCAACGTTCGCATCATTGCCGCCACCAACACGCTTCTGAAAGAGGCGGTGGCCAAAGGCGAGTTCCGCGAAGACCTTTATTACCGGCTCAATGTGCTTCCGTTGTCCATCCCACCACTGCGAGATCGCAAAGAAGACGTCATTCCGCTAGCACTTGATTTCATAGGCCAGTTCAATAAGGACCTGAAGAAAAACTTCGTAGGATTTACACCGGCTGCTGCGGAACTACTTAAGGATTATCCGTGGCCCGGCAACATCCGCGAACTGCGCAACGTGATCGAGCGCACCATGATCCTCTGCAAAGAAACTGAAATTGATGCATCTGATCTTCCTGAGGAACTGCGCGATCACCAGGCGTCGTCGCCGCAAATCGAGCCGCTCACGTCCTACGATCTCTCGCCAACCGGCGATCAGTTCGTCACGCTAAGCGAATTGGAAGACCGCTACATTCAAGAGGTTTTGAACGCCGCTGGGCAGAACAAGACCCACGCCGCGCGCATTCTGGGAATCCATCCCACCTCGCTGATGCGCCGCCTCAAGAAGCTTCAGGAAGTCGGCTAACCACATTGCACTACTGCAAAACGCACGAGTACACCTGCGGATTGCAGTGGTTTCCCGATTTGGACCCCAGCCACAAAATCTAAGTCGTTTCTAATCAATGGAATCGTCCGAGCCATGTTTTGCACTCCACGTGCACTAGCAATGGCGGAGCACGAGACATGAATCTTACGGTATTCATCTCAAGCGGTACCAGCCAAACCAGGCACTTCGTATCGAACTCGTGCTCCAAATTGTTCGCGGTGAATGGCTGGTTAACGGTTGTCCTGTAGCAAGGAGGCCTTATGTCAATTTTATTCGTCCTACTTACCTTCCTCTTAATTCTCTCGATCATGTATTTCCGTCGGCCCGAACTGCAGGTGGCGGCGGTACAAGTGGCGCCATTCCAGAAAGCGAGTATCCCCAAAATGGTAAAGGCAGCGGGGTTTGAGGTCCCGGAGAACTATAGTTTCCATCCTGGACACACCTGGGTACACGATGAAGGGCGGCAGAACGCTCGCGTCGGAATCGATGCCTTTGCAGGCAATCTCTTCGGCCAGGTTGATGGCGTTGAACTCGCCGACCTGAACCGCTGGGTCCGACAAGGACAGAAACTGTGCACGGTGAAGCACGGCGAAAAGACTGTTGATATGCTCTCGCCGGTCGAGGGTGTGCTGATTTCGGTCAATCACGAAGTGCTGAAGAACCCCAACCTCATTACCGAAGATCCCTACAAGAATGGCTGGCTCTGCGTGGTGAAAGCGCCAGAGCTGGCGACCAACGTGAAGAACCTGTTGCAGGGACCGATCGTCCCCGCATGGATGCAGAACAGCATTGCCCGCCTAGGCGGAATGATGCAGCAACTCAGCCCGGCTTTGGCGCAAGATGGCGGCCTCCCGATCAAGGGCTTGCTTTTTCAGGTCGATGCCAGCGTGCAGGAGCAG
>DATBZX010000082.1:0-5248 GCA_036512955.1 Terriglobales bacterium
GGAAGTAAAGTCCATCCACCTGGCTCGCCATCGACGAGGCTTGCTCGGGAAACAGTGGCAAGTTCTTCCACATATCTATCAGGCCCGTCCTGCTCCCTTTCGGGAATCATGAGGTTCACGTCGATACATCACGATCAGGAAGCCGCCCAGTAGCAGTACCGTGGCCGCTCCACCCAATCGCAGAATATTAGTCACCACCGCGCCGTATCGCCCGCTCTTCGGGTCGTAATGAAAGCAGTACAGCGTGACTTGGTCCACCAGGTTGCCAATCTTGTTGCGCGACGCCTCGATCATGCCAAGGCGCAAATCCTTGGGCGAAAACTCCACCCCGTAGTAGTACTGGGCCAGTTTGCCCTGCGGCGTCGCAATCATGATCGCCGCCGAATGAATGAACTGTCCGGTGCGCGTATCGCGCTTGTAATGGAACCCGACCGCATCGGCCAGTTGCGCGATCTCGGCCTGCTGTCCGGTCAGGAAATGCCATCCCGCGCCGTCCGTCTTCTTCTCCAGCCGCTCATTCATGCGATCGATGTAAATCTTCTTCTTCTCCGTCGCAATCTCCGGCGTGTCGTCTGGATTAAAGCTGACCGTCACCACTTCGTATTCCTCACCGGGAGTGAATTTCAGCACCCCCAGCGCGCTCGACAATCCTGCCAACTCCTCCCCACACAGCATGGGGCAGGTGTAATACACCAGGTTCAGGACCACCGGGCGCCCAGCCTTGAAATAGTCGCCTAGCTTCACCGTCTTGCCCGCTTCGTCCTTGAATTGCAACTCCAGCGGCAACTGCTGATCGAGCCGCTGATCGATCCCGATATTCTTCAGGTCGTCAGGACTGACCTGCGACGACGGCTGGCTGGCGTCCCGCATAAACGTAGACGGCGGCTGGGCCAGCGCAATAGCGCCCATCATCACCACCATTGCCAGTACTATCGTTTTTGCGAAATGCAATTTCATAACTACCGTCATCCCGAGCGAGCGGAGCGAGTCGAGGGACCTGCTTTTCGCCCGTACTTCCACTGGTTTTGAAGGGGCACGGCTTCAGCCGTGCCGCAAATGCAAATTAACTGTTGTCATTCCTCGTGGGCTTCAGCCCACGGAAAATCTGCTCTTACTTCCCGCTCGGTGTAGCTTGCGCTGCCGGAGCCTTCACCGCCGGAGCCGCTTTCAGCGCCACGGCGCTCGCCGCTGAGTCCGCCGGCCGCACCGGCAGCCCGCGTTCCTCGATCAACTTCATCGCCTCTGTAATCGGAAGGTGAACGGTTCCACTCTTATCGAGGAACGGCTGCTCGGGATACAGAATCTTGTGCTCCGACTGCAGCAGGTTCCTCATGTCCACGACATCGTCGGTTTGTAGCCGCGGCTCCGGAAAGTTCGACGGATTCGCGCCTGCTGTGTTCTCGAAGTCGACGCCCTCGACCTTGGCTGGCGTTACTTTCCGCGCGTTCACCATCGGACTCGGATTGCCCTTGGCGAAAAACGGACTGTGTGACAAGAACCGGAACATCCCCCAGATCACCAGCTCAATAAAGATGCCGGCCACCAGCAGGCCAACGAGAAACACCAGGATCCCGCGCGGACTGAGATCGGTGCGGTCGTAGTCAACTGCCGGATTCCGTAACAGATCGAAATCGTCGTGATTAGTGGCCATGTCCCGACCCCTGGTTCAACAAACTTGGTACTTGCGGCTCGTAAATCGGTAGCAACGGCCGCTGCCGCAGGTTGTAGAAGAAGAACGCCAGCCACAGTCCGCCAATTCCGATGGGCGCAACCAGGTACCAGATGCTGAAGTAAAAATGTCCGCGCGCGTGCGCGAAATTCGGCACCACGTACCAGTAGATGTCCACCAGCCGCATGAACATCAGCAGCACCGCCAGCCAGATCAACCGGCGGCCATCCTTCTTGCGTTCTTTCGATAGCAGCAGTGCGAAGGGCAGAGCGAAGTGGAACAGGATAATCCCCAGCGCCACGATGCCCCATCCGCCCTTGATGCGGTTCAGGTAAAAACTGATTTCCTCCGGCAGGTTCCCCGCCCAGATGATCAGCCACTGCGAAAACGAGAAATAGGCGAACAACATCACGAACGCCAGCATCAGCTTGCCCAGATCGCGGAACTGTTCCGGCTTGATGATTTCGCGGTACGGGCGGTAGCCCGTCAGCACCGTTAGCATGATGATGCAGAACGCCAGCGCCGACAGTCCTTCGCCCGCCATGAAAATCATGCCGTAGATGGTCGATCCCCAATGCGGATCGAGCGACATCACCCAATCCACGCTGGCAAACGAAATCGACAGCGCATAGAGCAGCAATCCAATGCCGCTGAATAGCTGGAATCGCGGCCAATTCGAGGACGTCAGCGGCTCATCCTGTTGCGCCGAGCGCCGGTTCAGCACCAACTCCATGCCGATCCAGATCGCAAAGTACAGCACGAAACGAATCATCCATCCCGGCGTATTCAGATACC
Organism: Terriglobales bacterium; assembly: GCA_036512955.1. Classification (GTDB taxonomy): domain Bacteria; phylum Acidobacteriota; class Terriglobia; order Terriglobales; family Acidobacteriaceae; genus DASRAA01. The sequence goes on from DATBZX010000082.1 coordinate 2,465, forward strand.
AGGAGTTATGTTCGGTGAGCGACGGGTCCGTCATCCAGGCGTAAAGCTTGTTGCGTCCGAACAGGATGGGCAGGAACAACACCGCCATCAACGGCAGCCCTTTGCTCGACGCCTCCAGAATTCGCCGGATGGAGATTCCCCACAGTCCGCCCGAAAGATGTTGCACCATCAATAGCGCCATGCATCCCAAGCTTAGTCCCAGCCACAGCATGAAGCCGATCAGGTAGCCACGCAGGAACTGCTCCGGTTGCAGGACGAAGCCCGCCACACAACCCAGCGCGCCCACAATCCCAATGACCAGCCCTGTCTTCTGCCAGCTTGCCGCCTCTGCCGGAACCGCGAAATCCATCCCCTGCACTTGCAACTTAGGTTGGCTCATTGTGGGCCTCCCTGTGTCGCCGGAGCAGCCGCGCCTTGTCCAGTTGCGCCCTGCGTGTCATAGGGAGCCGCAATCACCACACCCGCTGGCGGTTCGCTCGCGACCTGTTGTCCCGCAGGAACATCCGCCTGCGTCGCTCCCTGGCTCAACTGCAGCGCCCGAATGTAGGCCGCAATCGCCCAGCGGTCCCGCGGAGAAACCTGTTGTGAGTAGTCCAGCATGGCCCCAAATCCATTGGTCATCACATCGAAGAAGTAGCCAACAGGCGCCTTCCGCAGCCGCTCGTTGTGGTACGAAGGAGGCCGCTTCAACCCGCGCTGCACGATCATGCCATTGCCGTCACCCGCTTCGCCGTGGCACGGCGAGCAGTAAATGTTGAAGCGCTGTTGTCCCCGCGCCATCACTTCGGCCGTGACTGGAAACGGCATGAAGTTGCCATCATCCTTGCCGATCTTGCCGGTGTAGAAGTATGCATCGGCCCGCTGATCTCCACGGGCCACAACGCCTTCCACCAGAGGACGCGCCGAGCGCTTGTCCGCGTAGAATTCGCTTTCCTGCAGCGGACGCTGATACGGCTGGTTCTGCATGTCGGAACGGCATCCCGCCAGCAACAACACCGCCGTCGCCGCCAGAAGGTACGCTAACGTATAGCGTAATTTGGCCGCAGACTGCCGAAGGTCAAATTGAGCTGGCCGATTAATGCGGCACCTCCGAAATCGAAAGCGGCTTCAGACCCTGCATAAATTGTTGCGTCCCTACCAGGTCGAACTTCGGATCGGTCGCCTCGACACATAGAAAGAAACGATCGCGCGTCACCGCCGAGAACTTGTCCACGTGAAACACCGGGTGATAAGGCTGCGGCAGTCCGTTCAACGCGAACATGCCGAACATCCCTGACAGGCCGGCAAACAGAATCGTCATCTCGAAGGTCGGCACGATGAAGGCCGGCCACGAGTCATACGGTTTGCCGCCGATATTCAGCGGATAAGCGATCACGTTGATCCAGTACTGCAAGCCGAAGCCCGACAGTCCGCCCAGGATTCCTCCGATCAGCACTATCAGGGGCACTGCCGACTTGTGAAATCCGATGGCCTCGCTGGCTTCCTCGATCGGAAACGGGCTGTAGGCGTCCATCTCCCTGTAGCCCTCGGCATAGGCGGCCTTGGCCGCGTGAACCAATTCTGTCGGGGTCTCAAACTCAGCCATCAAACCATAAAGTGCAGGCGCCGCGATTGCGTGGCTCATTCCTTCACCTCCGCCTGCGGCAGCAGCATGCGAATTTCAAATATCGAAATCGCCGGCATGATGCGGATGAAGATAAAGATCGCCGCCGTGAACAGTCCTATCGTTCCGGCATAAGTCGCCCAATCCCAGCGCGTGGCCACGTAATGTCCCCACGACGATGGCAGGTAGTCGCGGCTCAGGCTGGTCACGATGATCACGAACCGCTCCAGCCACATGCCGACCAGCACAACCAGCGAAATAAAGAACAGCCACGCCGTATTGGATCGAATCTTGGGCGACCACAGTACTTGTGGAATCAGGATATTCAGCACAATCAGCGCCCAGTAGAACGGCGCATACGGGCCAAACCAGCGGTTATGAATCATGAACCGCTCATAGGTCGAGCCGCTGTACAGCGCGACAAACGTTTCGAAGAAGTAGCCGTACGCCACGATCAATCCGGTCGCCAGCATGATCTTGGCTGAGTTCTGCAGGTGGCGCTCGGTGATCATGCCTTCCAGACCGTAATACTTGCGGATTGGAATCGCCAGCACCAGCACCATGGCAAATCCGGAATAAATTGCTCCTGCCACGAAGTACGGCGGGAAAATTGTCGTGTGCCAGCCCGGCATGATGGCCACCGCAAAATCGAAGCTGACCACCGTGTGCACTGAGAGCACCAGCGGCGTCGAGATGCCCGCCAGCAAAATGTATAACGCTTCGTACCGCGTCCAGTGACGTGCCGATCCGCGCCAGCCAAGCGACAGCGCTCCATACAACTTGCGCGCAAATGGATGCGTGGCCTGCTCGCGCATGGTGGCCAAATCCGGCACCAGGCCCACAAACCAGAACACCGCAGAAATCGTCGCGTACGTCGAAACCGCGAACACGTCCCACACCAGCGGGCTGCGGAACTGCGGCCACACTCCCATGCTGTTGGGATACGGGAACATCCAGTACCCCAGCCACGGACGGCCCATGTGCAGCAGCGGGAACATTCCCGCACAAGCCACCGCGAACAGCGTCATGGCCTCGGCGAAACGGTTAATCGAATTGCGCCACGTCTGCTTGAACAGCAGCAGGATGGCCGAGATCAGCGTGCCCGCGTGGCCGATACCGATCCACCACACAAAGTTGATGATGGCGAAGCCCCAGCCCACTGGGATGTTGATGCCCCAGAT
>DATBZX010000083.1:0-14736 GCA_036512955.1 Terriglobales bacterium
CCCTCCGCCATCTAGTCTCATCTGCAGAGAGACCCCGCTGCATTCCTCTGAAAGCAGGCGGAAATGCCGCCAATTCTGCGTATTTCCCGCTGAAACCGGACTCGGAGAAAGTGTCCTGCTCGACCTTGAAGGCGGTCTCTGCGGCTCTTTTCTCTAGAGGGCTCGTAAGCAGTCCGGTTTGAAAATTCCCATCAGGCGAATGCAATGCGATCACAAACCGATCATTCGGCGAATGCGACTTGAGTTATGGTGCCTAATCACGAACAGGTCTGACATTTTCCGGGCGCCTGGATAACTTCCGCGTCAGGATGACGAAGATTGAATGGTTCCTATCGCGGAAAGTTCATGCGACGGAGCAGGTCTTGAAAGCGCGGCTGCGCACGCAAATCGTCCCAATGGGGAAAGACTCTACTCCAAACCAGAGACGAGGAGCGCTGTTGATAGGCATCTTCCAGCTCCTGGAACACTCGCTCATCTCCCAGACCGCTGTAGGTAAAGGCTCTCGACACCGGCGCCACATACCGTCGCTGGGAAAGTTCTTCCAGTTCCTCGAGCACTCGCACCGCGTCGTCTCTTCTGCCCACTTTAGCGTAGGCGTATCCCAGAAGCCCCCTGGGATGGGCCACATTCTCCGACATCGCGATGGCCTTCTGCAGTTCCACGATGGCTTCGTCGTAGCGCCCCATGGGAAGCAGGCAAAGTCCGCCCAAGATCCAGTGCGCGAACATGAAGTTCGAGTCGAGCTGCAGCGTCTTGTGTAATTGCTCCTCCGCGGCCTCGAACTGCCGTGCGAAGCAATAGATGAGTCCCAAGACCCCATTCACCAGAAGGGCAACCGGGTCCGACTCCTGGGCCCGCTTCGATTCCTGGATGGCCTCCTCATGTCGCCCCAGTGCGCTCAGCAGCAAGCCATACACGTAGTGAGCGTATGCGTAGTTCGGATTCAGCTCAATGGCGCGCCGGAAAGACTTCTCCGCACCCACCCAGTCCCAGTCAAAGTAGAACTTGATTCGGCCCAGGCTGATGTGCGCCTCGGCGAGCGAATCATCCAGTTCAAGGGCCTTGGTCGCCGCCGCTTTCGCTTTCGGAATGATCTCGCCCTGCGGCACGATCTCCAGAATCGGGTTGCAAAGCTGGTTATACGCATCCGACAGCCCAGCGTGAGCTGGTGCGTAGCGCGGATCTTTCGCGATGGCTTCTTCAAAGTACTGAATGCTTGTCCGCACCGCCTCTTCCGTTGCCCGCGCCCAGTAGTAGCGTCCCTTCAGGTAAGCTTCGTGGGCCGCGGGATTCACCGGCCGCGCACGCGCCAGCCGCGCACTCTCTTGGGGTGTCAGTTTGGCCTGGACTTCTTCGGCTATGGCGCGCGCCACCTCGCTCTGCAGCGCCAGCACATCGCTTAAGTCGCGCTCGTAGCTCTTGGCCCAGATGTGCTTGTCCGTTGCAGCGTGAATCAACTGCGCTGTGATGCGCACCCGCTCCCCCGCGCGCATGACCGAGCCTTCCACGAAACCATCCACATTCAGTTCGCGCGCGATTTCCAGAAGCGGCTTGTCACTGCCCTTGTAGCGCATGGCAGAGGTACGGGAGATCACGCGCAGCGCGCCGATTTGCGCCAGATCGGTGATGAGTGCCTCGGTCATGCCGTCGACAAAATAGTCCTGCTCCGGATTGTTGGAGAGGTTCGCCAGCGGCAGCACAGCGATAGCTTTGATGCGGCCTGTGACAACCCTGTGCTCTCGCCCGGAACCCTCCCGCGATCGCGTAGCCTTCCCGACTCGCAACCGCCCCAAGTCGAAATCGCGCTTCAGCCGCTTGAGATCGGCACGAAGATCGGCAGCCGTCTGGTAGCGCATCTCGCGATCCTTTTCCAATGCCTTGCTGAGGATCTGCTCCAGCTCGACCGGCAAACCAGGATTCAGGCGTGCCGGCGGGATGGGCTCGCGGTTCAAAATCGCGTCAAAAATGATCGCCGTCGTGTTGCCGGAGAATGCCGGCTGCCCGGTCGTCATCTCGTAGAGCACCAACCCGAAACTGAACAGATCGGCGCGTGCGTCCACGTCCTCGCCGCGCGCCTGCTCCGGCGGCAGGTACGCCGTGGTGCCTATCGCAACACCTGCGGTGGTCAGTCGATCCTCGGTGACTGCGCTCGGCCGGCCCTTGGGTCGCAGCGACAACTTTGCCAAGCCGAAGTCGAGAATTTTGGCCTGTCCGCGGCTGAGGACGAAGATATTGGATGGCTTGATATCGCGGTGCACGATCCCACTGCTATGTGCAGTTTCCAGCCCGTCGGCAATCTGGATGGCCAGGCTCAGCAGATCGTCAAGCCGAAGCGGTCGGCCCGCGATCCGTTCTTCCAGGGTTTGGCCTTTAAGCAGCTCCATGACAATGAACTGCCGCCCAGAGTGCTCGTCCACGTCATAGATCGTGCAGATATTAGGATGGTTCAGCCGGGAAAGAGCTACGGCCTCCTGCTGAAAGCGCCCGAGAGAAGTCCGGCTGGCTAGCTTTCCCGGCAGGAGCACTTTGATGGCTACTTCGCGATCAAGGTGTTCATCGTGGGCGCGGTAAACATCGCCCATCCCGCCGCTACCGATCTTCTCGACAATCCGATAGTGGCCTAACCTCTGGCCGACAACCAAATCGTTACTGACCGCTTGGTTCGCCATTGGAAACGGAGCTCCTACTTTTTACTCTGTGGTGAGCCAAATCGTAGGCGTGGACGCAATGCAAGTCAACTCAAACCAACACATAGCAAGCCTTTGTCGGATACGTGATCCAGATGAATAACGAGAACCGGGCATGGTGTTTACGCATTGCAACCGACCAAATTGAGAGTACTCGGCCATCCAGAAGTTGACTGCATTCCCATCTGAGCTGAGGCTAAATCGCGTTCACATGCGCGGAGAAATGGCGATGCCCTGCGAAAACCCTTGGATTCCTACCGAACCATGGGTTAACCGGAGACAATCCATTTGGTTCAGGGACGCTCTACCAGCTGAAGTGTGGCTCCCGATCCACCAAATCGGCTGGAGAAAGCCCGGGCGACCATGCCCAAATAAGCAGAGAAACCTGCATCTATGGGCGAGCCCTGCCGGAGATTCTAATGCACTCCCGACTGCCCGGTTGAGGAAGCAGTCGGTCTGCGAACCGTTTTGGGAGTCGAACCGGCGCAACCACGGCGCCCTATCGCCCAATGATCGCTAGTCCTTCGCCTTTGAATCGCCACAGAAACCGGACTCCTCGATCGCGTGGCCGAGCCTAATTCGTTTCTCCACCGCAGTCATTTCTAGAATGAAATTCGGCTAACTGGCTGACACATGGCGACTTAGGGCATTCACTAAAAGGGGATTAAGAGTTCGAATTCACTCCCCTCCGCCAGCAAGTCTCAACTCCAGAGAAACCCTGCGACATTCCGCTGAAAATCGCCGAAAATGCCCGCAATTTAGCATGTTTCTCGCTCAAACCGGACCCGGAGAAAGTGTCCTGCTGGAGCTAGAAGGCCAGCTTTGCGGCTCTCTTCTCTGGACGGCAGACAGGCAGTCCGGTTTGAAAATTCCCATCACGCGAATGCAATGCGATCACAAACCGATCATTCGGCGAATGCGACTTGACTTCTGTTGGCGGGTCACGAACAGTTACGATATTCTCCGGACACTTAGATATCTTCCCCACGGCCGACGTTTCATTCGGTAGGGCGGAACACTCATTACTCACTTTACCGAGTGCAGTTCCTTCCATTTCAGGCTGAACACAGGCACCCCTGACTGCTCGAGCTTTATGTGGTTCTGGCCCACAGAGAGCTTTTCATGTGTCTTGGAGTCGAGACGAATGTCAGCCTCAAAGGATGGCAGATGGTGCGGGCCTGGAGTAGCGGTGTGCTGGGGAATGTAGGGTATCGGCTGAGAGTCTGCTGCGGACCGGCTTGTGCCAAGCCGGCTATCGAGGATCGCGCCTAAGACACTTTCCGATACACCGTGTTTTTTCAATTCGATCAATGCAGCCGGGCTGGTACTGAAGTCGATTCTTGAAAGCTGGATTTCACGCAGGATGATGCTCTCTGAGAGGCCCGCTTTCGTCATCTTGACGATGTCGGCGTTGGTCAGCACATTATCCGTTGGCACTTGCGCCAGGAATCGAACAGGAAAAGCCAGCGCAAAAGCTAACAGAAAGGTCAGTTGGATTAGACGAACACCTCGCATGTGCGATACCTCCTGGCATGAAGCCGGAACCTGACAGCGCACTACCGCCTGGCTCTCATTGCCATACCTGTTGAACGGGTCACGCGCCGGAACTTGCAACATTTATTTTGACATCGACTCGGCTCCGCGTCGCGGCCGTCACATCCGCTTATCGCACCATCGGCATCGGATGCACCTCTCGCCAAGCGGGATCGCTGTACGCCATTTTCGCCAGGTGAACCGTGTATTCGTACTTCGGAAGCAGAGAAGTCAGTGCGAATACCTTGTAGCCATCTCCCGAAACTTCGGTGCGGCGAAAGAGTCCCGGCTCGGTCTCGCTGACTTCGCGCGTCCCCTGCAGGCGGTCGAGGAACAACTGCGCCGACTTCTGGTCGGCCTGCCCGCCGGCGCTCACGGTGGTCAGCGAGTCGGCAGCATAGGAGCGGATCAGCTTCTGCCAATACTTTTCCAGCAGATCGGTGCTGGCGAAGACGTCAGCCCAGGTGATGCGGCCATTGATGGCCACGACCACGCCCTTTGCGCCCACCTTGCGCAGGTCGCGCATCAGTCCGTCGTAGTCGTCAGCAATGGAGGCAACCTTCTTCTCGACTTCGGGATTCTGCATGGCCTTGGCATAGGAGGTGCTTGCGCGCAACGACGGACTCGCCTGCGGCGCCGCCATGGCCATGCCGCCAACCGCCGCCGCCACCGTATCCCAGACGGCTTGCTGATTGCGCGTCGCCATGGCCGGCATGCGCACGCTGGGCTGTACCATTTGCGACTTCATGCTGCCGAAATGTTCGGATGAGGCCACCCAGCGCCCAGGCTCGACGCAGAAGACCGAGAGATCGATGGGCCCGGACTTGGACGGGACGATGCGGTCGACGCCAATCACGCGGTCCTGCTTGCCGCCGGTCACCACCTCTCCGGCCAGCAGCAGCAACGGGTGGTCGGAGTTGTTGACCAGCACCAGGCGATTGACTTCGGCCCCAGTAGCTCGCGGAATGAAGGTGCCGGGACGAATTAATCCCTGCAACGAACCGGCTTCGGCGACCACGACCAAACCCGAGCGCACGCCTTCATCGAGCGTCAGAAGATGCGCGGTGTTGGCATCCTCACCTCCGACGATGGGGAAAATGCTGAGGTTTCCTTTGGTCACCGGTGGCAGGACATGGTACTCGTGAGTGGGAGTTCCCGCGCTGACAAATGTTGTCGCTAACAACACAAATGCAAGTTTCGCCAGCATGCTGCAATTCATGATTCACCTCCCGAGGCACGCACCGCGGTCCGATTGCCAAGCGCCGAATTCGCGTTCGGTGTCGTGCAAAGCAGTGGGGTGCGTCTAGCAGGAGAACGTGAGCCGATGTCTTTCTTGCACAAGAATTGATAGGATTCGCTCACATGGCTTTCGCCTCCGCCGCCGGCCCGCTCGACGCGCAGGTTTCCGCCGCTCTACGGGAGTTTTGCACCCAACAGTACGCGGCCAGCGGAGCGGGAAAGTTTGGCATCGATGAGGCGGAGCTCGCCGGGATCCTTGCCGAGGTGGCCGGCCAGTCGAACCACACGGCTTCAGCAACCGACCTGCAAACCTTTCTTGCATCCCTGCATCTGGAAGAGCTGGTTCTGGCGCGGGCCTGCGTGAATGGATGTGAATCCGCCTGGGAGAGTTTTTGGGTGCGGTACCGGGTCACGCTCTACGAATCGGCATACAAGGTCGCAAGAGCAGAAACCGCTGCCCGGGAGCTGGCAGATTCACTTTATGCCGAGCTCTACGGGGTGGACGCTAAGGGGCAAGAGCGGACCTCCAAACTTCTTTACTACCAGGGACGCGGCTCGCTGCAAGGCTGGCTGCGGACCGTGCTGGCGCAGGAGCACATCAACCGCTACCGCGGCACCCGGCGCGAAACCAGCCTGGACGAGGCACTGGATGGCGGCCGCCAGTTCGAAGCCGGGGAAGCGGACGCGAGCGTTCCCGACCCACGCGCCGAGGAGGCGGCCACGGCAGAACTGGCCGCACTGGAGGCGAAGGACCGCTTCCTGCTGGCGGCTTACTACCTCGACGGGCGAACGCTGGCCGAGATTGCCAAGCTGATGGGGGTGCACGAGTCCACCATCAGCCGTAAGCTGGAGCGCCTCACCGCGGCAATGCGCAAGCGCATTCGCAAGCGGATGATTCAGTCAGGCATGTCGCCGCGCCAGGCAGACGAAGCCATGCAGGATGTCGACGTGCGCGACTTGCGCATCAAGGTGAGGGAGACTTTATGGCAAGAAACCCCAGATGGCGCGTTCTATAAAGAGAAGGACGAGTGCGGATGAACCAGAAACTTCCCAGACCGCTACGAGATGCGCTCGCCCGACAAGCAGGCGGTGAGGTCCATCCTTCGCCCGACGTGCTGACATCATTTATGGAGCGCACGCTGCCACTCGACGAGCGGGAGCTCGTCACAGATCACTTGGCGCTGTGCCCGGATTGCAGGGAAGTGGTATTCCTGGCCAGCAATGCAACCGAAGATGTCGTCGTCGACGAGAGTAAATTGGCGGCGGCGCACCAGCCAGCGGTTTTAGCTGAGACTCGCCGGCGCCGATGGACACTTGGGCTGTCCTGGGTGGCCGGGGCAGCAGCTGTGTTGCTCGTCGCCGGCGTACTGGTAAGGCAGCGCTTCAGCTCTGGAGACTTGGCCCGCCAGCCGGTTTCGAGCGTCGCCAGCAATAGTCAGCCACCCAGAGTTGCGCAACCGCAACCGGCCGCTTCGGGAACGCCTTCTGCACCTGAGACCCTGGCCAGAACTACACGAGCAACGACCACTCCGGGAAAGGCCTCCGCCGTCGTCGTAGGTGGCACCCTGGCGCGGAAGAGCGGCCAAGATCATCCGTCGGAGGCACGAGCGGCGGCCGCAACAACAGACGAGAGCGCCCAAACGCCGGTTAGCGCTGAGGGGGGACCAGTGGTAGCTGTACCGGTACCTGGCACGCACAACGCATTTGTGCACAGTCAATCAGACACCGCGTCGCAGTTTGGCGAGGGCGGAGCTCTGGCGAAGCCGATGATGTCGATGCGAGCAGTCAACGCCGCGCGCGGGCAGTGGCGCATCAGCGCTGATGGTCACCTCGAACATCGAGGGCTTGGGGATGACTGGACGCGCGTGCTCGCCGATGAGGCCACGACTTTCCGTGTCGTGTCCGTGGTTGGAGGCGAGGTGTGGGCCGGGGGCGACGGCGGCGCGCTGTTTCGTTCCGACGACGCTGGGCAGCACTGGAACCGGGTCCCGCTTGTCTCGAGTTCAAGCAGGGAGTCTGGGACAATTGTTTCCATACAGTTCAAGGATTCGCAGCATGGAACTGTCCTCACGGATGGCGGCTCACGCTGGACCACCTCCGACGGTGGAGTCATCTGGACCACGTGGTAGGCCCGGCACAAGTAGCTTCGTTATATGGCATTTACGGAAGTGTGACGCCTGTTACGCAGAGCTCAGATGGGGAAGGCGCGGGCGACCGTGCGTGGGGAACCTCGGCACGTTTTTGATAGCAATTGGATCGAAAGCCTCTCCCATAAACGGCGGCTCGCCAAGGGAGATAGTTCATTTTTTCGGAGGAGCTTTGACTCACGCCGTCATGAACTTAAAGATTCACCGCTTGTACGTCCGTGGTTAGCGCCCAATGAGCATACTTTCAAATTGCCGCATAGTTCAGTTGACGCGGCTGTTTGATTGTCGTGCTCGAGTGTTCGTGATGCTGGTCACACTCGTGGCAGTTGTTTTGTCGACCGGGATTGCTGTTCAAGCCTCCGATCCAACACTGGTACGCAGGGACACACCCGTGACGTGGGTAAATCCATACATCGGAACCGCCGGCGGAGGCAGCGATTATGGCGGCACCATGCCACTGGTCACGACTCCCTTTGGAATGACCAACTGGACAGCCCAGACTCGCCAGAACCGCATCAGCGTGAGCTCTTATGCCTACGAAGATTCGACCATCTCCGGGTTCATCGGCACGCACCAGCCTGCCGTCTGGATGGGGGACTTCGGATACGTCACCTTGATGCCCGAGATCGGCGCGATCAAGACGACACCCGAAGCACGCAAGTTGAAATTTGCCCACGCAGACGAGGTGGTCACTCCTTATTACTACTCGGTCGTAATGGACGCAGGGGACGGGCGCAAGATCAAAACGGAGATCACCGCAACGGACCATTGCGGTTACTTAAGGTTCACATTTCCATCCACGGTTGAGGCCGGCGTTGTGACGGAAGCGACACGGCCCGGTGTGAACGGCTTCGTCCAAGTTGACGCTGGCCATCACGAGATCGTGGGCTTTAATCCCGACCGAATGGATGCCCACCTAGGGCCATTTGCGCTACCCAATTTCAAAGGGTACTTCGTTGTCGAATTCCGACAGGCGTTCGCCAGCAGCGGGACCTATGCTGGCTCGGATATCAAACCGGGTGGTACATCGGTGAGCGATGCGAACGTTGGTGCCTACGCCACGTTTCCAGCCGCGCTGGATAACACACTAGAAGTTCGAGTCGGGACGTCGTTCATTAGTGTTGAGCAGGCGCGGGCCAACCTAAAAGAGGAGATGTCGGACTGGAACTTCGAAGAGCTACACTCGGCCTTGAGGCGTGCCTGGAACGATAAACTGGGGCTGATCTCGATAGAAGGTGCGACGGACGATGAACGCACGATTTTCTATACCGGCCTGTATCATGCGCTGCTCTATCCACGTCTGATGTCAGAGCACGACCGCTACTACAGCGCTTTCGACGATCGCATCCACAATGGCGTGTCCTACACCGCGTACTCGCTATGGGACACGTTTCGGGCCGAACACAGCCTGCTGTCGCTGATTGTGCCTGAGCGAGTGGATGGCATGATGCAGGCGCTGCTGCAGGATTATCGCGAAGGCGGTTGGATGCCGAAGTGGCCTAATCCTTCGTACACAAACATTATGGTCGGCACTCACGCGGATGCAGTGGTGGCTGAGGCAGTCAACAAGGGCTTTCAGGGTTTCGACTGGAACCTTGCGTACGCCGCCGTTTATAAGGACGCGATGACTCCGCCGGACGGCGACACGACGCGGAAATGGCTTGACCGCGAGCCGCATACGCCCTACGAAGCGCGCGCCGGTCTTACCTACTCAAAGGTGTTGGGCTACGTTCCCGCGGACAAGACGGCCGAGTCAGCATCGCGGACGCTGGAAGACTCCTACGACGATTACTCTGTTGCACAGATCGCCAAGGCTCTGGGCAAGACGGCCGACTACCATTTCTTCCTGAACCGCTCACATAACTACGAACACATCTTCAATCGCCAGACGGGTTTCATGCGAGCTAAAGACTCGGACGGGTCGTGGGCCGCGCCCGATGTGGGTTGGACGGAGGGCGACGATTGGGTGTACACGTGGTCGGTGCTGCATGACGTTCCGGGACTGATTCAACTGATGGGTGGAGAGGCGGTGTTCAATCGTAAGCTTGACGAACACTTTGCAGGCGGGCACAACAAGCACGACAACGAACCGAGCCATCACATCGCCTACCTTTACGATTACAGTGGAGAACCCTGGAAAACGCAGGCCAAGGTGCGCGAGATCGCTGGGCAAGCTTACTCAAACACACCGACGGGGATGATGGGCAACGAAGATTGTGGGCAAATGTCGGCTTGGTACATCTTCACCGCGATGGGGTTTTATCCGGTAAACCCAGTGTCGGGCGAGTACATGATTGGCAGCCCGCTGTTTTCGAAGATCACTATTCATCTACCGCAGGCGACTCAGTTTGTAATCTCGGCGCCCGGCAATTCGCCAAAGAACATATATATCCAGTCGGCCACGCTCAACGGCAGGCCACTCGGCACTCCTGTGCTGAGCTGGGAGGACTTTCGCGGAGGAGGGTCCCTCGAACTGCGGATGGGGCCGACGCCTTCCAGGTGGGCGAGTGGTTGGAGAGGTACGCCATTGGAGCGCTTCGACGTCCCGAGTCATTGACCGCAAGTCGCGGGCCGCGACCAAATTGCTATATCCGCTGATCGTCTGGTCGTCAGCACTGTTAGCTAGATCGTGTGATCCCGCTGAAGACGCCTTGGGGAATATGCCGACGTCGCGAACCGATTCGCCGAACTCGGCTGGGGAAAGCGCAGCCGAACATGCCTAAAATAAAGAGAAACCTGCACTTCCAGGTGAGCGGTGCCGGAGATTTTTTCGGCACATCAGACTGGGCGGTCAGGGAGCAGTCTCCTTGCGAACCGTTTTGAGAATTGAGCCGACCCAGTCGTGGCGCGGTATCGCCCAATGATCGCTAAGCCTTCGCCTTTGAATCGCCATGGAAAGCGGACTACTCGAAAGTGTGGGAAGGCATAGTTCGTTTCTCCGCCGTGCGAGGATCCACATTGTAATCCGGGTAACTCACTGACACACGGGACCTTATCGCCTAGCGTGAAACCGGACTACAAGTTCGAATCCAGTTCCCTCCGCCATCTAGTCTCAACTGTAGAGAAACCCCGCTGCATTTCCCTGAAAGTAGGTGGAAATGCCAGCAATTCTGCGTATTTCGCGCTGAAACCGGACTCGGAGAAAGTGTCCTGCTGGACCTCAAAGGCCAGCTTTGCGGTCCTTTTCTCTGAAGGGCTGACAGGCAGTCCGGTTTGATGGTTCCCATCGGGCGAATGCAACGCGATGAGAAACCGATGCTTCTGCGAACGTGGACTTGACTTGCTTCGGCTGACGGCGAACGGCTCTGAAATCCTCCGGACATCTGGAAATTCTGCGCGCTGCCGTTAATCTTAGCCTCGACCTCCTTCTCCAGCTGATCGATGGTGAAGCTCGCCGGTGTCTGGCTCGGAGGATATTCCACGAAGGTCTGGATGAAGTTGGCGGCGTGGAATGTCATCCAGCCCAGCAAGTAAACATTCTGGACGCGCCTGTCGGGGCGTTCGTATAGCAGCCAAACTGGAGCTTGATCGTCGCGCAAAAGAAGAATAATCTGCCCTTTCACCAGTATCTCTGTGATTCTGAAGTTCATGTTAGCGCCTAGCGTTATGCCTCATCTCAATAACCTCTCAATTCTTGTGCTTTCCACACGCCGGTTGAGCTTCGCCAATGCGGTTTCTCCATGACTCGCGATCAACTCAAACAACTCGAAGCTGGCCTCTGGAGTGCCGCTGACAATTTGCGCGCTAACTCCGACCTCAAATCCAGCGAGTACGCCACCCCTGTGCTCGGGCTGATCTTTCTGCGATTTGCAGACAACAACTACCGTCGCCACGAGGTCGAGATCCTCGCTGAATACCAGAGGCTCAAAGGCACGCGGCGCGAGAAGGAGATTTCCCAGATCGCCATTGAGAAGTGCGGGTTCTATCTGCCTGACAAGGCACGTTACGATTACCTGCTGAATCTCCCAGAGGAGAAGGACATTGCAAAGGCGCTCAAGGAGGCGATGAAGGCCGTTGAGAGCCACAGACCCGAACTAGATGGCGTGCTGCCGACAGATGCATATTCCCGCCTTACTCGCGACGAGAAGACGAGGACCATTCCGAACCAGTTACTCAAGAACTTTGCCAACATCCCGGCCGATTTCACCGGTGACCTGTTCGGGCAGATTTATGAATACTTCCTCGCCGAATTCGCCCGAAGCGAAGGATCAAAGGGCGGCGAGTTTTTCACACCGCGTTCTGTGGTTCGCCTAATGGTCGAAATGATAGAGCCGCACGGCGGCAAGGTCTTCGACCCGGCTTGCGGATCGGGCGGCATGTTTGTGCAATCGGCTCACTTCATCGAGGAGCACAGAAAGGACCTCAAGGGCTTCGACAACGATGTATACGTATCCGGGCAGGAGAAGACATTAGAAACGGTCAACCTCGCCAAGATGAATCTCGCCGTCAACGGTCTCCGCGGAGAAATAAAGAAAGCTAACAGCTACTACGACGATCCGTTCGACTGCTTCAGTGCATTCGACTATGTCCTAGCTAACCCGCCGTTCAACGTGGACGACGTCAGCCTGAGTAGCGTGGAGAAGGACAGGCGCTTCAATACCTACGGCATCCCGCGCAAGAAGACAAAAGCCAAAAAGAAGGACGCCGGTAAGGAGACCGTCCCCAACGCAAATTACTTATGGATAAATCTCTTCGCCACGTCGCTGAAGCCGAAGGGCCGTGCTGCGCTCGTAATGGCCAACTCCGCTTCCGACGCGCGGTACTCCGAGGCTGACATCCGTAGGACGCTGATTGAGAAGAACCTCATTTACGCCATGCTGACGTTGCCCTCAAACATGTTCTACACTGTCGCGCTTCCGGCCACGCTCTGGTTCTTCGAAAAGGCCAAAACTGATGACCGCATACTGTTTCTCGATGCCCGAAATATCTTTACCCAAATTGACCGCGCCCACCGCGAATTTTCTGAGGAGCAAATTCAGAACATAGCCATCATCAGCCAGCTCCATAAAGGCCGCCGGGAGAAGTTCGTACAGCTAGTTGATCGGTACTTCGACGCAGGCATGCAACGGCTTGCCGAGAACAAGTCGCAGGTTGAACCCATCTCCGCACAACTACTCGATGTCTTGGACGACGTCGCAGGGAAACAAGCGGTAACCGAACTTGTTAAGCAGTGGGCCGTCCTTAGCAAGCTCCAGTCCGGCTACGAGCAATACCGCGAGAAACACGCTGGCGAGAAGTCCGTGGATCAGAAGAACAAGGCCCAGCACCAACTGCGCGAAGCGTTTGATTTCTTTTTTGCCGCACTCCATGATGGCCTGAAGCAGCTAGACAAGACCGTACGCCAGCATGAAAAACAGCAGGGCGAGCAGGCGCAGGCCGAAGGAAAACGCGTCGTTGCAGATCGCAAGAATAGGGCGCTCAAAGCGGCCCTGGAGGAGTTGCACAAGAAAGTGAAAAGCGCCGAAAGCCTTTACCACCAAATCCATTGGCTGCAGGACCGTTTTCCGGAGGCACAATACGAAGATGTGACTGGCCTTTGCAAACTCGCCAGCCCGACTGACGTTAAGGCGGAGGAATATTCGCTTAACCCTGGTCGCTACGTCGGAGTGGTGATTGAAGAGGACGGGAAGACGGAAGAAGAGTTCGTAGCCGATCTCATCAGCAGCGAAGAAGAACTCAGTCTACTGAACGTCCAAGCAGGGTCGCTGGCATCCGTCATTAAGAAGAATATTTTAACGCTGGCGGGAGAATAGGCAATGGAGATCGCTCTCCACAAGATATGCGACTTCATTAACGGCGGACCGTGGTCTGACCGAGAGTATGCTGGCTCTGGTATCCGCGTGGTGAAAGTCACGAATATGGAGGATGGCACGATTGTTCTGCGAAATGATGACGATTATCTCCCAGCCTCAAAATACGACAAATACAAGAAGCACGAACTGAAGACCGATGACGTTGTTGTTGCAACGGTCGGCTCCCAGCCGACGCGACCACGAACCATAGATGAAATGCTTCATGATGTTCGGGCTTTGCTAAAAAGGACGGTGGATATGACAGTGGCTGCAAAATATCTTCGCCGTTACACGGATGTACCCGCGCTGATTTACCTTCTGAAGGAGCGTGCGATTTCGATGCTGGATCCACAATCGTGGGACGACAGCAACGATTCGTATTACCTGACCCTTTATCGAGAGAGGAAGAACCTGAAAAGCGTTCTAGCCCTGTGCTTCACCCGAGCGGATGAGACATATCACCATTGGCGAGTGTTTGCAGGCGGCCCAAGTGGTGTCTGTATTCGCTTCAATCGGTCTGCTCTGCTCAACGCAGTCAGGAAGCAGCCGGACTTGCGCACTGGCGACGTAAGTTACTTAACACTGGCTGGTATTCGGAACAGGCAGTTATCGATCGAGGAGCTCCCATTTTTGAAAAGGTACGCGTTCGAACACGAAAGCGAATTTCGAGTGATATACGAGTCGAACGCCCGAAGAGAGTCACAGCTCGACATTCCTGTGCCGCTTTCGTGCATCGACAAGGTGACCCTGAGCCCTTGGGTTCACCCAAATCTGTCATCTCATTTGAAACGCGTTCTGCGGGACATTGACGGCTGCAAAGCCCTGCAAATCGTCCGATCCACCCTGATTGGCAACGCGGAGTGGAAGAGTTTCGGCGAAGATGCGGATTAGCTGACGTCTGAGACATCCCCGGCACTTTGGAACCGTTCTTCCCAATGTCGGCGGTGCAACGGGCTGTCATTTCTCCCAGGCGCCAACGACTCAGGAACATTGTCGGGCACAGTGCGGGTGAACTGACTTCGCCCGTCTGACCCTGAAGACGAATTCCGAGATCGTGGTCCATAATTATGAGCGATCCATCGCAGGAAGTACTCGATCCTCTTCAACTAAAGCGCATCCAGAGTACGCACCGTGGATTCTTATACCAGCACCTTTACGGCGTTGCTGCACTCCTTACCGCTGGAGACTCGAAGCTTCAGGCGTTAGGGAACCTCTGAACTAGCCCCACTTTTTTAGGCGGGAATGACTTGAAAAGTAAGATTCAGATCGATGCCTTCATTCCCACTGGTTCTTTGAGCCCTCCGGCTGGCCCGTGCCGATAGCCGGGCGCTCTTGGAA
>DATBZX010000084.1:0-7442 GCA_036512955.1 Terriglobales bacterium
ACTTCTCCAAGTCGAGATCCACCACCCAGCCGTAGCCTTCGGCGATGTATTGCTGCGCTTGAGCTACCGCTTGATGAGCTGACCGTCCCGGTCGAAAACCATAGCTGTGTTCAGAGAAGGTCCGATCCCACTGCCGTTGCATGCTGTGGAGCGCGCTGCGGCGTGGGGCGATCCGTGAATCTGGATATTACGCAGACGATACCAAGCTCCCGGAGTGCAGGACCACTCTGTTTCGAAGGTACATGGCGGGTAAGCTCAGGCCGCCTCTCATTCCGTTGCATCGGGCGGAAACGCTTGGCCGCAGGCTTGTGGACAGAATTGAACGGAGATCAATGTCACCCTCCGAAAAGCAACAGAGGAAAGCACGGCGGGAATGGGTGCGCGAGCGAAACGGCGACCGAAAGTTGCACCGTGACATGCCGGATATTGATCTTGAAGTGATCCAGAAGGGGTTTGGATTTCTGGCGGCAATGGTACGCCAGCATCTGCCTGGCGAAGAGCAGGTTCTAGAGCAATATGTCCGGGAAGTGTTTGATGTGGCTTTGCGTACACTCCCACAACCCAGACCGGACGATGAACACAGCGAAATTGAAGGCACACCTTACGAGTTCGACAGATGGGTCATGGCACGGACTGCTGAGTTCGTCGCTCACACGAATTCTGTTGAGACGGCCCGCACGTTTTATCGACCGATCCTTGAGCTAGGTCCAGCCGCAAAGTACTGGGTGGAGGACTTCCTGCAATCGTGGATAAGCATGGGGCTTCAGGTGAGCCCCGACTTGGCGGGCTTCGCGCGAATCTGGCAGGACATGGTTGCGTATACGGAAACGCTGCCTGCATGGCAACCGGGGAAAGGCAATTATTGGAGTCGCGCCGAGCAACTCACGGTGGAGCTAATGGGCCTGTGCCAACCCGGCGTAGCAGTTTTGGGTGACGCAAAATATAAGGGTCTCGTCGGGTCAATGGCCGTCACGTTCGAGCAATGGGCTAGCCAGTGGCTGAGATATGCTTCAGCGGCAGGCTGGTTCGCTTATTTTCTTCGTACGGATTCCGGTCGGGTATTGTTGCCGCAAGGAGTGAAGCAACTGGCGCTTGCGGTGGGCTCCCTGCCGGACCGTGACTGGAGTCACCACGATCTTGGTGCTCTGTTTACCGAAGTGCTGTCATCGTGCTGGAAATATCTCCAGAGCGAAGTTGAGTCGGATGCCGGTCTACGCGAGTCGTTTCTGCGTATTTTAGCCGTGCTTTGCGCCCGACAAATTCCAGAAGCGTTACATCTCAGGGCGAAGGTTTCTGAGATTCTCGGTTCTTCATAGGTACGTGAAGAGAGGGCATTCCGACAGCGTGAAACCTGACCCAACTGTGAAACACGGGCAGGCGTTAGCCGGTGCAAATAGAGCACGGGCCTATACAGAGCTAGTAGCGAGGTTTTGGGAGAGTCGGCAATACGTGAAATTATCCCGGTGTCCGGAGAATGTCATAGCGGTTCGTGTTCAGATACCAGAAGTCAAGCTTGCATTCGCCAAACGATCGGTTTGTGATCGCATTGCAGAGTTGCTGGTCAATCACGACATGCCGACTTATGGGGAGTAATCTCCCACAAGCCGGTTTCGGGCCAACTTCGTGTCGGAAGACCACAGATCTACAGTCATTGGTCGGTTTTCCGGAGGTCTTCTCTACGTGACGACAGACAGCCAATACATGCGAAGCGCTGTTCTCGCCAACTGAGTCAACTTCTGAATAGTCCGTGATCCAGGCGCAATTACGCACTCATGTCCCGCAGAACCTCGAGTATCTCCGATTCTGCAAGAACGCGGCTGGACCGTTTAGCTAGATCCAGTATGGCCTTCACGATTTGGGGTGTGCTCGGAAGACCTCGATCGCTGAGATAGCAGGCAACGTTGGAGGTGCCGGACATTGGACCTACTTCGATTTCCTGCGTTCGGCCAATCCATGCAGCCGGCACTCCCGAATAAACTCGGTCGGCCGGCCTGGGCGCCCTCTCGACGGCAACAGCACAACGTGACCCACGTCACCGACGCCGAGGGGGGCAATTCTCTAACCTGAACATGGAAGGTGGTGCTCGTGCAAACGCTGCGAGCCATGGCTGCAGAACCATTGCACGTCGGGGACAGCTTTGTTGTGGAACGAGAACATCTGGAGCAATTGCTCCAGGCATTGATCAGGCGAGGCTATGAAGTTGTCGGACCGACGCTTCGCGAAGGCGCGATCGTCTACGACCACCTGACTTCGACTGAAGACGTCCCTTCGGGTTGGACAGACGAGCAGGCTGGAGGAAAGTATCGTCTGAAACGCCACCAAGACCACGCCCTATTCGGCTACGTTGTCGGCCCGCACTCCTGGAAAAGGTACCTATATCCGCCGCTTCAGCGGCTGTGGCAGGCGGCGCGAAACGGGAAGGGACTGCGGATCCTGCCGGAAGAAGAACGATCCAGTCCAAAATATGCTTTCTTCGGTGTGCGCGCTTGTGAACTGAACGCGATCGCGATCCAGGACAAGGTCTTTCTCGATGGTCAGTTCGTTGATCCTGGCTACAAAGCGCGGCGCGAGAACCTGTTTCTACTGGCGGTCAATTGCGGCCTGGCTGGGGGCAACTGCTTCTGCGCCTCGATGAATTCAGGACCGAAGGCGACTTCTGGCTTCGATCTCGCTCTCACCGAATTGTTGCAGGACGGGCGGCACTACTTCCTTGTGGAACTTGGGTCGGCGCGCGGCGCTGAGATCCTGGCAGTCGTCCCGCATCAACCGGCCAACGAGGCGGACAAGCAGCACGCTGAGCGCATCCTCGACGATACAACGCAACACATGGGCCACCAATTGGACACCCGCGGAATCAAGGAGCTCCTCTACCGCAACTACGAGCATCCCCAGTGGGACAACGTCACGGAGCGTTGTCTGTCCTGCGCTAATTGCACCATGGTGTGCCCCACCTGCTTCTGCACCACGGTGGAAGACGTGACCGACCTGACCGGCGAACACGCAGAACGCTGGCGGCGATGGGACTCGTGCTTCACCGTGGACTTCTCGTACATCCACGGCGGAAGCGTGCGCGCCACCTCGAGATCACGCTACCGCCAATGGATGATGCATAAGCTGGCGACATGGATTGACCAGTTCGGGGTTTCCGGCTGTGTGGGTTGTGGCCGCTGCATCACGTGGTGTCCCGTAGGAATTGATATTACGGTCGAGGCTGGGGCCATTCGCGAGAGCGATTCTGTTAAGGCATCGGCAGACGACAGCAAGGATTCACCATGATTCAAACACTAGAACCAATTCTTAGAGAGCATCCGTTCTTTCATGGGATGGAGGAGCAACACATCCGACTGATCGCCGGATGTTCCAAGAACGTCCGCTTCGAGACAGGGCATGTCATCTTCCATGAGCGTGATCCAGCCGATCACTTTTACCTGATTCGCGAAGGTCTGGTGGCCGTGCAGTTCGTGATCCCGCACGATGGCCTCACTACGGTGCAAACTGTCGGCGGAGACGAAGTATTGGGTTGGTCGTGGCTGTTTCCGCCGTACCGCTGGCATTTTGACGCAAGGGCGCAGCAGCCTACGCATGCTCTGGCCTTTGACGGCAAGTGTCTGCGCGCCAAGTGCGAAGAGGACCATGATCTTGGCTACGAGATCTACAAGCGGTTCATGCAAATCGTCACTGAGCGACTTGAGGCGACCCGATTGCAGTTGTTGGATATGTATGGCAACCATGCTTGAACAAGCCGAGGTCGTGACTGCGGGTCTGGTTCCAGACCCAATGTTGCCCGTGCCGTACCGCATTCAGCGAGTAAAGCAGGAGACGGACGATACTTTCACGCTGGAAATTCTTCCCGAAGATTCCAGCAAGGGGTTCTCGTTTGCGCCGGGCCAGTTCAACATGCTCTATGTCTTCGGCGTGGGAGAAGTCCCGATCTCCGTCAGTAGCGACCCTGACGATCTCCCTTTGCTCAAACACACCACTCGCGTGGTCGGTACGGTCACAAAGGCCATGCGGCAGCTCAAGCGCGGCGAGATCATGGGGATTCGCGGACCCTTCGGGAGCCATTGGCCCCTAGAAGAAGCGACCGGCCGGGACGTCGTGATCGTGGCGGGCGGAATCGGGCTGGCTCCGTTGCGGCCTGCACTCTACCGTTTGATGGCCGAACGGGAGAAGTCTCGCAAGATCGTTCTCTTGTATGGCACACGTACTCCTGAGGACATGCTGTACCGTCACGAACTGGAACAGTGGCGTGGCAAGTTCGACCTGGAAATCCAGATCACGGTCGATCGAGCGGCTAGCACCTGGCGTGGCAACGTCGGTGTGGTGACGACAATGATCCCGCGTGCTCCTTTCGATCCTTCCAATACCTTCGCCATGGTTTGCGGCCCCGAGGTCATGATGCGCTTTGCCGTGATGGAGATCCTGAGGCGCGGCGTGGCGGCGGAGCGCACTTATTTGTCCGCGGAACGCAACATGAAATGCGGGGTCGGCTTTTGCGGCCATTGCCAATACGGCCCGACCTTCGTCTGCAAGGACGGCCCGGTATTCGCGTTCCCTCGCATCGCGGCCATTCTTGGCAAGTCGGAGATCTAATATGACCTTACGCAAACCCAAGTTGGCGGTCTGGAAGTTCTCCTCGTGCGACGGTTGCCAGTTAAGCCTGCTGGATTGCGAGGACGAACTGCTCGCTGTTGCCGACGCGGTGGAGATCGCGAATTTTCCCGAGGCCTCACGCGCTGTGCTCAAAGGCCCTTACGACCTTTCGCTAGTAGAAGGTTCCGT
The DNA here is from genome assembly GCA_036512955.1 of Terriglobales bacterium. GTDB lineage: Bacteria > Acidobacteriota > Terriglobia > Terriglobales > Acidobacteriaceae > DASRAA01. The sequence continues at coordinate 4,783 of DATBZX010000084.1, forward strand.
CACCACGCCGCATGATGCCGAACGGATTCACGGTATCCGGCGCGCCTCCAAATTCCTGGTAACGATCGGCGCTTGTGCGACGGCGGGTGGCATCCAGGCGCTCCGCAACTTCAAGGATGTGCAGGAATTCATTTCCATCGTGTACGCCCGGCCCGACTATATCGAAACTCTCAAGAAGTCCACACCGATCACTGACCACGTGTTCGTTGATTTCGAACTGCGAGGCTGCCCCATCAATAAGCATCAATTGGTGGAGGTGCTCAGCGCGTTTCTGAATGGTCGCAAGCCAAACACGCCCCCGCATAGCGTCTGTGTGGAGTGCAAACAGCGCGGCACGGTCTGCGTGATGGTCGCGCATGGCACCCCCTGCCTCGGTCCGGTGACTCAGGTTGGTTGCGGTGCCCTCTGCCCGGGGTACGCACGCGGTTGTTACGGATGCTTCGGGCCGAAGGAGACACCAAATACACCGTCGCTCAGCGCGTGGTGGAGCGAGTTGGGAGTAAGCGAGCGAGATTTGATGCGGGCCTTCCGGGGGTTCAACGCCTACGCCGAACCTTTCCGCAGAGAGAGCGAAGCGCATGAAAAGTAGGACAATCAAGGTCGACTACCTGGCGCGTGTCGAAGGCGAAGGTGCCCTGTTGGTGAAAATCAAGGGCCAGCAGGTGACGGACGTCAAGTTGAAGATCTTTGAGCCGCCGCGCTTCTTCGAAGCATTTCTCCGCGGCCGAAAGTTTCATGAGGTGCCTGACATTACCGCCCGCATCTGCGGTATCTGCCCCATTGCCTATCAGATGAGCGCATGTCATGCCATCGAAGACGCATTCGGGATCAAAATAGCCGGCCCGATCCGCGACCTGCGGAGGCTGATCTACTGCGGCGAATGGATCGAGAGTCACGCCCTGCACGTCTATTTGCTGCACGCACCTGACTTCCTCGGTTACGAAGACGCCATCCGTATGGCCAAGGACCACCCTGACGAGGTAAAGCGTGGTCTGCGGCTGAAAAAAGCCGGCAACGAGATCGTGCGGCTGCTTGGCGGCCGGGAAATCCACCCCATCAATGTGCGGGTTGGCGGCTTCTACAAGGTACCGAACAAGAAGGAGTTTTCTGCGCTCACCGAGGAACTCAAGTGGACGCGCGACGCCGCCCTCGCAACCGTGGGCTGGGTGGCGACATTCGCATTCCCTGACTTCGACCTCGATTACGAGTTCGTCGCCCTGCGTCATCCCGACGAATATCCGTTTAACGAAGGCCGCATTGTCTCAAACAAAGGGCTGGACATTGCTGTTCGTGAATACGACCAGACCTTTGTCGAGGACCACGTCTCCCACTCCAACGCGCTGCAATCGCGGCTGAAAGAGCGAAATTCCTACTTCGTGGGCCCGCAAGCGCGTTACAACCTGAACTTCGACAAGCTGTCACCCATGGCCCAGGAAGCGGCTCGCAGCGCTGGCCTAGGGCCGGTGTGCCGCAATCCCTTTCAGAGCATCATCGTGCGCAGCGTGGAAATGGTGTACGCCTGCGATGAGGCACTGCGCCTCATCGAACAGTATGAGATGCCAGACAAACCTGCGGTCAACGTCGAGCTCCGCGTCGGCACCGGTTACGGCTGCACCGAAGCACCACGCGGAATCTGCTATCACCGCTATCGCCTCGACGACCGCGGCGTCATCGTGGATGCCAAGATTGTTCCGCCCACCTCGCAGAACCTGAAGACCATAGAGGGCGACCTCTGGCAGTTTGTCCAGACCCACCTTCTCGTACAAAAAGACAAGCTGCAGTGGCAGTGCGAGCAGGTGGTCCGCAATTACGATCCCTGCATCTCCTGCGCCACACATTTCCTGAAACTGCACATTGAGCCAGAATGACCGCCGGAGAGCCAAGCGTCGTCATCGTCGGTGTTGGCAACGAATATCGAAGCGATGACGGAGTCGGAATCGCCGTGGCCCGTCGCCTTCGAGCATTATTTCCGACCGGTGTCACGATCCTGGGAGAAGGCGGCGAGGGCACGGCGTTGATCCAGGCGTGGCAAGGTGCAACTTGGGTGATGCTCGTGGATGCAGTTCGTTCGGGCGCGCCCCCGGGAACCATTCATCGCCTCGACGCGCGGGCTGCATCAGTGCCAACGGGATTCTTCCGCTACTCCACCCATGCGTTCAGCGTAGCCGAAGCCGTCGAGCTGGCCCGTTCTCTGGACCAGCTGCCGCCGTATCTGGTTGTGTACGGCATCGAGGGCGAGAACTTTGCCGCGGGCGTAGAGCTGTCCCCGGCAGTTGAGCAAGCTGCGGAAGCGGTGGTCGAGCGGCTGGCGGAGGAGGTGCGGGCCGCACTGATACGTAGGTAGTGTGCAGTTGAACTTGCCACAGTTTGTAGACCTTCCGCAGGTTCGTCGCCCCACCCGTCGTGTCAGTTGGCGAAAAATTGCCTTCTGAACAATCGAAAGACACGATCGAGCAGGTGATCCTGCGTCGCGGCTCGACCCGAACGTTCGACAAGACGGCATCCATTCCACTGCCACAACGAGAACCGGCGCATTTCGACCGGCGTTCTTCTGTTCGGAAAAGACCCGGACCCGTGCCATGAACTGCCGGTGACTCCCTCGGATGCCCTGCGTTACTCTCCAGCCTTGAACTCAATCCGGAGTTTCTATCGACTGTGTG
>DATBZX010000085.1:0-13819 GCA_036512955.1 Terriglobales bacterium
TCTTCTTTGCGTACTGCTCAAACCCGTTCGCCATCGCCAGTGTCTGCTGTTGCATCGCTCTACCAGCCCTCCGCCAAATTTCCTCTCAATCTAAACCGCAGATCGGTGGAAATCGAAGTACTTGTTCAGAGTCTCCCTAAGACTTGTCGTTAGCTATCAGTGTTTCCTCCGAGCGGGGCCAGATGGCTTCGGCGCGCGTGCAACGACCCGCGACGCATGCGCCTGCTGCAGGTCGTAAAACTTGCGCGTACCTGCGCCCAGAATCCGGCCCCCTGTATGTCGCCCTTCTCGTAAATGCAATCGAAGGGCTCGCCGCAAAAGATTTCTCCAAACAAAAGAGCGCTCGGCACCGTTCGGGGCCGCCGGGCGCTTCTAGTACGTAGTGCTACTTCGATGCCTTGGTGATCGCGTCCGCAGCGTTGCCAGCAACGACCCAGCTTGCCGACCCGGCCACGACGGCTTCATCCTCGAACCAAAGGAATCCGAAGTCGTCGATGCACTCCGGAAAATCAGGCTTGATGATGATGTATCCCGGAATGACGGCGCCCGGAATGTAAGCGTTGTCGGCGCGGTTGTTGCTGTACGTCTTCGTCTTCGAGACCGTACCGACGCCGGCTACATACGAAGTGCTCGATACGGGGTGCGTGCCGAGAATGTAATTGACGGCGCGAAGGGTATATTCGGAGCTCACAAGATCCGGAAACGCCTTGTGCAGGAAGTACATCCGGATGGCCATGTCAACCACCGCGCCCGATCCGCCCCAGGCACCCAGGCTCGGGGGTACGCCGAACGGGCTGACGTCCAGTTCCTTGCCCAGACCCGCCATGTAGGTCTTCACCGCTTCGCGCATTTGATCTTTCGCGCCCGCGTCCATGTAAGGCAATGCTCGGACTGCCGTCCAACCACGGGACTCCATCTGCTGCGGGGTGATCACTTGAGGGAACAACTCCTTTAGACGGGACTTGTAGGGCTCGGCGCCATTTGTGGCAATGGTCAATTCCAGGGCCGCAGCCCAGTCCTGTCCAATGCCAGAACCGCGACGGCCGATGCCGGCTGGAGGAGCTGTTGGTGCGCTAGTCGTCCCAGAACTTGTCGGAGCTCCCGAGCTACCCCGTCCGTTACGACCGCCTGGAGCGCCGGACACCACACCCTGAGATGCAGCCAGCACGCCCCCTCCGAGGTCACCTGTCGGCGCAGCATCGTCGAAGCCGCGCCCCGCCTGACTCGGTGTCGGGTGGGCCTTCTCGTCGTTCCATGCTTTGATCGCGGTCTCGAGGCAGTCTTTCGCTAATGCATCGTCCCAGCCTTTCAGCACATCGGACGCTGCCGCCAGCGCTGCGATGGCGTTCCATTGGAAAAACGGGTTCGTGGTGGAGAAAATCCAGCGGTCGTCCGGCTTGCCGGAGTAGTCGCCCTTCACTTCGTTCGGACCGAGCTTCGGGTCATAGATGCGGCCGTCAGTTTTCGACGCTCCATCCCCCAAGTGCGTGTATTGGCGTAAGTCTGGTTCGTGAGTGCCCCGGATTGCGTGCCCTATATTGTGGAACTGCGCCAGGATGAGCAGTGCGCCGTGCTTGACTTGCTGCACCGTATCGGGCACGCCATCGGGACGGTGCATCTCAACCTCACGCGCGACTTCATCCACCGTAAGCTCGTCGTACTTGAGATCGAATTCGCGATACGCCAGAGCCAGACTCTGAATCACGCTCAGCTGCGCAGGCTCCTCGAGGTCGAAATCGCCGGCATCATACCAGCCGCCCACGTTCATCCCAGGAATGTGATCGCCGCCCTTGTACTTCCCGTCCGTCGCCGTAGCCTGGTTCCAGCCGTCGAATTGCTCCCCGACCACGGGCGCCAGACGGCCATCATCCAGGTGCGAAGCGCCGTGCCACACGCGGTAGGCTTCGCGAACCGAAACGTGATCCATCTGCACCGCGAGGTGATGGTCCAGGCTGTCCTGCCAAATGTTGGCGTAAGCGTCCTTGGAGATGGGGAAGGGCGCCGTACGCTGGTCTGCGTACTCGATCACATAAAGGCCGGGGTCCGTGACCGGTGTGAAGTCGAATTTCGAATACACGTAACGCAGCCAGGGCGCTGAAGGCGTGATGGGGCCCTCGAACGCCTGCTTGTAAGATCCGTCCTCCATCAGGCGCAGCACTTTGGCCGTTTTCGGGCCGTTGTACTTCGGGTCTAGTTCGAGTACCGCCACGTTGGAGAAACCCGGCGCATAACCGACCTGGCTGTGCGCGATCATTGGCGGCCGCGTCCAGTTCGGAATCACGTCCGGCCTGATGTGCCATATGATCGCGCCGGTGGTCTTGCCGGAAGGGATCAGCGAACGCAACACGAACCAGCCGTTCTGCGCGCGGTCGCGGCCATCGAACAGCATGAGGTCGGCCGTGTCCGACGTAACGTTGACCCGGGCCAACGCGTCGTCGACTCCCAGGGTGATGCTTTTACCCTCGGCGAACGGCAGCGGCTGCGTGTATCCCTTGGCCTTCTCCCAGTCCTCCAGGTAGTACGCCTTCTTCGGTTCATCAGGCAGCGGCAACGCCTTGTCCATTGGATCGTTAGGCGTTCGCGGGAAGATGCCGGCTTTGGTTCGGTCCACCAGGTAAGTCTTGCCCATGTAGATCGAGGGCAGGAACTCCAGGTTGAAGCCTGCTCGCCCGGCCAGTTGCTGCGGTAGCGGCTTGTCGAGATTGATGCTGACCTTCACGCCGCCTGGTTCCGCTGCGACTTCCAGTGTGTAGCTCAAATCGAAGGTTGGAAAAGCGAGGTCGGCGGTGAGCCGGTTGTTCGCCTTATCGGCGTGGCGCCCTTTGAGGGTCGCCACCAGGTCCCACTGCTCGGGCGTTGGCATCAGGCGCACGTCGCCGTTCGTGGCGATGCGCTGGCCGTGGAAAATCAGCTCCATGGCCGTGTTCTTCTGGTCTACGAAAACGGGATGGTACGTGCTGTCGTAGAGAAATACGCTAAAACCTTGGGTATCGAGGTAATTCTTGTCATTCACCCTCATAGCGAAATCGGTGCCGAACAGACTTGGGCCGAAGATCAGGACTAAGAGGAGACACACTCTGTTTAGGGTGAGCATAGTTTGGGGTCAACTGCTTCTTTGCCTCACCATAACATGACATGCACACCGTCTGGGCGACGTTTGTTCCCAGGATTGCTCCCGGTAAACGTTAGGTCTCTATCGGGACTGCCCCGGCAGACGAGGCAGGATTGAGCCGGGCTGTTTCGACCGGGGCAGTTTCGATAGAGGCGTTTGAACTGAGCCGCCGGCGTTTGCGGCGGATGCGGTGGTCTACCTATGGGTTTTCAATGGCGTCGACTGGCTGATTGGGATTGTTTTGGGCGGAAAGCTCGACCGACGGAGCGGTGGGAGTGGCATGGATGAGCAGAATTGCCTTCTGCCATGGGTAAGCAGGCGTCGTATGGAGAGGATTTGAACGGCTTTTGGGCGAACGACGCCATTGCATGTGCGAGCATGCTCTCGAGCGACCGGCGCAGAGACGTGGGCTTGGACTACCGCGGCTTCGATGGCACCTATACCGACAGCGTTGGTTTAAGCTGATTTGTCCTGACAATTACGTGCAGGAAGAGGCAATCAACGTCATGGCGCCGCCACTCTTAGCCAATGGCCTATGGAATGCCAGCCGACACTGGATCAACGTCTTCCCCGGTAACGTACTTTCTACGGCGTTCGATTACTTCGGTGCAAACAAGGTCTTTCCACTTGTGCTTGTTCCGGCGGTGCCGCCATGGCGGCGAGCACGGACAGAACAAGGGCGAAGTATCCTGTCACTTTCACCGATGCGGACGAAGCGCTGTTCGCGCTTTATTACCTGCATTCGCTTGGATGCGGCAATGCAACGGGTTAGTCTGCTATTCGTAGCTCTCTTGCTTCTTACCTGCCCCGGGTTCCCGGAAAGCGGTGGGGATGCTTGGCTACGATATGCGCGACTTGATCCCGGCATGGCCAGTCAATATGCTCACTTTCCTGCTGTGACCGTCACCCTTGGTCACTCGGCGGTGTTGCAATCCGCACAAATGGAGCTACTACGCGGAATTCGGGGATTGCTCGGACGCGCATTGCGGATCGATGCCGTAGTACCGAAGGAAGCCGCCATTGTCGTAGGAACGGTGGAGCAGGTCCGAACCCTCGATGCAAACTTCGGTCCTCGTAGCGACTTGCAGGCTGACGCCTATTGGCTAATTTCCACGCGCATCAAGGGACAGAACGTACTCGTTATCACGGGTGCAACCGAGCGAGCCGTTCTTTACGGGGCGTTTGCATTGCTGAGAAAGATCGCGGAGGGAGAAAGCACTGCTGCTCTCAACGAAGTGCAACGGCCGTCGGCACCGGTACGCTGGGTCAACCAGTGGGACGACCTTGATGGCTCGATCGAGCGTGGCTACGCTGGACGGTCGATCTTCTTCGAGAACCGCAGTGTGCGCCCGGACCTGACGCGTGCGGCGGAATACGCGAGATTACTGGCGTCGGTCGGCATCAATGGGTGCAACGTCAGTAACCTAAACGCAGACCTCCACATTCTCGACCCGGATTTCATTCCACAACTCGCACGCATTGCTGATGTGTTTCGACCATACGGCGTGCAGTTGGGGGTAGCGGTGAACATCAGCATGCCAAAACAGGTGGGTGGCCTGGACACCTTCGATCCGCTCGATCCGAAGGTGGCTGGCTGGTGGAAAAAGAAATTCAACGAGGTCTACCTGCAGATTCCTGATTTCGGCGGCGTGGTTGTGAAGGCCGACTCCGAGGGACAGTTGGGGCCGTCGGTGTATGGGCGTACTGCCGCGGAAGCGGCGAATGTAATTGCGAGGGCACTGAAGCCGCATGGAGGGATCGTCTTCTATCGCGCGTTTGTTTACGACCATCACTTGGACTGGAACAACCTGAAAGCCGACCGGGCGCGGGCTGCCTACGACATTTTCCATCCGCTAGATCGGCAGTTCGACGACAACGGGATCGTGCAGATCAAGTACGGCCCGATTGACTTTCAGGTGCGTGAGCCGGCATCGCCGTTGTTTGGGGGACTCGTAAAGACGAACGAAGCTATCGAAGTACAAATCACTCAGGAATACACCGGCCAGCAACGGCATACGGTCTTTTTGATACCACTATGGAAGGAAGTCCTGGAGTTTGACATGGCGATCGGTGGGCACCTTACACCGGTGAAGGACATCATCGCGGGACAAAGTTTTCATCGGCCGCTGGGCGGATACGGTGGCGTTGCAAATGTTGCAATGAGCACGGACTGGCTGGCAAACCACCTGGCCTTGGCGAATCTGTACGGATTTGGCCGGTTGGCATGGAATCCAGATCTGACGGCGCAGGCGATCGCGGAGGAATGGACGAAACTAACGTTCGGTGATGAACCGGTAGTTGTAAAAACGATAACGACTATCCTGTTGGACTCGTGGCCCGCGTACGAGAGCTATACAGGTCCGCTCGGGTTGCAGACGCTGACCAACATCACGGGACCGCATTATGGGCCGGTACCGGAATCTCAAGAGCACAATGGTTGGGGCCAGTGGATCCGGGCCGATCATGACGGGGTCGGAATGGACCGGACCGTAGCGACAGGGACGGGATTTGTCGGACAGTATTCGCCGAGCGTCCAGAGGATATATGAGCCGCTGGCCGATACACCGGATAATATCGTTTTGTTTTTTCATCATGTGCCGTATACCTACCGGCTACACTCCGGCAAGACGGTCATTCAGACAATCTACGACTCTCACTATGAAGGCGCCGAGAAGGTGGGCAATTTCGTGAGGGAATGGAAGTCGCTAGAAGGGCACGTCGATGACAAGCGCTATGAAGCTGTGCTGGCGCAGCTGAAATATCAGGCAGGGCACGCAATCGTTTGGCGCGACGCAGTCGATGACTGGTTCCATCAAATGTCTGGCATCGACGACCAGAACAAACGAGTAGGGCACCACCCGAATCGTGTGGAAGCGGAGGCGATGGAGTTGCAGGGCTACCAGACCTTTGAACCAGCGTCGTGGGAAGGCGCATCGGGCGGAAAGGGGGTGGCCTGCGCAGCAGAGTCGACAACCTGTTCCGCACAAACGAAGTTCAATGGGGTTCCCGGCTGGTACGAGATCGATATCGAATACTTCGACCTGAGTAATGGGACATCAGACTTTAAGATCTCAGTGAATGATCAGGTTGTCGACGAATGGCGGGCCGACATGCTGCTGCCGGGCAAAGAGCCAAGCGCGGATTCCTCAGTCCGGCATCGCACTAAAGGGTTGGTTCTGCGTACAGGTGATGTAATTCGTATCGAAGGGACGCCCGATGGCGCCGAACGTGCACCTCTGGACTACATGGAAGTGCTGCCGCTGGAGCACTGAGAGAGGTTGATTCCCAATAAACTGACAAGATGCCTTGTGGTAGTCGGAGTGGTGGTGGCAGCACGCAACCTATATCGATGTGGTAACCGCAGGGGGAAAGGTGGAGCATCCGCAGCGGATACTCCCGAATCTAGTTGATGAGACTTGCCAGAAGTATTCGACGACTGGTCGTTGTTTCCGTCATCCTTAGTGCTGTCGGCATAGCCGTCCAACCGCAACAGAACTGGGTTGGTTCCTGGGCAGCATCGCAGCAACTGGTTGAACCCGGGAATTCCATTTCTGCGGAAGATCTTACCGACGCGACTCTGCGACAGATCGTTCATCTCACAATCGGTGGCGGGGAACTGCGGTTGCACCTGTCCAACCGATACGGTTCGGCTCCGCTGCATATCGCGTCCGTGCACATTGCTCGGCCAGTATCTCCCGATTCAAGCAAGATCAGCCCGGGTTCGGACCAGGCTCTAGCTTTCTCCGGGCGCCGGAATGTCACCATTCCTGCAGGAGCAGACTACCTTTCCGATCCGGTGAAGTATTCGATGGCGCCTTTGTCTGATCTGACCATTACAATCCATCTTGAGACAGTGCCGGCCGACCAGACTGGGCACCCCGGCTCGCGCTCAACTTCGTACCTGGTTCACGGAGATCTGGTACCGGCCGTCGAACTGCAGGGCGCCAAACAAATTGAGCATTGGTATTTCATCGCGGGAATTGATGTTTTGGCGCCTTCCTCCGCGGTATCGACGGTCGCGTTGGGAGATTCAATCACTGACGGGCACGGTGCCACAACCAACGGGAACGATCGCTGGCCGGACTTTCTCGCCCGGAGATTACAGGCGGTTGTGCAGGGTCGAACAATCGCGGTATTGAATCAAGGAATCGGCGGTAATCGCCTTCTGCTGGACGGCTTAGGACCCAATGCGCTGGCGCGCTTTAACGACGACGTGATAGCCCAGGCCGGAGTTCGTTCCTTGATCGTGCTGGAAGGTATTAATGATATCGGTATGTTAGGCCGAACCGAAGAGGCCATATGGGCCGAACACGAGCAACTGGTCAATGACATCATCGGCGCGTACCAGCAGATCATCGAGCGCGCTCACACTCACGGCATAAACGTGGCCGGCTGTACGATCCTGCCGTTCTTGGGATCGAGCTTCTATCATCCGGGACCGGCAAGCGAAGCGGACCGGCAGATGCTCAACAAATGGATTCGGACGCCGGGTCACTTTGATGCTGTGATTGATTTCGACCAAGTGATGCGCGATCCAGCGAGTCCCGACCACATGCTGCCGAAATTCGACTCCGGCGACCACTTGCATCCTTCGCCGGCAGGCTATGCCGCGATGGCCGATGCGGTTCCACTCGCCTTCCTGATGCCGGCCAAGGTTCCGGGACCAATGCTACGGGCGTCCACTCGAAGTGCTGCGAGTCATCGGTGAGAAATGATCGAAGAGCTTCTACGCTCTTTGAGGTCTCCGCTGACTCGGACGGTCAATCCGCGGTGCCGTCGCTGACGAAGTCGCTTGCGGGACAGAAGGCAGTGGTGGTGGCCACAAAATGGCTCGTGTAAAGTTCGTTCCCCTACGCGAAGCAGCCCCAAGTTGAAGCTCCTCCCCTCTGGTAGCGGGTACGTACCTGCCGCTCGCATTATCGATATCTGCAACGGCGATTTAGCTTCGCAGCGTGTAAAGCTGCGACGCGCGCGCCCGTAGATAAACTAATTATGCGCGGGCTGAACGCTCGTCCCCGTCATAAAGGGTGGGGACGATGGATGCTGGCTAGTGCAGCAAGTCAATTCGACCAGCGCAAGACAATAGAATCGACCCTGTATGCTGGCGCAAAAGAACAAAGTTAAGTTTACGGGAGCACATACTAATGAACTGGAAAAAGATTCGCTACGCCAGGCAACATTCAAGGTTCGTCTGATCATGTGGCAATGCCGCTTTCCACACCGGTTGTGGCGCGTCGGAAGCAGTATCCAAGAAGCGCGGTTCTTCGGTTCTTCGGAGATGGGTGCTCGTCCGAGTTTGTCACGGAATCTCCTCCGCGGCCCGTTGGTTGAAAAAGTGTGTTTCAGGATTGAGCGGGAGATATTGTCTTATGTTCCTTCCGACGTCGAAGCGTGCCATCATTGTTGTTTGTGGCAGTCTTAAGTCTTCAATCGCACCGTTCGGCGCAGTCCAGTTGTCTTCGCATAGGTGACGCAGCGACTCGATCGGATCTCGCAAACGTGGGTAAGAAGGATGCTTTAGAATCAATAGCCGGTCACCCTGATGATTCCCTGATGATTCCATGGCATGGAAGGGAACTGGCCACTTAACGTTATCGATTCTCGGATTCTGTTTCAGTTGGCGCACATACTTTTCCAGTTTCCGCATGGTCAGAACCGCAATTGGCCTTTGCGCAAGTGGGAAATAGCGTCTAACGTCTAATTATTGCGGGTGTCGAAGGGCGCGTACCAATTCGTGATGCTTGCTACACATCCTACGGGAGCCAGCACGCTTACACCAACAGCGGCAAGGGTATCTCAGATGGGGAGCCCAAAGCGACCGGGAGGTGGGGGTATTGCAGCCGACCTTCCGGCCGATGTGCGGCATTCGTTCCGATGCAAATGCGCCATTCGCGCTCGGTTTCCGGACCTATGGGTGCAGGTGGATAAACTGTAGAGCAGTTTGTCGAGCCAAACCCCCCAGGTACAGCGGTTGTGACGCCCTTGAACCGCTAGAAAAGCCTTTAGAATCAATGAGCAGCTCGCACATTGCCCGGCTGTTAACCGGAGGGTTGTAGGTTCGAGTCCTACCTGAGGAGCCAAATTTTGCAACAACTTAGCAGGGCCGCCAACTGGGCGGCCCTCTGGTTTTACCGCTAACTTACCGTGTTCACTGCACACACGCCGTTGCTGTGTGCTGGGCCGCAAGCTGCTGCTGCAGGTACGTTGCGCGTTGCTGCAGGGCACGCTCCATGTCGCCCAAGTCAACAATGTTGTAGCGGCTAAACATGGCCCGCGTTCTGTGCCCCGTTATTTGCATGGCCACGTCCTCCGGGGACGCCTGCGCGGCGCAACTCCGTGGCGGCCACGCGGCGCAGGTCGTGGAACAGCAACGTGGCAGGCAGCCCCGCGCGTCGCAGCGCAGCGCGCCACGCCGTTTTGTAGCTGCCAATGGGCGCGCCGTTGGGGTAGCTAAACACGTACGGCCCAGCGCACAGGGCACGGCGGCGCTCCACAATCTCGCGCAGCGGGCTTACCAGTGGTATTACGTGGCTGGTGCGGTCCTTGCTGTACTGGGCCTGTACACGCAGCCTGTCGTCCTCTACGTCGTCCCAGCGCAGGCTACGGATACTGCCTGCGCGCCAGCCCGTACAGCGTGCCCAACTAGCAAAGTCCTGCAAGTAGGCGGGCAGCTCTGCGATCAGGCGGTCAAACTGCGCGCTGGTAAACAGGCCCGTGCGCACGTTGTCGGTTTCGCTCAGCCGCTTAATTACGGGCGCTACAACAATCAGCCCGTTCTCACGGCCCAGCCGGTAAGCCTGCGCCAGCAGTTGCGTAAAACGGTTAATGCTGGCGGGGCGGTACCCCTGCGCGGCCAGTTGGTCAGTCCACGCGGCAACGTCCGGCCCCGTAACCGTAAGGGCCAGCCGCGTGCCCCACACGCGGGCCAGCATGTGCATTTCGCTGGCTGGGTCACGGCGGCCACGGCGCAGCTTGTCGGCCCGCAGGGCCTCCAGCAGCGCTGCCACAGTTATGCGCTCTGCTTTTGGGCCTGCAAAGGCCCGCGCCCCAAGCTGCGCGGCCCCTACTTCTTTCAGCCTGCGCCGTAGCAGGCGCACTGCCACGGCGCGGTCGGTGCTTTTGCCGCTTTCACGGTGTTCTTTGCCGTGCAGATAGTACGCGCACCACCAGTAGCTGCTGCCCTTTTGTCTAAAGATTCGGCCATCGCCTCTCATTGTTTGCCTCCCGCCGTGCGCAAGTACGCCTCCAGCGCGCGGGCAAGTATGTCGCGGGCGCTGCAGCTGCTGCGCACGGCCTCGGCACGTGTGCGCGCCCACAGCTCGCGCGGTACAAATGCCGTGATCTTTACCTGCTCCAACGGTTGTTTCTTGGCCATCGCAAACACCTCCATAACCGTATTATCGGCGTTTACGGCTTTGCCGTAAAGGAGTTTTTTGGCGGTCTAGCCTGCCACTTGTGAGGGCGCGGCTCAGCCTGCGCCAAGAACAGTTTCTTCAGTGTGGCGGGCTGCAATTTGTTCAGTTCGTCAAAATCTTCTTGCGTGCGTACCCACAAACGTATTTTGTTGTAGTCAGTGTTGTGCACATGTATGGTCGCGCCGCCGTGCAGTTGCAGCCAGCCGCCTTCGCGCATCCACCGAGCCATGGTGGGTGGCGTCACGTCTTGGTAGTTCCGGTTATCACTATACGAATGCTGCCGGTTTAAAAGGCATCCTCGGCGGTGGGAAGCTCTGGCTTAGCGACATGACAAAGCCTGAACGACCCTTCCGAGATGGTTTACGGGTTTACTCGTGCGCTTCCCATTCTCCGAGAGCATGTTGCCAATATCCACCGCGCCGGCCAGAAGTTCACCGAAAACATCACGGCCTTTGCTGAAAGCGGATTAGTGCAAAGAGTCGCCCATTTGTTCGTTTGCTCTTTCAGCTCAAGACCAGACGATCTTGGGCAATGGCGCGCCTATGCGGACGGAGCCAAGGGATATGTGCTCGGTTTTGATGGCAAGCTCTTGGAGGAGGCTTTCATCCGTAACTACGACGGATCTCTCATCCGTAATCGGAGCACCTTCCACATCCGCTACGACGACAACCAGCTCAGAGAGGTTCACAACGAAATCGTCAAACGGATGAGCCACCTCATCCTCTTGCCCGAGGGACGCCGCGATCTGCCGAACGGCGCGATTAACGCCTACATGAACGAACTTATGCTTTCAACGCTACTCCATCTTCTGCAGGTCGTCCTATCCTTCAAGCACAGCGCCTACCTTCATGAGGACGAATTTCGCTTCTTGGAGACGCACCGGATGGATCAGCCGCCAGAGGTTAAGAGTCGCACGCGATCGGGTGTTGACGTGAGATATCGTGACTACGACTGGCGCTCACGTGCGCCGGAGGCTCTTGTTGAGATCCGCGTCGGCCCTGCAGCCGATTTCGAAGCCGCGGCTCAATTCGCGAATGATTGCCTCGCGGCGGTTCCGGAGCTGAACCCAGAAATCACACGCTCGGAGATTCCGTATCGCGGCATATGAGCTGATACTGCCGGAGCGGCGTAAAATCTCTGTGGTTACAGGAAAACAGTTCTCGGCAGATCGGCCCCGAAACAGCCCCTGTGGGCGGCTAAGACTCTGGACCGTAGAGGGTTAGAGCGGCGCTCCGGTTTAGAAATCCTCGGCGTTTTCCTCCCCGTCCTCCTTCTCCGCCTTCTTCCGTCCAAAATTGCCAAGGCCGAACCGCTCCGACAAGAGGCACGCGCCGACTGCGGAGAGACAAGGACTCGGGCCGCTGGACCTGGGCTAGACCAAGGCTGCAGCGTGGCTCGTGCTCTTCTGCCAGATAAAGCTGTAAACCCTATCCGTTACTTCTTCAATTTCCTCTTCCGTAAATGGCGGTCGAGGCAGGGAGCGATAGAGAGTGTCAAGAATAAAGATCTTTACTTCCGCTTGCGTTGTGCTCTTTTCTGTCCAATCTTCCATGGGCCGTAACAGATCCTCCAAAGACGAAAGCAACTTCTTACTAGCCTGCTTCAACCGTTCACGGTCGCTCTTGCTGACATTGTCTTTGAACAACAGATCGAAAAGCGCCAGTTCATCATCACTCAGTCCCTCCTCAGCCGCCCGCCGCTGCTCAACGTCGAGACTGGCGGCGAGAGCGACCAACTGCGCGAATGTCGCTTCGACGGTCGCCCGGTCCTTCTCGCGGTTATAGTCGGCGATGATCTCTTGGTATTTCTTGTAGTAGTCCATCCGCAACGGGTTGGAGGCCAGCATTTGCGCGAGCCTCTTACCGTCAACACACTCGCGCGTCTTTTGCTGCCGTTCGACATCGAACCGCGAACGATTCGCTTTGATACAGACACGTTCAAGGGCTATCGCCGTGACTTCTTCGAGGACGCCTGGTCGCGCTACCTAGACCCTATCCCCTGCAATCCGGCATGTTCAACCGTCACATCGTCACAACCCGCGCAAACATTGAAGGAAGCACAATTTTACGAAACGTCACACGTAACTCCCGTTACGGTTTCAAAAAGTGCGTCGGAGCCGCTATTTAAAGGGGTTGTGACGCCTGTTACGGCTGTGAGCCCCGTACAAGTGACAATTACCACAAAAAGAGTCGTGACAGGGGAACTATGACCGCGCCAGAGCTGATTGAAACAATCGAGTCCGTCGGCGGCCTCCTCACTCTGAATGGCGACCGCATCCACTATGAGTTGCCGGAAGCCGCCGCGCCCATGCTCGACGTGCTACGCCAGTGCCGCGACGAGGTTGTCTAACTGCTTCGGGGGCGAGAGGGCTTGCAGCGCTGCGGGAGGAACCATCCCGACCGCTATTCAGTCGCACTGGAGGAGGCGGCGCTCGCTGGCCCTCCGCCTATGCCACCCGGAGTGACGCTGGTGCAATGGGCACCTTTGAGTCCACCGGTCGCAATTGAAAGCTGGGCAGTCGTGACCGATGTCCCACGATTCGTACAAACCACCCTCAGACAATTGCAATCCGCAATTTCGGGCGAAAACTGGCTAGCTGGAAATAGGTCAGTCCGTGAGTTGGTTGAGCGCCTGGAGCAGGTGGGAGTGAAGGTTAGCGTTGAGGGGACGAGATGATTATAGATAAGCGAACCCGTAAGGATCGTAACAAGACGTGAGCCGCGGTCGGCCTGAGCACCAATGCAGCGTCTGTGACTGCCGTGTCCCGACCCGACATAGCGCAAAAGCGTCATCCGGACTAGGGGCGGCGGATGACCCAAGACTAGCGAGGAATGATCGCAGGACTGATCGAGCTACAGGAATGGAGGAAACAGGAATGCTTGCCAGCAAACGAGTAGCGGGAGAGGTTGAATACAACGACGGTGAGTTCGCGGAGATCCAGACCATCGGAATCGAAGGAATCGAGAAGAATCTTCTCCTCGAGACCATTCAAATACACCGCGGTGACACTCACGATACGCCCGAAGAATTCCAACTCAGGTTCCCGGTCGGCGTGAGGCTGTGCATCGTGACGACCACCGAGGTCACGAAGAAAAGAGTGCGAAGAAAGTCGCTCCCCACTAGCGGTGCTGGGGTGCATAGCTGAAGAGGTCTAGAGCATTTTCTCTAATAGTGTAGACTTACTTTGGCGAGACTCTGCGGCGAGTGAAGCGATGGCGAAGCCATATGGGGATGATCTGCGCCGTAAGTTTCTGTTGGCCTACGATCAAGGCGAGGAGACGTTGGAGGAACT
>DATBZX010000086.1:0-25319 GCA_036512955.1 Terriglobales bacterium
GTGGATGAAATTCAGGCAGGTCTAGGCCGCACCGGCAAGCTGTTCGCCTACATGCACGAAGGCATTCAGCCTGATGCGGTGATCATCGGCAAAGCGCTTTCAGGAGGCTTCTATCCGGTGTCAGCCGTACTGGCGTCGCAAGAAGTGCTTGGCGTGTTCCATCCCGGAGATCACGGCAGCACGTTTGGCGGCAATCCACTGGGTTGCGCCGTCGCGCGGGCCGCTCTTCGCGTGCTGGTCGAAGAGAAGCTGATCGAGCGATCGGCCGAATTGGGCGACTACTTCCTGAAGAAACTGCAAGGCCTGAACAGTCCGCACATCAAAGAAGTTCGCGGCAAGGGCCTATGGATTGGCATTGAACTGAACACGCCGGCTCGGCCATTCTGCGAGGCCTTGAAACAACTCGGTATTTTGTGCAAGGAAACCCACGACGTCGTGATCCGCATCGCTCCACCGCTGGTCATCACCAAAGCGGAAATCGATTGGGCATTCGAACGGATTGGGAAGGTGCTGGCGTAAGACTCGTTCATTGGCAGCGTTCAGACGCAATAGTTGCGGGATTGATCGCGACGATCTACGCCGCTAGAGCATTTTCAGCGAGAGTGTAGACCGAGGTCCCTCAGGGGCTAAAGCCCTGACTTCGTTGATGCCGCTAACGGCACGGCTGAAGCCATGCCCCTTCAAGGAAGGACGGTGGTATACACCAACTGTGAAATCGCGCTAGGGCGAGGGAGGTGCCGAGTGCACGACTCGCGTCCGCCAAATCGTTCCTTGGCTCGCGCTTGGATTCTCCTATGCCTTGCTTTAACGCTTCATGTGTTCGACGAAGCGACTACGGGGTTTCTGGGCGTCTATAACCCGACGGTGTTGGCGCTGCGCGAACGATTTGGATGGTGGCCGATGCCAACTTTCGAGTTTGGGGAGTGGTTGGTCGGCCTGATCGTGGCTTGCGTGGCCTTGCTTGCGCTCTCGGGCGCCGTGTCGCGGGGCGTGAAGGGAACGCGGGTGGTCGCATATATCTTTGCAACCATCATGCTGCTTAATGCCGCTAGCCATACCCTTGCCAGCATTTTCGGGCGGACCGTGGCCAGCGTAATGTTTCCAAGACCAGCGCCTGGATTCTGGTCATCGCCGATCATGGCGGCCGCAGCCCTCTATTTGCTCGTACAACTTCGTCGCTCGCGTCAGGAGCAAATGAAAACCTATTGAGTTCTGATCGAGACCGGCGCCTGACACTAAAATCGTCACCGTGGGACACACGCGTGAATCTCGGTAGTGGTGCAGTTTGATTTCCACAGGGAGTTAATGCCGACTACGCTTGGACTCAAAGGCACCGCCTGATACCGGGAATTCCGGGTTTCCCAGCCCAACTGGTGGATTATGCCGAATCTGTTGCAGTGAAGTTGTGATGGGGGTTTTTGTGGATGGTCCCTTTCTTTTGGCTTTCTTCCATCCTGGCTTCCATCCTGGCCTTACCTTACCCTTTTGCATTTGCCTTTTCCTCCCAGCGCTTTCAGAATAAGCCCCGTGTCAATCCGGTAGTGGCTCGGTTTGATTTCCACAGATGTAACGGCCCAAGCCTTACGTGTTCGCTGTCGCGGCTCTCTTCAGCCGATAGTAAATATTCTCCGAGTCCTTCTCGCCAGTCCGTTCCACGTGTTCGCGCACCTCGTCGATAGGCACCCAGAGATAACGGGCTGCGCGATCGTCCGCACGAAGGGGAGCAGTACGGTGCCCGTAGCGCCCCCTCTTCCAAAAGAAAAACCGCTCTGGGTTTGTACTGGGCCAGGTACTCGCTTTCTCGTGTTCGCGGAACAATTGTGCTACCTCTTCATATGTCATTGCTTTGGCTCGTCTGGGTCGGTTTCGTCTTAGCCATTGTTTTTGAGTGCTTTAAGGATAACGCCTCTGTCAATACGCTTGGCTGCCGATTTCACAGGGTACACTCGTTGGATGAAACTGCTCCAAGAGCTGCGCGAAAAAGTCGGAGCTAGGCTGGTAGGCGAAGCGCTAAAGGGAAAGAGGCCGTTGTGGCTTAGAGTCCTCCACAAACTTCTCGGTTAGCAAGCCTCTTCACTGCCTGTGGAAATCAAACTGCACCACTACCTGAATCCTGCCATGGTTCACGATGTATCCCCCTGTCATTTAGAATTTAGTATTGGCTTCCGTCACTACAACCTGCTCGGAAATTAGCGTCCAGGAGAGTGCGCGTACTTCGACAGCGCGCTTCTATCATCCTGAGCTGGATGTGCTCCGCTTCTTCGCCTTCCTGATCGTGTTCTTTCACCACGCATTTCCGCACGATCCAACGTTTTGGACCAAGCTGGGCGTGCCGCTATTTCTGGCGCGTGTTGTAGCAGGAATCGGCGCCACCGGCGCGTTCGGTGTCAGCCTATTCTTCGTGCTGAGCTCGTACCTCATCACTGAGTTGCTGCTACGCGAGAAGACCCTGCTGGGCACGCTGGACATTAAGTCGTTTTACGTTCGGCGCATCCTCCGCATCTGGCCGCTTTACTTCGCATTCCTTGCGTTGGCAGTAGCTTTGCAGTGGATTGTGCCTGGTCAGCACGTGACGTGGCGCGCGGGTATGTGGTTTTCCTTTCTGGCGGGCAACTGGTTCATTGTCTTTCATGGATTTCCATCATCGGTCATCTTTCCGCTGTGGAGCGTCTCCATCGAGGAGCAGTTTTACATCACTTGGCCGGCAGTAGTTCGCAAGGTGAGTGAAACTGGAATGCTGATTTTCGCTGTTTTGCTGCTCGTAGCAGCCACGGGTGCGCGCATCTACCTGGGCCTGCATCATGCGCTGGAAGGCGATGTGTGGTGCAATACCTTCGTCCAACTCGATCCTATTGCGGTGGGAATCCTGATCGCGGTACTTCTAAAGGGCGAGATCCCGCGTCTCTCGAAACTCGCCCGTCTCGCCATGATGCTGGCGGGAATAGCCGGACTCGCTCTGGGCAGCCTGTATTTTGGGATCAAGAATGACCCTGTGACGACCACGAGAATCGTGCTGGGATATCCATCGGTGGCTATCGGTGGCTCGCTGCTGTTGCTTGCGGTGTTGCGGCCCCACGCCACTCGTCGCAATCAGGCGCTCATCTACCTGGGACGCATTTCTTATGGGCTTTACGTCTTCCACGTGCTGGGGCTGCTGATTTCGGACCACGCGATCCACGATCAGACTGCCAGCCTCTTCCGATATGCACTGCGTGTGGGGGTTGCACTGACCTTCACAATCGCGATGGCTGCGGTGTCCTATCGCTGGCTGGAAACTCCGTTCCTGGGCCTCAAGCAGCGCTTCACGCACGTCCTCTCGCGGCCAGGCGGATAGCCATCGATCAAAAACGCTGTTATTTCAAGAAGGCCGGCGGTGAGTTAGTACTTGCGCATGTGGATTTCAGAACCGTTTCGCTCGAAACGAACCTCATCCATCAACTGGTTGATCAGGAAGATGCCGCGCCCGTGGTTGGAGTAGACATTCTCGCCCACCAGCGGATCGGGAACCTGCACCGGATCGAAGCCGGTTCCAGGGTCTTTTACCACGATGAGGAGCCCGTGCTCTTCGTCGCACGAGACGCAACACTGGACCTTTTGAGTGGGATCGTTCTTGCAGCCATGGAGAATGGCGTTGGCCAGCGCCTCGCGCAGCGCTGTCTCGATCTCAAATTCTTTGCCAGCGGCGCAGTCCATGCGGCGGGCCATTTCCATGATGCCCTCAACCACAGGACTGACAGCAGTCGGGTCGGCGTTGAGTGTAACCTCGATACGTATCATCAGTTTGTCGCGATCAAACTCAAGCGGCGTAAAGCGGCCAGAAGGTTAGGCGTACTCTTCGAGGTATCGCCTGCGTTACTGTGACAGGAATGATTCTGACGGTCAAGCAGGAATCATGAAAATGGCGGACCGATAGCACCTTAGTTTTATATATGTGAAGGAGTAATCCTTGCTAAGACTGGCAAGGCTGCGGCGTTGGGTTAAGCTGAGATCGATTTACGGTTGCGAGGAATACAGCGAAATCAGTGGTTCTCGGGACAGAATCGAATCCGGCGAAAGGGCCAAACGACAAAATCGATGCGAAGGATCTGGCTGTTGCTGATAATCGGTGTGTTTGTTACTCGCGCATTTGCGGGTGAGCAGCTTGCGATTGCCGCCGCGGCGGACCTTAACTACGCATTGAGCGAACTGGCGAACCGATTTGAAATTGCGAGCGGCAACAAGCTGACGCTATCGTTTGGGGCCTCCGGGAACCTGTATTCCCAGATTCAAAGCGGCGCGCCGTTCGACCTGTTTTTTTCCGCGGATGAGGACTACCCAAAGAAACTGGCCGGTGCCGGTGTGGCAGATGCCTCATCGCTGAGTATCTATTCGCTGGGGCACCTTGTGCTGTGGCTGCCTAGCAGTTCGCCCTTCGATCCGCAAAAGCTGCAAATGGAATCTCTAACCCAACCTGCCATTACACGTATTGCGATCGCGAACCCGCAGCATGCGCCGTACGGACGGGCTGCAATGGCCGCTCTCGAGCACTACGGGCTAAAAGACAAAGTCTCGGGCAAGCTGGTATTTGGCGAGAGCGTTAGCCAGGCTGCGCAGTTTGTCCAGTCGGGGAATGCTCAGGCGGGACTCATCGCGATGTCGCTCGCGAAGTCTCCGGCGATGGAATTGGCGGGTCGATTCTGGGTGGTACCATCCGACGCGTATCCGGAGTTGAAGCAGGCCGCGGTAATCGTTTCTGTCTCTAAGCATAAGAAAGCGGCGCAGGAGTTTCTCGACTTTGTGCTGTCTACCGAGGGCGCAGCTACACTGCGAAAGTACGGTCTCACGCCTCCGGCAAAACCATGATTCTCCAAGCACTCGCCCTTACGCTGCGGCTTGCGATCTTGGTCTCCGTGATTCTCATGGCGATCGGATTGCCGCTGGGCTACTGGCTGGCATCGTCGCGCTGGCGAGGAAAATTCCTGGTCGAAGCCATCGTGTCACTGCCCATCGTATTGCCACCGACCGTGCTCGGCTTCTATGTGCTGGTTGCGATTGGCCCACTCAGTCCGTTCGGGCGTTGGTATCACTCCATCACCGGAGGTAGCCTCGCATTCACGTTTCGCGGACTGGTCCTGGGCTCGGTGCTTTATAGCTTGCCGTTCGCCGTGCAACCCATCGCGGCTGCTTTCGCATCGGTGGACCACAAACTGCTTGAGGCATCGGCCACGCTCGGCGCATCCCGCTGGCGCGCATTTTGGAGAATCGTATTGCCGTTGGGATTCCCCGGCGTGTTAACGGGATTTGTGTTGAGCTTCGCGCACACGCTGGGTGAATTCGGCGTGGTGCTGATGATAGGCGGCAACATACCGGGTGCCACACAAACAGTTTCGATATTGATTTACGACCAGGTCCAGTCGCTGAACTACGCTTTAGCCAACCGCATTGCGTTGCTATTGCTGCTCGTGTGCTTTGCGTTGCTGGCGTTGCTGTACGGGTTGCGCCGCAGGAGCAAGTGGGTCCTGTGGGGGTGGCAGTGAGCGGCTCCGAGGTTTCGGTAAATGCGCGCGAGCTAAGCGTCAATCTGCAGAAGCGCCCCGCGAATACCGAAAATAGTGAGACGTCGCTGCAACTCGACGTCCGGTTCACCATTGCCGCAGGTTTTACGATTCTGTTTGGCGCCTCGGGCGCCGGCAAGACGACGGTGTTGGATTGCATTGCCGGACTGCAGGAACCCGAATCCGGGCGTATCGCAGTGGGTAACGAGGTCCTCTTCGACCAGGAGAGGGGAATCGATCTACCAGCCCGCCGCCGCAACGTCGGCTATCTGTTTCAGACGCTGGCATTGTTCCCGCACATGACGGTGCGTCAGAACATCGAATACGGATTGTCGGCGCTCGAAAGGCATGAACGCGATGGCCGAACCAGAGAGATCACGCAGTCGTTCGGCATAACCGGACTCTTCGATCGACGTCCGTCAGAAATTTCCGGAGGAGAGCGGCAGCGAGTTGCGCTGGCGCGTGCTCTGGTGACGCGTCCGTGCGCCTTGTTGCTGGACGAGCCGCTGACAGCGCTTGACGCAGTCACCAAGGCCCGCATCCTCGATGATCTGCGGCTTTGGAATTGTCGCCATGCAGTGCCAATTCTTTATGTCACGCACCAGCGCGAGGAAGTCCATGCACTGGGCGACCGAGTGCTCGTGCTGGAAGCGGGCAAGCTAATCGCCGACGGTAGTCCTCACGACGTGCTCAGTCGTCCACAGTTTGAGTCGGTGGCACAACTCGCCGGATTTGAAAATATTATGGATTGTTCCGTGGTTGCGACTCACCCGGAGCAAGGGACAATGACGTGCCGCATCGCAGGTACGAGCGTCGCCTTGGAGGTGCCCCTCTCTCGGGTGGATACGGCGAGGGCGGTGCGGGTGGGGATACGCGCCGGCGATATCCTGATTGCAACCTCGCTACCGCAGGGCTTGAGTGCCAGAAACGTGATCGCTGGATCCATTGTCGCCCTTCGAAAACAAGACGTGACGGTGATTGCCGAGGTTGATTGTGGAGCCAGGTTCATCGTGCATCTCACTCCGGGCGCGCGCCATTCGCTGGACCTGGACGTGGGGAAGCAACTCTGGCTGGTGGTGAAAACGTACTCCTGCCACATCCTGCAGTAGCCGCATCGACATGCGCACCCTAAGCATCCACAAGGAAACAAGGCATGTATTGGGACGACGTTCATCGCTCACGATGGGCTGTGATGTCGCTCACTGCATGGTTGTACGTAGAGTTCATACTGGAGTTGATTAAGGCTGCTCCGAGCCAGGCATGGGAACGCTCCCATCCTGCAAGCGAAGCCGATTCGGCAAATTAAGTTGCATTGCGCTTCGGCTTCGATGGCCGGCAGCACGTCCCAAGCGGAGGTGTCAGGCAATGCCAACTGTTGTCGATCCCGAACTCAAAGATCAGTCTACTAATCCAGCAGCTCCCACTTATCAAGCGCCCGAGATGTTTGCCGCCGAAATTGAAATGGAGAAGAAATCCTCCAATTTCGGCCCACTCGTGATGGTCCTGGTCCTGGTACTGGCCGTGGGCGGAACCATTTTCTATTTCGTCAAGACGGCGCGCGAGGTCTTGACGGTGCCGGTCGCCACCAATTCGGTCAACCAGATTCTGCAGTCCCAGGCCGGCGGCAAGATACATTTCAGCGTTGGGACCATCGTGTCGAGCGTGAATGAGAAACCGATGGACCCGCACTACAAATTGCTGGCGAAGGCTGGCATCGTGACCATTAAGCCGAAGAGCTGGAATTCCATTTACGCCACGATGACGCCCGCAGGCGAGAAGTTGCTGGGCGAAATCAAGGGCGTGGATAAAGGGAAGAACTCCGACGGCAACACCAACTACGTGGTCCCGCTGGCGGAGCGCAAGATCGTAGCAATCGACAAAATCACGATGATCAAGCCGCACCTGGCGCGCGTGGACTACACATGGAAGTGGGAAGCGAATCGTCTGGGCAAGGAGTTTGATGCCTCCAGCGACGTGGTACACAGTTTCAACACCTGGGACCGCGGAACGCTGATCAAGGACTACGGCGTTGACTTCTACAGCGCTGCGCCCACCAAGGCCAGCGTGGTGCTGGTTGAGACCAAGGACGGCACTTGGAAGCCGTACGTCGAATAAAAGGGAAGTAGCGGCAGCCGCACTCATAGCAGCCTGAGAGGGAGGAGATCCAACTCCTCCCTCTTGTTGTTTGCTCATCGCTCACGTCAAACCGGATGGGTCGATGCGATCGATTGAGGCCCGTCGGCGCGACTGACAGCTCAATTCAATTGCTGTAACTTAGAAAGATAGATCTATACCGCAATGGATTGCTGAATGGGATTTCTGCAGACCGACAGAGCCACTGCCGCCAAGAACTACTGTGTCCGCTGCATTTCGTGCGGCGAGGTGCATGCTGAGCTCGCGGTCGATTTCCGCTGCACAAAATGCGGCGACCTGTTGGAGGTGGAATTCACCAACTGGTCGGGAGAGTCGGCGCCCGATCCCGTAAGACTGAAGTCCGTATGGCGCGAACGCAGGACATCGAATCAGGCTCTGGACGCAAGTGGAGTCTGGCGGTTTCGCGACGTGCTTCCGGAACTAGACGACTGGTCCTCCGCAATTACGCTACGAGAAGGGAACACCCCGGTTTACGAGTTGCCCCGCTGCGCCCGTTCCGCCGGGGTTGACCGGTTGAGGGCGAAGCACCAGGGGATGAATCCTACGGGCTCGTTCAAAGACACGGGCATGACTGTCGCTATGTCGTTCGCCCGGCAGAACAAGTTTCGCTGGGTCGCGTGCGCTTCTACGGGAAACACCTCCGCCTCGATGGCCGCCTATGCCGCGCGCGGGGGGATGCGCAGCCTGGTGGTGATCCCGGATGGCAAGATTGCGTGGGGGAAACTCTCGCAGTCGCTCGACTACGGCGCGCTGACGTGCCAACTGCGAACGGACTTCGACGGCTGTGTGAGGGTGTTGGACGAAATCATCCGCCGCTACCCGATCTACCTGCTGAATTCCGTAAATCCGTTTCGGCTGGAAGGCCAAAAGACCGCTGCCATCGAGTTGCTTGAGCAGTTGGATTGGCAAGTGCCGGATCACGTCGTCGTTCCCGGCGGCAACCTGGGTAACAATTCCGCGCTTGGCAAGGCGTTCCTGGAGATGAAAAGACTCGGCGTAGTTCAGTCGGTGCCGAAGATATCGGTAATCCAGGCAGAGGGCGCGAATCCGCTCTATCGGACAGTCCACGAAAAGTTTGGCAAGGAACTGGTTACGGTGGAAGCAGACACGTTGGCAACCGCGATTCGCATTGGTAATCCAGCGTCGTGGATGAAGTCATTGAAAGTTCTGGAAGCAACCCGCGGCTGCGTTGAGCAGGTGAGCGAAGCCGAAATCGCCGTGGCCAAAGCTGAGATCGGCGCCGATGGCGTGGGCTGTGAACCAGCCTCGGCAGTGACTCTGGCTGGGCTCAAGAAGCTGGTGAAGAGCGGGTTCGTGCAGTGTGGCGACTCGGTCGTGCTGGTGCTGACTGGTCACGTCCTGAAAGACCCTGAGTACACCATTAAGTTTCATCGCGGCGATCTCTCGGTACCACGCATGGAAGACGAGAAGTTTCATTCCATGACGGCGCATCAACGAAAGGCGCCCATCGTGTTGGATGCCAACGCCGACGCGGTCTTGCGCGCGTTGGAGGCGGAGGAAAAGCGAGATGGCTGATCGCGACCCGTCCGCCATGCCGTTTCGCATGTTCCTGCCGGCGACGTCGGCGAACCTGGGTCCAGCCTTTGACGCGGCGGCGCTGGCATTCGATTTTGGCTTGAGGGTCGAAGCCGTTCCGACGGCCGAGTTCACGATCGACGCCCAAGGGCGCAATGCGGACCAGTGCGGCAAGATGCCCGGGAATCTCATCGTTGACACCTACACGCGTCTGCTGGAGCGCGAAGGGAAGCCTGTAACGCCGCTGGCCATCCGCCTCGACAACGACATTCCGCTGGGGATGGGATGCGGTTCGTCAGCCGCAGCGGTGCTGGCCAGCGTGGCCATGGCAGCGTATTTTGGCGGACTCGATTGGGACAGTGAACGGATCGTTTCTGAGGCGTCCACGTGCGAAGGCCACCCCGACAATGTCGCCGCGTGCTGGTACGGGGGAGTGGTACTGGCGCGAACGGCTTCCGTTGTTCGCAACGCAGCCGTACCGACCATCCGCGTGCTTCCGATCCCGGTAGCCGTGGATTGGCCGCTGCTGATCGCAATCCCCGAAACTCCGCTGGCAACATCGGAAGCCCGCCGGGTCCTGCCTCGTCTCTATAGTCGCGTCGATCTCATCCACAACGTGCAGAGTGCGATGCTGCTGGTGCTCGCTTTCAGCCAGGGGCGCGGAGAATGGCTGAGCGAGGCGCTTAGCGATCGCGTGCATCACCCGTATCGCGCCCAATTGTGCCCATTGCTTCCCGCCCTGACTGCTCTTTCGGGTGCGGAAGGGGTGAACGGAGTCGCGCTCAGCGGAGCCGGACCTTCGGTGCTGATGTTTCTTCATGAAGATGTTGACCGCGACGATGTGGTCGCTAGAGTGGCGGCACATTTAGCGGACAAGGGACTTACGGCGGAACTCCGTTTCACGGCAATCAGTGCGATCGGAGCAAAGGATACGTTCCCGATTTCAGCCACCGCAGTACGGTAGTACCCTGCAGGCAAACTTCAATAGCGTACAAAACTCAGCCACAGCAAACCTACCGCCAGGGTGGCAATCGTCACGGGCACTCCTGTCTTCATGTAGTCAAGAAAGCTAATGTGCGCCACGGTGCGAGCTTTTTCGACCACGATGATATTGGCTACCGATCCGGTGATGGTCAGGTTGCCGGCCAGCGTGCTCGACATGGCCAGCATGAGCCACATGGTATGCGGGTCCCGGAACTGCGGAATCAATCCCTTGAGAAGCATTACCGCGGGGACGTTGCTGACGAGATTGGAGAGCAACGTCACCATCGACACGAAAACCAGGCTCTGGTGAAGATTCAGGCGCTCTGCCGCCGTCAACAATTGGCTCGTGATACCAGCCTGTTCGGCTCCGCCAATAATCAAGAACAGACCTAGAAAAAGCACCAGCAGCGACCAATCGACGTCGCCGTACACGTCTCTGGGCTCGCGAGTACGCCGCACCAGCAGCAGCGCGCCCCCTGCAACCGCGACCAGTGGCGGATGGAACCCCAACAGAAAGCCGGTCAGCACTGCCACAGTAACCAGCACCGGCCATAGAAGACGAAGATTGGGCGGCGCACTCAATGTGCTTGGCTCGGTCGATTCTGGCTGAGGTCTCACGATCGGGAGATCGCCGCGCACGTAGGTCCAATGCAATATCGCCCAGTCGAGAAACAATCCGATCACGGCGACGGGGCCGAGATGTGCGAGAAAGTGGCGATAGGGGATTCCCGACACCGTACCAATCAACATATTTTGGGGATTACCGGTAATCGTTGCCACGCCACCAATGTTGGAAGCGGTAGCAAGGGCGAGCAGGTAGGGAAGAGGACGCAGTCCCATGCGCTTGCAGACGCCGAGTACGAGTGGGGCCATGAATAAACAGACCACGTCGTTCACCAGGAAGGCCGACAGAATCCCGCTGGTGAAGATGACTCCTGGCAGCAACTGGCGGGGAGCGAGATGGAGTATGACCCGGTTGCCAACCCAGTCGAAGAATCCTGCAAGATGCAGTCTGGCCACGATCAACATCATGGCGAAGAGCAACACGAGCGTGCCGAAATCGACGCTTTCGATCGCCGTCTTTGGCAACAGGATGCGAAACACGAACATCAAGACCGCGCCGACCACGGCCATCGCTGGCCGATCGATCTTGGTTCCCGGAAGCCGCCCGAATGCGAAGACGAAATAGCTGGCAAGGAAGACGATCCAGGCAGCAATGATCTGCCAGTCCGCGAGGACCTGACGGAGAGCGTTCATTTGGGCCGGAAATCTGCCACGGGTTCCGGGCGCCGTGAACGCGCGAGGCTTGGTGGATGCTGGTCCAAAGGACTAGATTTCATAGCGGTTTTGCGGAGTGACATTAACCTCCATGCATTTCAACACCGATGCAATGTCTTTGCAAAGAGGAGTGACCAGAATGCGTCCAACAGCGATCACGAATGCGCTGTCGGTTGTGTTGGGACGCGCAATGCGTAGCGTGGTTTTACCAGCTTGACGGCAGCGACTCACCCAGCTCAGTCGTCAATGCCCATTCGACCGCCCTCTGCTGATCGCGCGTCAACTTCATGCCCTTTGACGTCAGGTAGAAGACGTCATGCGCCATCTCGCCCTCGGTGTCGATCAGAGCGACTTCAATGCCGCAATTCTCCGCTGCGAGAGTGGAGCTAATGGTGTACAACAATCCGGGACGGTCCTGGGTCACAACCTCAAGCAGCGTACTGCCGGGCGAACATTCGTCGTCGTAGCGCAGCCGGGTCTCGATTTTCAGCTTTGGCGCCTTGGTATCCGCGCGCAGGCGTGGTTCCAGCAAGCGATCAAGCGGTGAGTCGCCGTTGAGTATTTCGATGACAGACTTTCTAAACCGCTCCCGCTCGGAAGGGTTGAGTTCCAGCGTGCGAAAGCGGTCTTTGAAGTAAAAGCTGTCGACGATCACGCCAGCGCGGTTGGAAAAAGCGCTGGCCTTGGTGATGTCCATGCCCCAGCCGTAGAGGATACCGGTAAGCGTCGCGAACAGTCCTTCCCGGTCCTCGGTCACCACGGTAAGTTCGTGTTGCTCGCGTGCTTGCCGAAGTCCGAGTTGTACTGGTTCGGAGCCCAAGCAATTTACCATTTCGTAGTGCGCGATCACTTGCTCGGGCGAATGTGACATCAGATACCGCTGCGGCAAACCATCGAGAAACTTCAGCAGTTGGGTCCGGCCCTTCGGGAGCAACTTCGCGATGCGTTCTACCTGTTTGGTGCTCACCTCGGCGTGAAAGCGCTGTCCGTCAACGCTGCGAGTAAAGTAATTGGCGGTAGCGATATAAAGCTGCCAGAGGTTCTCGGCTTTCCACGGCGTGAGGGCTTCTGGATTTACCGCCTTGATGTCAGCCAGCGTCAGCAGCGTCAGCATTTTCAGACGCTCGGGAGTTTCGATCTTGCCGGCGAGTTCCCGAACCGTTTCAGGATCGTAGATGTCGCGCCGGCGCAGAGTCGAAGACATCTCAAGGTGCGCGGCAATCAGAAAGCCGACGGTCTGGGCATCCTCTTTACTTAACCCCAGACGGTCGAACGCCGCCAGCGCGAGTTGCAGGCTTCCGTGTATGTGGTTGTCGCCCGCCAGTCCTTTGCCGGTGTCGTGAAAGAGTACTGCGAGAAACAACAACTCCGGCCGCTCCAGTTCCGTGAACAGGCCAGCAAATGGCGTGAGCCACTCTATGTCGTTGGTCCGCAGGCGATGCAGAACGTCAATCGCCAGGAAGGTGTGCTCGTCAACCGTATATCGGTGGTAGAGGTCGCGCAGGACCAGCGAGTCGATGGTTTCAAATTCAGGCAGCGCCAGAGCCAACAACCGCAGAGAATGCATGGAGCGCAACGACTCGGCAGCGTGAGGTTGCACCAGCAACTCGCGGAGATGTGTCCACAGCCGGGCATCTTGCGGCATGGTGTCCTGCAGGGCGCGCCGGGCGTTGTTGAGGCGGCGCTCGGTTTCCATGGCAAGACTTACGCCGTGCCGCGCCATGAAGACGAACAGCCGTAATACGACTTCAGCGTCGCGTGCACCAGCCGCCTGTTGAATGTAAACCCGCCGGTCCACGACAGAGAATTCATCGTTGGAAGCGCGCGACCTCCAGCGCCGGAAGGAGCGCACCAGGGACGAACGGACGGCGGTAGTTTGCTCCAGCAACTGCGTGACGTTCCGATAGGTTGCCTTGGCATTCCGGAAATACAGACGCATCCACTCAGCCGAAGAAAGCGTGCCGGAATCGCTTCCAATGCCTCGCCTGGCCAGGTCTTCCTGGGCTTCCCAGGTGACGATGTTCTCGTCGCGGTTGCTGCGGTAGTGCAGATAGCACCGCGCTGACGACAGGAACTCCATGGCCTCCAGCACATCGTCGTCTTCAGAATTCTGTTGCAGGTGCAGCGATTCAGGCCATTTGCGATCGGCTTCCAGTGCCGCAATCAGCGCGATCCAGCGAGTGACGTGGAAGTCGCGGAGTCCGCCCGGCCCATCTTTCAGGTTGGGCTCGAGATGGAAGATGGTCTTGCCAAATTTGAGATGCCGGGTCTTCGTGACCTCGGTGAGTCGCTGTACGAGAATGCCCGACTCCCGCGCCACCAACTGCGGCAGGCTCTTGTCGTGCAGTCGCGCAAACAGCTTTTCGTCCCCAATGAGGAAACGGCAGTCGAGAAGCGAAATCGTAAACTCAACGTTGTCCTGATCGAAGCGTCCGCAGTCCTCAATGGTGCGAGTGGTGGGGCTTACGCGCAGGCCAGTGTCCCAAAGTTCCTGGCAGATGCTGCGGATCGGTTCCTTGG
Source organism: Terriglobales bacterium (assembly GCA_036512955.1). GTDB lineage: Bacteria > Acidobacteriota > Terriglobia > Terriglobales > Acidobacteriaceae > DASRAA01. Next base: position 14,007 of record DATBZX010000086.1, read on the forward strand.
CGCGCGTTCGCAGCGCCTCGTTCTCGCAGAGGAAAAGTAGATCGACGTCGGAGTGGGGATAGAGCGCGCGACGTCCAAAGCCGCCTAATGCCACCATCGCGAAGCCGGGATTGGAAGACAGCGCGGGCTGCTGCTCCCACAAATGGAGCAGCAATTTATCCACAAGCTGGGTGCGATCTTGTGTACAGGAGTGGCCTGAACCGACGGCCTCGAAGTCGCGGCGGACACGTTCAGATTCTTCTTTGTAGAAGCTGCGCAGCGCGGGATCGAAGGTCGGGGTGGACATGGTTCTATCAGGGTTACGTAGAATCGAGAGGTTGCAGGAGAACTTCGGCCTGGCTTCGGATCATGGCTGCAGTAAGGCTGTTCCGAGACCAGAGAAGAAGAACTCCCGGTTGCTAAACTCATGAACCATCAGACGCAACGAGACGGAACGCAGCGACTGTCACGTGTCCACGCAAAATATGGCCTTCAAAACCCCCGAAAATACCAACGCGCCGGCTGCGTTGGCTGAGTGTTTCTGGTGGTGAGTTTAGAAATACAGGCTTTTGCGTAAGATGGGAAATTCAAACTATTTATGCGGGGTATTCGATCCCGTTATCCGCGCCGAAGTGCTGTAACCATCGCGCGTTTCTGTTGTCCAACCAACCGCTTAGCGATGATCGGTTCAGGCACTGCGGTGCAATCCCGCCAGGCGCTCGCAGGCACTGGAGAGCTCGTCATCGGTCTTGGCGAAACAGAAGCGCAGAAGGTGATCTCCTCGACCACCTTGAAAGAACGCATCCCCTGGAACGCTGGCGACTCCAGTGAGCCGCAACAGGTTCATAGCTTTCTCCACGCTGTCGGCGCCGGGTATCACGGAGGCGTCCGCCAGCACGTAGTACGCTCCAGCCGGAACGCTGGGCTCCAGCCCCGCCACCCGAAGAGCAGCGCAGATCATCTCCCGCTTGAGTTGATACTCCTGGATCAGGTTGGAGTAAAACGAATCGGGAAGTTGCTGCAGACCCGCCGTGGCTCCGTGCTGAAACGCTGAGGGCGCGCAAACATACGTCAGGTCATGGAAGTAGCTGATGGCCGGAACAAACTGCGCGGATGCGTGAAGGAAGCCGACACGCCATCCGGTGATGCTGAAAACTTTCGAGAAGCCCGAAATTGTGATGGTGCGGTCGGCGATTCCGGGCAGGGAAGCCGGACTGATGTGGCGCTCGCCGTCGTATACGAAGTGCTCGTAGATTTCATCGGTGAAGAGAAAAAGATCCTTGTATTTGGCGATCGCGGCGATTTGCTCAAGCTCCGCCATCGAAAACAATTTGCCCGAAGGATTGGCTGGCGTATTGACTACGATGCCGCGCGTTTTCGAAGTGATCGCTGCGGCCAGCCTGTCTGCGACCAGGGGATAGTCTGGCGGATCGAGTGAAACCAGCACCGGCTTGCAATACTGGCCGACTAGCGTTGCGTAGTGATAGCCGTAGTACGGCTCGAACAGCACCACTTCATCGCCGGGATTCAACAGCGCGCGGCAGGCCGAGTCGAATCCTCCGGTCACCCCTGAAGTCACGAGAATTTCGGTTTCGGGATCAGCGGTGATTCCATTCTGGCGCTGCAGTTTTTTCGCGATTGCTTCCCGGAGGGGAGCGATTCCGTCGGCGCGAGTGTACTGGTTGTACCCGGCTTCGATGGCATTTTCGGCAGCCTGCCGCACCACCGACGGAACTTCGGTGTCGCACACGCCCTGCGCCAGATTGATGCCGCCGACTTTCTCGCACTCGACCGACATAGTGCGAATGGTGGATTGCACAATACGGCTTGCGACTTCACTCAGACCCAACATGCGACGAACTCCTGGTTCAATGCCGAGCGCACTGGTTGATCCGGTGCGGTAACTCAGTGTGCCACAGCGGGCGATATTGGGTGCTCGGTCGAGGCCGAACGGGGATCTCCGGGCCCTCCAAGCGTTCCACTGAGGACTCATTTCCTTTGCAATCAGGACACAGGGTTCCGCTGACACGGAGCAAGTGCTGTTGATGCAATGATTTGCGCGACAAGTGGCGCAAGGAAAAGAAATGTTTGCTTATCACAATCGGCTGTGACTTTCGTCGTTGCCCTGTGCCGGGAAAGGGATAGAATAGAAATGGAATTGAAAATGATTTTCAACTTCATATTCGGCAGGAAGCAGCCCCGCAATCATCACGCCGGCAAACTAGCCGATCTGCGCGTCGGTGAGCGCGCCATACTCGAAGAATTTGAACTGGATCACCCTATCGCCGAACATCTCATGAACCTGGGATTTGTGCCAGGCTTGGAAGTCACCGTCGAACGCAGCGGTCCGGGAGGCGATCCCCGGGTCTATCGGGTCGAAGGGACGGAAGTGGCCATGCGCCGCGAGGTTTCACGGCACATCCACGTGTCCCTGGTCGGCGCACCTGCTTTCGGTGATTAACCCAAGGGAGCCTCAGCGATGACGTGCCATCCCGTGGCGCGCCCCCAGGACGAAGTCCCTGATACTTCGTATCGAACCGTTGCGGTCGTAGGGCCGCCCAACTCGGGCAAAACCACTCTCTTCAATCGGCTCACCGGACTGCGTCAGAAGGTCGGCAACTTCCCGGGTGTAACGGTCGAGCATCACACCGGCTACATCCGCGACAGCGAAGGCGAAGAAGTCGCGCTGATCGATCTGCCCGGCATCTACAGTCTTACAGCCAAGTCAGAAGACGAGAAGGTGGCGATCGACGTGTTGCAGGGCAACATGCCCGGCATGTCCCGTCCCGATGCGGTCATCGTCGTTCTAAATTCCACCAACCTGCATAGTCACCTGGTACTGGCGGGGCGCGTGATCGCGCTCGGCCTGCCGACGCTGGTGCTGCTCAACATGGCCGACGAGTTGCACAAGCAGGACGGCGGCGTTGATGTTCTCTCACTGGCACGGCAACTGGGAACTCCTGTGGCGTTGGTCAGTGCAACCACCGGTGCGGGTCTTGAGGCGGTCACCAATTTTCTCTCTGCATCGTCGCCGCTTCCGGAGCCGATGGAACTTCCTGTGGTCGGCAGCACGCGCAGCGTGCGCGAGTGGGCCGTTCGCGTGGGGGAGAATGCGAATTATCGTCGGCCCGCGACGCCGATTTGGACGAGCAGACTGGATAACGTGTTTCTGAATCGCACATGGGGACCGGTGATCTTCGCCGTCGTGGTGATCGCGGTTTTTCAAACCATCTTCGCGGTTGGGCAGCCGCTATCTAATCTTCTGCAGAAATTCCTGGACGTAACCGGCGCGCGCATTGGGACTGTGCTTCCCGAAGGCATGTTCCGTTCGCTGCTGATCAATGGCGTGTGGAAGGGAACCGGCTCGGTACTGGTTTTCCTTCCTCAAATCCTGTTGTTGTTTCTGGTGATCGGGATATTGGAAGACTCGGGGTACCTGGCGCGTGCGGCGGTCATCGCCGACCGAACCATGTCGCGCGTGGGATTGAATGGCAAGAGTTTCATCCCGCTGCTGTCCGCCTATGCTTGCGCCGTTCCGGCAATCATGGCCACTCGCACCATCGAGAGCAAACGTGATCGCATTGCGACCATCCTGATTGCGCCGTTCATGACGTGTTCCGCCCGCCTGCCCGTGTACACCATGGTGATCGCGGCGTTTCTGCCAAACCGTCCTTTGCTCGGACCATTCCTCGGCACGCGTGCGGTGGCCATGCTCAGCTTGTACCTGCTCGGGTTTCTGATGGCCGTAATGACGGCGCGGTTGTTGAAGTCCACGGTGCTCAAGAGCAAGGATGCGCCGTTCATTCTGGAGATGCCGCCCTATCGCTGGCCCAAGTTTTCGGCGCTGATGCTGCGGTTGGTGGATCGCGGCAAGGCGTTCCTATATCGCGCCGGAACGGTGATTATGCTGGTTTCGCTGCTGCTTTGGGCGGCAACCAATTTCCCCATGCACAATGGGCAGCCTCCGGCCATTCAGGACAGCGTGGTGGCGTCGCTGGGGCACGCGATTGAGCCGGTGATCCGGCCGCTGGGCTTCGACTGGAAGATCGGAGTCGGCTTGGTGACCTCGCTGGCAGCGCGCGAGGTGATCATCGCGACTCTCGGCACGCTGAACGGTATTGACGCCGAATCGCACTCCTTTGATCTGCAGAATGCGTTGCGGCACGAGCTGACCATTCCGGGCGCGATCGCTCTGCTGGTGTTCTTTGCTTTCGCCATGCAATGCATGTCCACCATTGCGGTGGTACGACGCGAGACCAACGGCTGGAAGTGGCCAGCGATTCAGTTCGCGTACATGACGATCGTCGCGTATGTGTCGGCCTTCGCGGCATACAACATTGCTGGACATTTCATCCACTAATCAGGCCACTGACTAAACTCGGCAGCACTTCACCCGCCTTGCCCAAGAACACTTCATCGAAATAACCCATGTTCGATGGTTCCTCGGGACCAACGTAGATGGTTTTGGCGCGGGCGCTTCCCCCTATCCTTGCGAAACTGGCGGCGGGTTCCACCACCCCGGACGTGCCCACCGTGAGCAGCACAGTCGCACCGTCCAGTTGCTGAAGGATGAGTTCCATGTGAAACGGCACTTCGCCGAACCAGCAGATATGGGGACGCAGGATCGCTCCACACTCCTGACAATTCGGGATCTCCGCCCTGGTGCGATAAAGACTCCGATCGTCGAAGGGAAGTGTGCGGCAGAGTGGCCGCGAACAGCGCGACTGCATCAGGCGGCCGTGCATGTGAACCACGCGCTGCGACCCTGCCTGTTCGTGCAGTGAATCGACATTCTGCGTGCACAGAAAGAACCGGTCGCCAAGGGCGCGCTCGGTTTCTGCCAAAGCGACGTGCGCGGGGTTTGGCTGGACCGTCCCATGTCGCTGTCGGCGCTCGGAATAAAACTGCCAGACCATCGCCGGATCGGCGGCAAAGGCCTCGGGAGTTGCGACATCCTCCACTCGATAACCACGCCAGATGCCGTTGATGCCACGAAACGTCGGCAGCCCGCTTTCGGCGCTAACTCCTGCGCCGGTAAGTACAAACAAGCGATCGTTCGGTGACAGTTTCTCCATCACGGTTGCAACTCGTTCCTGGTGTTTTCAAAACCTCAATCCGTTTCGTTATACTAAGTGGTTTGATTGCCACCCGAATCCGGTTCTGGAACAAACGGACGCATCGGTTCGCCCGGTGGGGAATCTATAAACGAGCACATCCTAAATAGCGCAGGCCGGGAATTGCCAATCAGCTCCGCGGCCTGGGAGTTTGTCATCCTTGTCGACTGTACTGATGAACGTTGACAGCGAAAAGCTGGAACGCGTGATGGATTCGTTCCGCCGCTGGGGTTATCTGCAAGCCGATCTTGATCCGTTGGGGCACTTTGCTCCGCTGTCTCACCCGGAACTTGACCTGTCCGGTGAAGTGGCCGATGCCGCCCGCCGCATTTATTGCGGCAGCATTGGTGTCGAGTTCATGCATATCCCGGATCCCGAATGTCGCCAATGGATCCAGGAACGCATGGAGACCGAAGAATCGCTGCCGGTGAACCGCGCGCGCGTTCTCGATCAACTGGTGCGCGCCGATGTGTTCGAGCAAACCATTCACTCACGATACATCGGCACCAAGCGCTATTCGCTGGAAGGCAACGCGGCCCTGATTCCATTGCTGGACGAGATACTGAACTCAGCTTCCGAGAATGGCGCCGAGCAGGCCGTGCTCGCCATGAGCCATCGTGGACGCCTGAACGTAATCATCAACATCGTGAGCCGTCCCGCTGCGGAGATCTTCGCCGGGTTTGAGGACGTCGACCCGCGCAGCGTGTTGGGCGGCGGAGACGTGAAGTATCACATCGGTGCGACCGGAACCTATACCGGTGCAAGCGGCGGAAAGCTGCGTATTCACCTGGTTTCGAACCCCAGCCATCTCGAAGCGGTCGATCCGGTGGCGGTGGGACGCGCCCGCGCCAAGCAGACCCGCATCGGTCGTGATGGCAAAACCAAGGTGCTGCCATTGCTGATGCACGGCGATGCGGCTTTCGCCGGGCAGGGAATCACCGCTGAGACTCTGAACCTCGCTAGTCTCCGGGGCTACACTGTTGGCGGCACGGTTCACGTCATCGTTAACAACCTTATCGGATTCACCGCCAACCCCAGCGAGGTCTATTCCAGTCGCTTCTCATCAGATCTGGCGAAGCGCCTGCCGATTCCGATCTTTCATGTGAATGGTGAGGACCCCGATGCCGTGGTTCGCGTCGGACGTATGGCGCTCGAGTATCGCTACGCGTTCGGTACCGATGTGGTGGTGGATCTAATCGGATTCCGGAAGCATGGACATTCCGAAGTGGATGACCCGACCATCACGCAGCCGATTCTCTATCGCAAGATCAAAGACCGCCCGCTTCTGTATCTCACCTATGCGAAGAGGGTAGGAATGGATCCGCAGCCATTCGTGAATAAGTTCCAGTCTGAGCTTGATGTGGCCCAAAAAGCCGGCAAGAGCTTTGCCAAAAAGCCGGTCATGCGGCAATTGCCGACCTACTGGGCGCCCTATCATGGCGGACCGTACAATCCTGCCGATGAAATTGATACCGGGCTCCCAGCCGCGGAATTGCAGCGCATCACCGATGGGCTGACCAGTTATCCCGCGGATTTCCATATCCATCCCAAGGTGCAGAAGTTGCTGGAACAGCGCCGCGAAATGGGATACGGCAAGCGTTCGCTGGATTACGGCATGGCTGAAGCGCTGGCCTTCGGATCGCTCGCGCTGCAGGGAACTCCCCTGCGCTTGAGCGGGCAAGACAGCCGTCGGGGCACGTTTAATCAGCGTCACTCCGTGTTGATCGACATTCTCGACGAGAAGGAATACGTTCCGCTCTGCCATCTGGCACCCGGCCAGGCGCGGGTGGAGATTTACAACTCCGAATTGTCGGAAGCCGCGGTCATGGGCTTTGAATACGGCTTTTCGCGTGACTTCCCCGAAGCGCTGGTGATGTGGGAGGCGCAGTTCGGCGACTTCGCCAACGGCGCGCAAATCATCATCGATCAATTTATCGTCGCCGGGGAAGACAAGTGGGACCTGCTGACGGGCTTGGTTTTGTTGTTGCCTCACGGCCATGAAGGCCAGGGGCCGGAGCACTCGAGCGCTCGCATCGAGCGCTACCTGCAGCTTTGCGCTCGCGACAACATGCAGGTCTGCCAACCCTCGACTGCGGCGCAGTATTTCCACATGCTTCGGCGTCAGGCCATGCGCAAGTGGCGCACTCCACTGATCGTCTTCACGCCGAAGAGCATGTTGCGCCATCCCGAAGCGTTGTCACCGCTGGCTGAGCTCGAAGCGCCACGCTTCCAGACGGTGCTGGCAGATGAGACTGCGCTCGATGCCAAGCGTGTGCTAATTTGCTCCGGGAAGATCGGTCACGAGCTGCGCATGGAGCGCCGGAAGCAGAACATGCATGGCCCGGCCATCATCATGCTCGAGCAGATGTACCCGTTTCCGGAAGATGAGTTGCGCGAGGTGTTTGGCCGCTACTCCCAAGCGACCGAGTTCATCTGGGTGCAGGAAGAGCCTGCCAACATGGGTGCGTTGTCGTTTGTTGCGCCCCGGCTGAAACGGGTTGTGGGGACGAAGCTGCGCAGCATAAAGCGGGCCGCCAATGCCACTCCGGCAACGGGTTCGGCCAAGGCACACGAGCTCGAGCAAAAGACCCTCATCACGCTTGCGCTTGGCAGCTAGCCGAACAACAGCCGCTGAGTCCCGGGGGTTGGACCACCTGCGAGCCTGCTCGTCGGTCGGGTGGGGGTGTGCGCCGCTAGGCACTCTCGAAGGCGAGCAGCGGCGCCTAAGCGATGTTTGCTTGGTAATCAACAGGCCCCAGTTTGGATAGACATTCGAGCCAAGCTGCAGCGGGTCGCCCGGTGTCGTCTACAGTTTTTTGTAGGATGCCCTTCAACCATCTATTAAATAGTATAACTGCTCCGCTTCCCCTGTGCTAAAGTCCACTTAAACGACTGATTCTAAAACGATTCATTGCTGGGTGGATTTGGCATCCAACGTGCCATTCACTAAGTGAGACATCAGCTCCGCCGAGCTCGATGACGAGGTTTTCTGGTAGTGATGTCCTGATGTTAAGCACCATCAAATTTCTGAGGGAGCAATCAATAATGAAAAACCTGCTGAAAATCGTAGCAGTGCTAGGGGTGGCCTTGCTGTTGTCGGCCGTCGCACTAGGACAGGCGATCAGCGGCGACCTTAACGGCGTCGTCAAGGATCAGTCCGGTGCCGTCGTCGCCAATGCAACAGTTGAAGTTACAAACTTGGGCACTGCCTTCAAACAAACTGCCAAGACGAATACCTCCGGCGAATACCACTTCGCGAACCTGCCCGCCGGCCACTATTCGGTTCAGGCGAGCGCCGCCGGATTGAAGGGCGGTTTTGCCGATATCGAAATAACCCTGAATAAGACCTCTACCGCTAACATCACGACGAACGTGGCTGGCACGGCGACCACGGTGGAAGTCAGCGAGGCGGCGGCCACCATCGACACCACGACTCCCACGATTGGGACCACCTTTGAGACCCACGAAATCGCAGATTCGCCGACCACCTCGACGGGCAGCGGAGTGCTGAACCTGTCGCTGCTGAATGCTGGCGTGGCCAGCACTGGCGGAATCGGTGTGGGATCGGGTCCCTCGGTTTCCGGACAGCGTCCCCGTAACAACAACTTCACGGTGGAAGGCGTTGACAACAACAGCATATCGGTGACTGGTCCACTCATCACCATCCCGAATGACGCGGTTGACAACTTCACGGTGCTGCAGAACCAGTTCTCTCCTGAGTTCGGACACTCTTCCGGCGGCCAGTTCAACCAGACCATCAAGAGCGGCTCGAATCAGTTCCACGGCAAGGCTTACGAGTATTTCCAGAACCGCAACCTGAACGCGGTTGACTCGCAATACGCTCTGTCGCAGGGCGGCGGGAACGTATCGAACCCGCGCTACGACAGCAACCGGTTCGGTGGAAGCATCGGCGGCCCGATCCTCAAGAACAAGCTGTTCTTCTTTACCGATTGGGAGTACAACCCAGTAGGTCTTTCGGGAACCCCATCGACCGCATGCGCTCCTACGGCCGCCGGCTACTCGCAGTTGGCTGCACTGTTTCCCAACAACAACCAGCTTCAGACCATGCAGAAGTATCTGCCTGCTGGCGGCTCGACGGCTACCACTTGCCCGACAGTAGCTGGCGTTGGTCCCGCTATTCAGGTCGTCCCCGGTCTGCCGACAAATCTCTGGGGCACGAATACGACGATTTACAACATTCCGGTTGGCGATGTGGGCTTTTCCGGTCCCAGCTATTCCAACACATTGACCACGGCGAACTCCTTCGATTGGAACATCTCGCAGAACGATCAGTTACGTGGCCGTCTGGCCTACAGTAAGTTCGATGGATTTGATACCGCTGCCCAGCTACCCAGCTTCTGGGACACCATCCCGGCGCGCTACTGGGTGGTGACGCTGAGCGAGTATCACAACTTCAGCCCGAACATTAACAACGAATTCCGGGTCGGCTTCAACCGCTACTCGCAGATCTACCCCACCGGCTCGCAGACGTATCCGGGCCTGAACGTATTCCCCAACTTGCAGATCTACGAACTGAACGGAGTGCAGCTTGGTCCTGACCCCAACGCTCCGCAGACTGGCATTCAGAACCTGTACCAGGGTGTGGACAACCTCAGTTGGTCGAAGGGTAGACACAACTTCCGCTTCGGCGCCGAGTTCCGCTGGTACATCAGCCCGCAGACATTTACGCAGCGCGTGCGTGGCGACTACGAGTGGCAAGCCACTTCGGACTTCCTGAATGACTCTTACCCCAATCCCAACAATGGCGACTTTGCCGAGCGTTCGGCCGGTGACGTGGTCTACTACGGAAACCGCAAGGCGTTTTATACCTACGCCAACGACGAATTCCGTGTGACCCCGAAACTGACCTTGAACTACGGTATCCGCTACGAGTGGACGGGCGAGCCGCTGGCGGCCACCCAGTTGCAGCCCCTGAATTCCATTTCCAACGTTCCCGGGCTGATCACCTTCGGCGCCCCAACCACGCAGAAGACCAACTTCATGCCGCGCGTTGGTATTGCGTATGCGCTGGAGTCAAATACCTCCATCCGCGCCGGCTTCGCCATGGCGAACGACGTGCTCTTCGACAATCTGGGCCTCTTGTCCCTGCCTCCGCAAGTTCAGCAGACTTGCGATACGCTGCCAGTGTCTGTTGGCAACGATCCCAGAACGCCGGGTTGCACCTGGTCCCTGGGAGGCTTCCTGGCAAACGGTGGTCTTCCTTCGGTTCCGCTTCCCATCACCGACGCGGCGGCGGCCCGCAGCGTCACCAGTGCTTACATTCCGAACCAGCAGCTACCGTACTCGGAGAGCTGGAACGTGGGCGTACAGCACATGTTTGCCAATAAGTACACGCTGGAAGTTCGCTATGTCGGTACCAAGGGCATCCACCTGCCGGTCCAGACCCGTATCAACAGGACGAGCCCCATCGGCCCGGATAGCTACCTACCAACCTACTTAGCGGCTCCTAGCCAGGCAACTCTTGATTCGCTGCCCTACACAGTAAAGTGCCCGGCGACGGGTTGCGGTGGGCTTACGAACCTGGCGGCGAACAACCCCAGCTACTTCCCGGCCTACCTGAATGCCGGCTTTACTGGTGGAGTAGTGGGGTTCATGCCCTACGGTGCTTCCAACTACAACGGGTTGCAGACCCAGTTTAGCCGCAGCTTCAGCAATGGCCTGCAGTTCCAGGCAGCATGGACCTGGAGTCACATGTTCGACAACTCGACAGCCGAAGTCTTCTCGACCGTGCTGACCCCGCGTCGTCCACAGAACTTCTCGTGCATTGCCTGCGACTGGGGGACCTCGGCCTATGACCGCCGTCACCGCGTCACCATCCAAGTGCTCTATGACCTGCCGTTCTACAAGAACAGCTCCAATTGGATGATGAAGAACATTGTGGGCAACTGGCAGTTCACTCCGATTTACACGTTCCAGTCCCCCGAGTACGCGACGGTTCAGAGTGGAGTTGATTCCAACCTGAACGGCGACTCGGCTCCCGATCGGGCTATTTACAACCCGGCGGGCATTGCGGGAACCGGTTCCGGCGTAACCGCGCTGAAGAACACGATCGGTGACACAGTGGCCTATCTCGCAAACAACCCCACTGCCCAGTACATTGTTGCCGGCAGCGGCGCTCTGGCGACCTCCGCCAAGAACACGCTGGCTACCCCGCACATCAACAACTGGGACTTCAGCATCATCAAGCGCGTTAACATTA
>DATBZX010000087.1:0-7883 GCA_036512955.1 Terriglobales bacterium
CGCTAAGATTCTGTGATGTTTGTGCTGTGGTTCGCCAAAACTCGGCGCGCTCGCCGAATCAGCGATTTGAGGACGCGGCACTCGGCCACAAGCACTTTGGACTGACCCCCAAAACTGAGACACGCCGGGTTGCTACACTCCGCAGGGAAAGGAACTGCGGATGCCACGAAAACGAGTTAATAAATACCCGATAGCGTTCCGGCAGATGGCGCTGGAGCGGATGAAGAACTGTGCCAGCGTTTCGGCGCTTGCGGAGGAGCTGGGAGTGCATCGCACGGTGCTCTATCACTGGCAGCGGCAGCTGGAAGCGGGGCACGATGGAACCCCGACCTCGGCCATACGCCAGCTTCGCAAAGAGGTGCGTGACTTGAAGCGGGTGCTGGCGGAGAAGACGCTGGAGGCAGATTTTTTCAAAGGTGCCTTGCAAAAAGTCGAGGCTCGACGCCAGAAAGGCAGCAGCTCTGGCGGGACGGCATCTACGACCAGATCCGAGAAGTGATGCCGATGCAAGGCAGCCTCAGTATCGAGCGGATGTGTCAGTTGGCGCGAGTCAGCCGTGCTGGCTTCTACCGGTCCCTGCAGGAGCAGGTTCCGCTGGAAGAGAGCATGGAGGTGCGATCCGCCATCGAGCAGGTCGCGCTGGAGCACCGACGTCGCTATGGGTATCGGCGAGTGACAGCCGAGCTGCGGCGCCGTGGCATGCTGGTGAATCACAAACGCGTGGCCCGCGTAATGCGCGAGGATGATCTTCTCGCTATGCAGCCCAAGCGATTCGTGACCACCACCGATTCCTACCATCGCCTGGAGGTTTACTTGAACCTGGCGCGGCGGATGACGTTGACCGGGATGGACCTGGTGTGTCTCAAGAAAGAACGCCACCACAACATAGAAAGGCAGGTATCGATTTCTATACGCCTGCGAACCGTTCGAACAATCTACGGCAGGAAGCGACGGCGGATAAAGCCAGCCAGACCCAACACACCAGAGCCCATCAAGATCAACGAGCTCGGCTCTGGCGTTGCGCCTGAGGTGTAAATGACCGTGGGGCCGATTGCTTCGTCGTTGTTGCCGTTAATGTCCTTCACAATCCACCTTAGGTATGAAACATCGGCGGTGCTGCTTTGGAAGCCAATAAAGATAGCGCTGCCATCTCCGTTGGAATTCGAGTTACCGGTTTCAGTGACCATTGCAAGAAGGTTGAAGCTATCATCAAAAGCCAGCAACGTGGCTGTGAAGGGGCCAAAGAAATCGGCCTGGATGGTAGCTCCGCCACCAAAGGTCGCAGTGTTAAACCCCTGGGTCGGAGAGTTTAGCAAGAGGAATCGACTGCGGAATACTCGCGTTGTAGTGAAGAAATGTAGCTGGCAAAGCACCCAGTTTCTTCACAGTTCAAAACGGCGCAACAAGCGGTCCGTAACAGGTTCAATACGAACCAGTTACGGCCTACAGTTTTCCGCAGATTTCAACAGGGTTTGAAATCCGCCTTGGGCGCAGGGGGTCGGAGGTTCAAATCCTCTCGCCCCGACCAACTAGTTGTCAGTTATTAGCAGCCAGGTGCCAGCGAAGAAGTTTCGGCTGGCGCGCGCACGGGAATCCCAATTCCGACGTGCCGCCGAACCCCGGGAAGCCTGATTTGTGGCTACCAGCGCGTCATTCCTACCGAACAGAGAGCCTGAAGCAAAAAATCCGGGCCATACTGTGAGGACTCTGGCCGATATCCTCACCGCATGGCCCGATTGCGCCACTTCGTCTGCCTATACATATTGCAAGCAGATGGCCAAAGCTGGTTGTTCAAGAACAAAGGACTTAGCTCCCGAGCCAATGACCGACAGCGTAAAAAAAATACACACACGGTAAGAATTTCTTCCGATACAAGCTCGACCAGTTCTTAATCTAGGCATCAGTCGGGTTTTTCTGCTTGTGCGCTTTCCCTAAGGTCTCGGCCCGAAACAACCGCTGATCAACGCGATGCAGCCGCTTGATCATGCCCGGGCGCAGCAGCTTGTAGTGGTGAATGTCGCACAAGTAATTTGGAATAAACCAGATCGGCTCCTCTGAGGTCATCCACTCCAGTTGATCGAAGCGGGACAGATTTACCGGAAGCGAGAAGGTGCGCAACGTGCGCTCACCGCGCATGTTGAAATAAATATTGAAGTAGCTCATCGCCAGCTCGCGCAAAGAGCGGTATACAGGTTCGCGGTAGCGGCAGCCAGTGTAGTTCGACTTGGCGACTGCGCCCCAGTGTCCCTTGACGCGGAACACCGCCAGCACGTGATCGGTGTCGTGCTCGGCCTCGAAGTCGATGATCAGCGGAGGAAACCCGAGGGCACGCAAGGCGGCAGCAGCAAAGATCGCTCCTTCGAGGCAATGCGAGGTCTGCTCCCGGAGCACCCGGCGCGGCGACCAGGCAGTGTCGGCAAGGTGATACGGCGTGTCATCCAGAAACCGCTGAATGCCATAGGGATCTTTGAAGCTGCGCAACTTGCGCAACTCGGCAGAAGTCAAAAGGGCCAGGGGATCTCTCATGTGCGGATGACAAGCAGTTTACCCCATCGAGGGTGGAGTCCTGGCTTCCATCGCAGCCCCCGCCGACTGCGTTTCCACCGCGTGCTACGAGGGACGTTGTATAAAGGTAGGTTCATCTTCAAGCTATCCCTATGTTCGAACAAGCCTTCCGTAACATTGACGACGTCCTGCGTAAAGAAGCCGGATGCACCACCGAGCTCGACTACACCGAGCAAACTTCCTGGCTTCTCTTCCTGAAATACCTTGACGCCCTGGAGCAGTAGAAAGCCACCGAAGCCGCCCTTGCTGGCAAGACCTACACCCCCATCCTCGACAAGCCTTACCGCTGGGGAGCCTGGGCCGCGCCCAAAACCAAAGCCGGCGAGCTCGACCACAACAAGTGCCTGGTCGGCGACGATCTCCGCGACTTCGTCAACCAGAAGCTCTTTCCTCACCTGCACGGCTTCAAGCAGAAGGCCACCGGCCCCAACACCATCGAGTACAAAATCGGCGAAATCTTCGGCGAGATCAAAAACAAGATCCAGTCCGGCTACAACCTGCGCGACATCATCGAGCACATCGACGAGCTCCGCTTCCAGTCGCAAAAAGAGAAGCACGAGCTCTCCCACCTCTACGAAGCCAAAATCCGCAACATGGGCAACGCCGGACGCAACGGCGGCGAATACTACACCCCGCGCCCGCTCATTCGCGCCATCGTCCAGGTCGCCAAGCCCCGCATCGGCGACCGCATCTACGACGGCGCGGTCGGCTCGGCGGGCTTCCTCTGCGAAGCCTTCGAGTACCTCAAGTCCCGGCCCAACCTCAACACCAAAGACCTCAAGACCCTGCAGGAGCGCACCTTCTACGGCAAGGAGAAGAAGTCGCTCGCCTACGTCATTGCCATCATGAATATGATCCTGCATGGCATCGAGGCCCCCAACATCCTCCACGTCAACACCCTCAGCGAGAACCTCGCCGACATTCAGGAGAAGGACCGCGTCGAGGTCATCATGGCCAACCCGCCCTTCGGTGGCAAGGAACGCCCCGAAGTGCAGCAGAACTTTCCCATCCGCACCGGCGAGACGGCTTCCTATTTCTCCAGCACTTCATCAAGATGCTCAAGGCCTCGGGGCGCGGCGGCGTGGTCATCAAGAACACCTTCCTGTCGAACACCGACAACGCCTCCGTCAGCCTGCGCAAACTTCTCTTGGAAAGCTGCAACCTCTATACCGTGCTCGACTGTCCCGGCGGCACCTTCCAGGGCGCGGGAGTGAAGACCGTAGTACTCTTTTTCGAGAAGGGCGCACCTACGCGAAAGATTTGGTACTACCAGCTCGATCCCGGCCGCAACATGGGCAAGACCAACCCGCTCAATGACGAAGACCTCGCCGAGTTCGTGAAGCTGCAAAAAAGCTTTGCCGATTCGCCCAAGTCGTGGAGCGTGGATGCCAAGACCATCGACAAAGAGACATTTGATCTTTCCGTGAAGAACCCCAACGGCGGCGAAGAAATCGCGCACCGCAGCCCCGAGGCCATCATGGACGAGATCGCCGCGCTGGACGCCGAGAGCGCGGAGTTGCTGGCGAATATTAAGGCGCTGCTATGAAGACCGCGTGGCCAAAGCAGCCGATCGGTGCTGTTTGCCAAGTCGTCAACGGTGGCACCCCGAAAACCGGCGTTGCCGTGTATTGGAACGGCGAACATCAATGGGTTACCCCCGCCGAAATGGGGAAAAGAAACTCACCCTACGTTAGCGAAACCGAGAGAACGCTGACAGACAAAGGGTTGGCGAATAGTTCGGCGACCCCTATGCCCCCATATTCGGTCATTCTGTCTTCACGCGCACCAATCGGGCACCTTGTCATCAATACAGTGCCGATGGCCACAAACCAAGGCTGCAAAGGTTTGGTTCCCGGAAAGGCCATTCATTACAAATTCCTTTTCTACTACCTCGGGAGCATTGTCGATTTGCTCAACGACTTGGGAACGGGCGCGACCTTTCGGGAGCTATCGGGCGGCAAACTCAAAGAAGTCACGATTCCCGTTCCCCCGTTGCCCGAACAGCAGCGGATCGTCGGCATCCTCGACGAAGCGTTGGAGGGCATCGCCACCGCCAAAGCCAACGCCGAAAAGAACCTCCAAAACGCCCGCGCCCTCTTCGACAGCCACCTCCAATCCGTCTTCACCCAGCGCAAGGAGGGCTGGGTCGAGAAGCGGCTTGGGGATGTTGCAGAACTTATCGATTGTCTGCATAAAACTCCCTCTTATGCAGAGGCTGGCTTTCCAATGGTCAGGGTGACAGACATAAAGCCTGGGATATTGGACCTCTCGAATGCACGAAGGGTCGATGAGAAAACGTTTTTAGAGTTTTCAAGAAAACACACACCGAAACCCGGCGATATTGTTTTCTCACGCGTTGGTACCTACGGTGTTTCATCACTTGTCAACTCGAATGAACGTTTCTGCCTTGGTCAAAACACCGTCTTCATTGTTCCAAAGATTAGTTCGAATCTTCTCTATCACTTTTTGACCAGCCCAAACGCCAAAGAGCAAATCGATGAATTTGTCGACGGCACTACGCAGCCAACTATCAGCTTGAGAAGCATACGAGAAATCAAGATCCCTATACCGCCTCTTTGTGATCAACAAGAACTCATTGTCGGAATTGAAAGTATTACAGCCGAATCCAAGCGGCTCACCGGAATTTACTGGCAAAAACTCGCCGCCCTTGAAGCCTTGAAAAAATCCTTGCTGCATCAGGCTATTACTGGAAGACTCTAGAACTTCCCGATGAACGAAGCCGAAACCAGAGCCGAGCACATCGATCCCGCGTTAAAAGCGGCTGGCTGGGGTGTGGTGGATGGCGTTTCCTCAGCGCCAACTTTGGGACGCCCCTTCAGGGCTCCCCTGCCTTCCACATCCCGTTCCCGGGGCGTTGCCCCGGGCTCCCCTTGGCTCGCCCCCTTCGGGGCTACAACATCCGATGCGTCACCTTCCCCACCGCCAACCTTGGGACGCCCCTTCAGGGCTTCTCTACATTTCGCGTGCATGTCCCGGGGCGTTGCCCCGGGCTACGCCTGGCTCGCCCCCTTCGGGGCTTCCGGGTCGGATGCGTCGCCTGTCTCGTTGCCAACCTTAGGACGGCCCTTCTGGGCTTCCGCGTCCGATGCTTCGCATCTCTTAGCGCCAAAGGCGCGTCTTAGTCCGAGCCCAGGGCAACGCCCTGGGTACCCAACGCCCCCAAATCCCCAAGCCCTGAAAGGGCGCCCCAAAAACTCCGCCCCCGCATCGGATGTGTCCCCATTCCCACCGTCGTCGCGTCCTGACTGGCGTCGCGATACTTTTGGGAAATCGGCCCATAATAAAATCGAAGCCCTGAAAGGGCGTTCCAACCCATGCCACAATCCCTCGCGCGGCTGCATATCCACCTCATCTTCTCCACCAAGAACCGCGAACCCATCCTGCACGACACCGTGCGCGATTCCTTGCACCGTTACATGGCGACGGTCCTGCAAAACTTGGGATGCCCGCCCGTACTCATCAACTCGGTCACGGACCACGTCCATATCCTCTTTGAACTGGGCCGCACCGTCGCGGTCAGCAACGCCGTGGAAGAAGTCAAGAAGACTTCGTCCAAATGGATCAAGACACAGGGCCCGGAATTTGCCCGGTTTGCCTGGCAGGCGGGATATGGCGCGTTCGCCGTTTCGCAATCCAATGTCACCACCGTGCGTCAATACATCGCCGGCCAACAGCAGCATCACCGCAAGAAATCGTTTCAGGAAGAATACCGAGCCTTCCTCCAACGGCATAACGTGCCCTTTGACGAAAACTATGTGTGGGATTAGCTTTCCCATTTAACGACGAACTCCATGAACGAAGAGATGTCTGACATTTATGCTAGAATGTCTGACATGGCATCCGCCCGTATAACAATTCGCCTTCCAGAGACTCTTGGGCAGCGCCTGCGCCACCGCTCGCGCATCAAAGGCCAGCCGGAGTCGGAACTCGTCCGCGAAGCCCTGGAGACCTATCTTGGCCAGCCCAGCGAGGCGCGCCCAGCCTACGAACTGGCCGAAGAAGCGGGATTGATTGGCTGTATAAAGCGCGGCCCGAAATCTCCGCCTACCGACCTCAGCTCCAGTCCCCGCCACATGGAAGGTTTCGGGAAATCCAAATGAAGCGTCGCGTGCTGGTGGACACTGGACCGCTGGTTGCCATTCTCTCCAGCGTCGACCAGCACCATGCCGCGTGCGTCAAGGCCCTTCATCAACTCCCCGGCCCTCTATTCTCCTGCTGGCCGGTAATCACCGAGGCCGCGTGGCTCTTGCGTTCCCATCCGCGGGCTGTCCAGCAACTTCTAAGAAGCTGCTTTTCCGAGAAGCCCGGCGGCTTTCTGGAACTGCTTCCACTCGCCGGCGCCGAGGCCGGCGCGATTGCCGAAGTGATGAAGCAGTACCAGGACATCCGTCCTCAACTGGCCGACGCCGCCCTGGTTTATCTGGCTGGCCGCGAAGGCATCGACACCATCTTCACCCTCGATCGCCGGGATTTTGCCGTCTATCGCTCCACTCGCAATCGCGCTTTCCGCATCCTGCCATGATTCCTACTCTATGAACGAAGCCGAGACCAGAGCCGAGCACATCGATCCCGCGTTAAAAGCGGCTGGCTGGGGTGTCGTCGAGGGCAGCCGCATCCGCCGGGAATACAAAATCACTCTCGGTCGCCTCGAAGGCCAGGGACGCCGCGCCAAGCCCCTCGTCGCCGACTACATTCTCGAATACCGAAACACCAAGCTGGCCGTCATCGAAGCCAAGGCCCGGGGCTGCCAACTAACCGAGGGCGTCGCCCAGGCCAAAGACTACGCCGACAAAATCAAAGTTCGCTTCACTTACGCCACCAACGGCCGCGGCATTTACGCCATTGACATGCACACGGGCAAGGAAGGCGAGAAGCCTGCCTACCCCACGCCCGACGAACTCTGGAACCTGACCTTCGCCAAGGCAAGTGATTGGCGCGACCGCTTCGCCGCCGTCCCCTACGAAGACAAGAGCGGCTCACATCCCGGCCGCTACTTTCAAGACATCGCCGTCGAGCGCGTCATGGAAGCCATCGCGGCGAACCAGCAGCGCATCCTGCTGACGCTGGCTACCGGCACCGGCAAGACCTTTATCGCCTTCCAGGTTGCCTGGAAGCTCTTCCACAGCCGATGGAACCTCACCCGCGAGCCTTCGCGACGCCCCCGCATCCTCTTTCTCGCCGACCGCAACATCCTCGCCGACCAGGCCTATAACGCCTTCTCCGCGTTCCCCGAGGACGCTATGGTCCGCATCAAGCCCGAGGAAATCAGCAAAAAGGGAAAGGTCCCCAAGAACGCC
>DATBZX010000088.1:0-2662 GCA_036512955.1 Terriglobales bacterium
CGCCGTTCTGATGCACGGCGGAATCGGTTTCACCTGGGAGCACGATATGCATCTGTGGTTCAAGCGCGCGCGCTTCAACGAGTCGTGCTTCGGCTCGCCCGCGTACCATCGCGAGCGCGTCGCCATTCTCGGCGCGTATTGAGGCAGAGCTGGTGAAGTTCGATGTCTTTTACCAGCTCCCCGAAGCCGCCAATCAAATCACCACGCCGGCCATCAGGTGGAATTCCAGAAAGTACGCGACCGCTTGCGCACGATCGATTACGCCACCGTCGATTCGATCATGGGGATTTTCGGCGACCCCGAGTACTGCATCGACCGGATCGCGCAACTGAAAGAGCAGTTTGGTTTCTCGCGGCTGGTGTGCTGGTTCGAGGTCGGCGAAATCAGCGGCCGTCAGAACGTGCTAACCGCGATGCGTCTGTTCGCGGATCGCGTAATGCCCAAGTTTCAATAATCATGCGGTCATCAGCGCCAGCGTATGGTTTGCTCCGCCTGATGTGCTTCGTCGAGGCGTTGCCGGTTCGCTGATCTGATATCGCTTCCGGAAAGTATCGCAACGACCTCGCGCGGGTTGTCGCGCTTCACCACCGGGAGGCGGCCAAGACCTTCACGCACCATCAGATCGCTGGCTTCGCGCAGACTGTTATCCTCGAATACGACCGCGCAGGGGCCGCTGACGATTTCGCCAATTCGCTTGGTGGCCGGCTCGCCTGCATCCAGCAAGGCGCGTTGACTCACCAACCCGATGAGTCCACGCTCCTTGTCCACGACCGGAAAGCCATGGTGGGTACTCTCTGGAAGGCCCTGAGCGATCCGCGAACGAACTTCCCCTAAAGTCAGGCCGGCCCCAAGCGAGACCACCTGATATGTTGCCGCGTCGCGCACCAGAATTTGGGAGAGGAAGTCGGCAGCATAGTCGGCAGGTACAGGGATACCGCGGCGGGTGATCTTCTCGGTCATAATCGTATCTTTCATGAGCAGGCTGGAAACCAGGTAGGCAGCCGTGCAGCCCGCCGCGAGGGGCAACAACGCAAACGGTTGCATCGTGGTTTCAAACGCAAACACTATGGATGCGAGTAGTGCGCGGGATGCACCAGCGAACATCGCCGCCATTCCGATCAGAGCGGCGGCACGCACATCCAGTCCAGCGTGGGGAAAAAACCCACTTACCCCAGCACCAAGGGCCGCCCCTAGTGCGCCACCCATGATGAATAATGGAGCGAGCGTTCCGCCTGACGTACCGCTTGCGAGCGAGACCGACCAGGATAGAAATTTGAAAACGCAGAGCAGGACGAGAGCTTGCTCAGTGAGAGTCCCCGAGAGCTCGAACCTTACGTTGTCGTATCCAACGCCTAAGGTTTGAGGAACCCAGTACCCGACTACTCCAACGACAATGCCTCCAAGCGCAGGCCACCACATCCAGTGAATTGGTAACGCGCTGAAGGATCCTCGATAAGGTAGACCGCCCTTGTAACGCCAACGGAAACGACGCCTACGATACCCCCGAGCAGGATATACAGAACCAGTGCGGCTTGACTGGGCGGTGCAAGGCTGGGCATCGCAAAGATCGGCGAGGAGCCCATAAATGCCATGCGAACTGCAGTCGCCGCCACACATGCGAAAGTGACCGGAATCAGCGAGCGGGAACGGAACTCGAAAAGGAGGAGTTCTACCGCGATAAGGACGCCGGCCACGGGGCTGCCGAAAGTTGCTGCCATTCCGGCGGCCGCTCCGGCTGATAGAAGGATCTTTCGCTCGTCCGCGGTAGTCTTGAGTAACTGGCCAATCAGAGAGCCGAGCGCCCCCCCAGTAGCGATGATAGGGCCTTCGGCGCCGAAAGGGCCGCCTGTCCCGATCGCAATGGCTGCGGAAAGAGGCTTGAGAAAGGTGATGCGAGGCTGGATTCGACTTTGGTTCGTCAGCACCTGCTCCATTACTTCAGGAATTCCATGCCCGCGGATAGCCTCCGAACCGTAGCGCGCCATCAGGCCAACGATTAGACCACCCGCAGCGGGGACGATGATCACAAACAGGCCGAGATGGTTCGCGGAGGGCGAAACGAATTGCGGCGTCAGACGGCCATAGAAGGCCAAGTTGGTGATGAGACCAATCAGACGCAGCAGGATCTGTGCGACCAGACCCGCCGCCAGTCCAATTGCAACCGCGACCAGGGTCATGAAGACGACGCGTCCATTTACAGCCGTCGTGCGCTGAGGGGTGAGCTGCGACTCGAGTGTCGGCCCCAGAGAGGGAGCAATCGGCAAGCCCTCCGTAGACGATGAATCGGCGATCCTGTGGTCGGTCATTGCTGTATTCTCAGACCCTCCCGGCGTCGGTCTCACTGGAGGCGGGGTTGCCTTCATTTCGATCTTGGGCTCGCGTCTTCTTGATGCGCAATATCAGCCCCGCCACGAAGAAACCGACACTGAGTCCGACCACGATTGCCCAATGATGGGCAAGGTAGTAGGGAAGCAGCGCCGCCCAGATGACGGCGAGAATAAGCACGGCGATTCCGGTGACGATGAGGCCGGTCAAGATACCGATGATAGGCGCGATGAGAAGCCATTTCTGGATGTCGCGCGAGTAGGTTGCCGTCAGGTCTTCATTGACCAGAGCGGTGTACTTTCGCAATAGGGGATGCTTGAAGAAACTCGAATCCAGA
>DATBZX010000089.1:0-7574 GCA_036512955.1 Terriglobales bacterium
TTACGTTCGCTCAAGGCCAGAACCGCCGAGGCGCTGGAGCAGGCGGTTACGCAGGCTCTTCCTTGCATCACCGCAGACAACGCTCGAGCTTGGTTCCGTCATTGCGGCATCAACTATACACCTTGATTGAAAATGCTCTAGTCTCACAAACAGTGGGTTTGTAAGAGACCAGCCAAACGCGCGTTTAACGCCGGCCCGGTTGGCATCGGACGCGATCGATAAGTGGGCCGCAGACTACTTGTATAGTCCAACTCCAGTGTTGGCGGCCGGATCTTGACTCGAGTCGATATTCGGTAGCTTTGCTTTCTCGACAGCGTCCGTCGCGAAAAGCATGAAATGGTCAAAGCTCTCACTGCGGTAGAAGCGTCGCTTCCCGAAGTGCACATAGAGTTCCGCACTCTTCGGCAGCCACAAGTCGGTACCACTCTTTCTGAATTGCACTGGGCCGTAGCTGACATTGGTGTGTTCGGTCATCAGGTGAATTTCGGGAATCGACCTTACCAGATCCGTTTCCAGATGAATGATCTGGAGGTTGTCGGCGCGAATCCATGCCCGCCCCTTCAACCGGATCGGATAGTTGCTCTTATTCACCACGTAGGATCGCAGCCGATTGGGCTTATCGTCCGACTGTCGAAAGTGCACTAACCACGCCGCCTGCCCTTCCCAATCGCCAAGACCTTCGCAATTCATTTCGAAGTCGTCGCGGAAAAGGGGATGGAAGGCAATGGCCAGAATTGCCAGTCCGGTGGTCGCTATTTTGCCCGGCATATCCAAGTTGTCGGCATCGCGATATTCCTGAACGATCAACGTACCTGGTGCGGGCTCGCTGATGGAAACCACGTAGTTGAATTGTCGCGTTTCGCGACTTCCAGGAGTTCCCTGCGGGGAAAGATTCTCATGAACCATGTGCTCGACCGCTGAGAACTGTGCGACGCTATCGACCAACGCCTTTGAGGGGTTCGCGGTCAATTCCAGAATGTTCGAGGGACACTGAACGCCGGCGGCCACGGATGGCTTCCTTGCGTCTACGTCCAATGGCATTCCCGCACTTCCGGCGGAGGATTCACTTTCCGCCATGAGTTCCGTTTCGCCAATTCCGATGTCTACTTTGGCATTGGCGCCGCCCTCCGACACCTGTTTCTCCAACTGGACAAGCAATTCCCGAATTTGAGGGGACACCGAACTCTTGGGTTCGCCGTCAAGGTAGGCCTTCAGCATTTGGATGGCAGCCTCGTTCTTCTGCAACCCGGCGAGCGCCTGTCCCAAAACGAGCCGGGCCGACGCCCCTCACTTCCCCCTTTATCTACGATCCATTGCGAACTCTCGCGAGCTTTCTCGAATTGCTTCAGTTTCAAACAGGAATTCGCGAGTATTTTTCTCGCGATCAAAGAATCTCCGCTGCTCGCAACCACGATCTCTTCAGCTTCAGCAGCGCGCGCATAATCACCGCGCTGGTAATAGAGTTGTCCGAGCAGGTTTTGTGCTTGCACGTTATGTGGGTCAAGCTTCGTCGCGGCGGTCAGGTAGGCCAATTCCTGGTCTTGGGACTTTTGTTGGAGGGCTAAATATCCCAAGAGAAAGTTGATCGAAGAACTAGAGGGATATTGACGATTTGCAGCTTCTAGATGCCTGCGCGCCTCGACAAAATTTGAGAGTTCCAGCGCCTGTATCCCCTTTTCGGCTTCTTTGCGTGCTTTGGACGGAAGCTGCCCCGCATCTTTCAACCTGAGGTCGACGGACACCGGATCGAGCGCCAATATCACCGTCTCATTTAAGTCGTAGGCGATATCGGTGATAGCAACCTCTTCATGCATTCCTAAATACCCGGCAGCACCCACCTCGAGAAAGTATTTAGCCGCAGAAAGATCCGTGAATGTCGCCTCGGACCCGCGCGTGGCTTGGAACAACACCCTGCCCGTCTCTTGGTCTGTAAGCCTGATCAGAGACTGCTGTTTCAGAGGCTTCTTGTTTTCGTCAAGAATGGTGACGTGGAGGCTCGCCCCACTTCGCGTAGCAATCGCAGTCCCTGGCATCCCAGGACCCATGCTCGTCGGTATACCTTGGGCCTGAGAACGCGTCTGTCCTACGATCATGGCTGCCATCACGATCAGGAGCGCGCCCGTCAGGCGGAAGCCCGCGCTGGTTCCATGATGTCGATTTACAACAGAGCGTGAATATAATGCCCGGAATCTACATGCGAACCTGACGTTCTTCAAACTGTTAAGAAATATCGCAACGAACACCGAATTATCACTGCTTTTAACGTGCATAAGTTCGTCCAAAAAAGATAAAGCTGCGTAAGCCGTGTAACCAAGTAGCCGGTTTTGGGCCATACAGACAGCGCCCGCATACGCCTCATACAGCGTCACTGCGCTAGACAGCGTACGACTCCGTACTGTGGGGCGTGCCTAGAGGTCGAATGCTCACCGCCTTGGTATGAACAAGCAACTACTTAATGAGACTCGTCTGATCACTCTAATAACTCAGTGAGCCAGATCACGCCGACCGGTGACGGACTCGTCGTGGTTTGTGATCTCCTCAGCCAGAGCCCAGTAAAACTGCTGGGAAGTCTGTCTGCAATTGGAGTCATGTCATAGCTGGGGCTGACAGCCCTTCGGACTGAAGTGTCAACACAGTATTTGGCAATGCAGCCAACAACGATCAGGTTGCCGATCTGCCGCAACTCAAGTTTGGCGGGCCACTGGGGTCACGAAGAATGCATCGCAGCCCGACTTGCGTATCAACGCCCCAAGGGTTGGTCGTGATCTACGCCCGGGGCTGCCAGCATGGCGATCCGAAGGGCCGAGGTACTATTCGGCGGTGTGTGGGTCAGGTGGTCGCTTGATCCGTGCCGGTCCAGAATCTGTGGGTTTTGGCAACGCTAAGATCAGAAAACAGCCGCAATGATTGGAGCCGCGGTAAACGACGTACCTTTACGTACAAAAAGCGATCAGAACCTGCCCGGAGAGCCCGAAACTCACCGAATAGCCGAGCGTTAGGGTAGACGTGACTAACTTCGGTGAACCGGCCAATTTGAGCCCAGAGTCGCATCGCGTAGCTCAGCTACGAGGACGTCGCAACGACGGGCAAACGCCGACAAGCTCTCTAGCGGCTTGCCACCAAGGATACTACGATCGCAACGATCGATTGCGTCATAGATCTCAAAACCCTTGTTCCACTTATCACCGACGTCGCATTGGACACGAGTCCGCAACAACACAGTACGCCCAAGCCATCTCTGAAAAACTCGGGCGTGACGGTCGTAATCTGCAAGACGACTGCGCCAGAGCCAATGCAGGTGAAGATTATCGGCACCAAGATTCAAGATATCTAGATACGTGGCGCGTTCACGCTCTCTTCGGACCCCATGCTTGAACAGTTTCACGCGAATAATCTCTTCACTGCCATCCGCGACGGTGGTACCGCTCGGTGCAAAAGGAATCGAGGTGCTGTCGGCTTTCGAGCCGCAGTGCATCGATCCGGAAGCGCTCGTGTTTGCAACCAGGCGCGGCACGCCTTTCAGTCGAAGAAATCTTCTCAATCGTCAGCTTGCGCCGACGTGCGAGAAGCTCGGCATCGAGGGTGTCACTTGGCATTGGGTGCGCCAAGCGAACGCGACGCTGCTCGACGCCGTCGGCACGCCGTTGGGAACGGTGCAGGCCCTACTGGGGCACTCTTCCGCAGAGGTCACACGGGAGATCTATTTGCACTCCGTACCTGCGGATGCGCGCAGCGCGGTGGAAAAGGTCGAGGAACTTCTGATTGGACCCAAATGGACCCAAGTTGCAGAAGCGGCCAAAGTGACGAGTACTCTAATTCATTGATTCCGTGGGATTAGTTGGTCGGGGAGAGAGGATTTGAACCTCCGACCCCTGGTCCCGAACCAAGGGCAATTCACAATCTAAGTGCTTCAGCTGGTGTCGCTTAGGAGCCGGCAAGCCAATCTTTCTCGCCTTCCAATTGTACCGAGTTATACCGAAAATCTGCCCTCCACAAAACGTTAAGATCGGGTGTCCCGTTGCAGATCGCGAGTCTTCCCTCAACGAGATCGATGCGGCGATGCGCCGGATCAGATGGATGGCGAGGGCTTCGGCCCCCAACCGAGTGCGTCTTTCCGCATGCATGAGAATTCCCCAGGTGCCCATCTGGCAAACTTCCCAGAACCAGACTTCGGGCCCGCGTCGATAAGCTGTCGTGCACACGACAACTCGCAATCTGACCCGAACGGGCCGCCCTGCTGGAATTATTTACAACAGGGCGATGTCACACCAGTTGGCGCCAACAGAATCGAACTCCAATCGTCAAAATGTGCGGCCATTCAATTGTTCGGGAACATATCCCGCGTTTGGGCCGTCCTTCTTGTCGTCCTTATCTTTTCTCCACGTCCAGTACATGCCCACGTAGGCGTAGTTCTCCGTTTGCCCGGCAACAGAGTGACCGTAGCAGAACAGGAACTGCCGGTCCGGGTGTTGTTTGAAGTGGTAGTGTCCCCCTACGTCGACCAACGTGGAGGCCTTTGTCTGCGGCGCTGCGCTACCTTCCCGTCCATGCGCGAACACCTCCGCACCCAGCTCGAGCCTGTCGTTGAGTTTTTTCTTTACAAGCCATCCGGTGTAGAAAAAGTTGCGGTACCCGGTTTGCGGCACCACCTCATAGCCAGCGCCGCCGTCAAAAGTCCATGCCCCAAAGTTCTTTTGCAGCCAGATCGGTAGCTTGTACCAGACCTTGCCTACACCCAGGCCTTTGTCCGCGTTCCCCGTGGGCATTTCAAACATGGTGAAGCTGCCAATCTGCGGAATGTGTTTACCCTCTTTGATAAATGCAATCTTGACGCCCAGTTCCATGTCCGTGAGCCCAAACTCGGTAGGCCCGCTTCCGCTCGGTAGATAGGCAGGATTGTTGAGCGGCGCCACCATGCCCCACGGCAAGATCGCGTGCACTTGCACTCTCGGCAGCGCGCCCCAGTTGAACTCGAAGGCTGGTCCCGAAGAGTCCATTTCCACCGGCGTCCCGTCCGCCGAGCCAAAGATGTAGAACTCGTAATGGTGCAGGTCCACGGGCACGGGATCGTCGGTCTGGTACGGCGGTCCCTGCGCCCACAATTTCGAGCCAGTCAGAATGACGAGAAAGAGAAGCGCTGCGGTGACCCAACTGAGGCGAGCATTCATCAGCGTAGGTTCGGTGAGTCTCACATAGAGATCACTCCCGTGCTGCTTCTGTCCACGAATGCCATACAGTTGGGTCATCACGACTAAAGCACGGCTACGTACGTAACGCAGACAGAGCCGTTCAAAATGTTTCCACGAGAGCTCGTTTAGCGGAAGCACCTGTGGTCGTGATTGAACAGGCGGAGAGGTAGGAGGAACATCTGTGACCGGCGTTTCCAGCCAAGTTGGTACACCATCGATCTCGAGCAGAGGCTCGTCAACCATCGGCAATAATGGGCTCCCACGTTTCTGATTCTACTTTACTTGTCTCGCCATTACATGTTGTGTTGAGGGATCCTTCGCATCGAAGTTTAGCATGAAATTCGCACCTTCCAGTGCTCCTTGCCGGAAAGGCAGGACGACCTCGGATAGTCAAGCAGCAAAGCCTGGGAAGTCGGCATGGCGGCGGGAATCCGGCAGCTGGTGCCGGGCGAGGGTCCCTCGATGCTGAGGCGTTTATGGGGAGTATTCGGACGCAGAAGCCGATTTGTCTTCTGGCAGAACCACTTGTGAGCGATCGCGTCGCTGTTCAGCACAAAAACGTATTACGCATTAGCGGCCGAAGTTCCGGCGAGCAGTCTTCCCGCTCTACAAGCCCGCAGGCTCGTCGCCTTTGAAGTGCGGATCGTACCCGCCGAAGAATAAGCACTCCAACCGGTCCGCCTCAGAGAGAATTCTGCCTGGCACTCGCTTTCTCTCCAGCTGGAGAAACTCCGTCAAGCCGTTTATGGCGTTGGCGACGTCTCTGTGTATGAGTTGATCATGCCGCGTCAAGTTGATGTAGCTTCGGGCGGCCTCTGCGAACGAAAGGAATTCTCGCGTCGGATACTTCCGCTTCGTTCCGCAAAGCGCCTCCTGGAAAAAGCACCATCGATCTACTACCGCTTGGCTAAGCGGTTCTTCTCGGGATTGTCCATCGAATGCTACCTTGGCGCCCAGCGACTCAGGCGCTTGATTCGACCGTCACCTTTCTCAATACCACAGATTGCCGGACACGAGGCGGGCTGCGCAGCCGCGCCCTGCCCAAATACCGACTTCCTGGGCGCTTTGCTGGTGCATTGCCCGCCGCTCGGGAGGAATCCCATCGATTGTCGGGGGCAGACTTCCCAGAAGAAGACTTCTGGCCCCGGACAATCCCAGTTTAGCGCGCCGTCCCGGGGCAGAGGCATGAGTACCCAGAAGTTGGTTCCCACCTAAGCTCCAGACCAAGCGTTGCGACTAGTGTTCCGCGCAGAGTTGCTCTCAAGATAAGAGAATCAGAAGAGCACTTTCAGTGAGAACTGGATCTGTCGCGACGTGCCTGAAGTTTTGCTGATGTAGCCGAATCCGCTGCCGCGCAGGACATTCGAAGGCAGACCGAAGTTCACGAAATTGAAGACGTTGAAGAACTCGGCACGAAACTCCAAGGTGCCAAGCTCGGCGCCGCCGCGACTGCCGAATGGAGTGTCCTTGATCAGCGCGATATCGAAATTGCGATAACCGGGCCCGCGAAAAGTGTTGCGACCGAGCGTTCCGAAATAACCTTGGTTCGGTCCCGTACCGCCTGGCAGGTTGATCGGGATGCTAAAGAATGAAGCGTTGTCAGCTCCCCGGCCGAAGTAGTCGGCGGGCACAGCGCCGCTGGTCGAAAGCTTCGGCATCGACATTAAGTCAGGGCGATCGGCTCCGCTGGCGCCTGCCCCCGTCTGCTGCACTCCGGAATAGACGGTGAAGGGAGGACCAGTGGTAAAGGTCGTAATATCCAGAAACTGCCAACCGTAGGTCAACGAACGTGGCGCCGAGCGCAGAAAGCTGACCTGGTTGAGCGGGAGCACTTGGATCCAACTAAAGGTGAATACCTGTGTCTCGTCGAAGGTCGATAGTCCCTTTTCCGCTGCCGGATTCCACGGGTCCTGAGGAGATGTCTGCAAGATGACGCCGGCGCCTGCGATCTGTCCTCCCTGAACCGAGCTGGTATCGTCGAGCGACTTCGAGTAGGTGTAGCTGACTTGCAGACCCGTGCCCCAACGTGCCGAATTCTTGCTCAGACTGGCCTGCAACGCGTTGTAGGACGAATGCGATTCGGTGGAAACTACGTAGATTGTACTGGCGCCTCCGACGGGTTTTCCGGCAGCGTCGAACTTGGTGAACGGAGCAAACGCGGGATCGGCGCCGGTGTAGCTGTTGGGATAGAAGACATAGGGAAGATGTATTCCCGCAGTACCCACGTATGCCAGGGTTGCGTCGAAATCGCGAAAGTTGTGCTCAACGGAGAGAGTCCAGCTGGCGATGTAGCCGTTGCGGAAATTGTTGGCCACCGCAGACAACGCCGGCAGTTGCGTCTGATGGCCTGGAACCTCGGCGGCGACGGCATCCTGGTAGCGCTGG
>DATBZX010000090.1:0-2083 GCA_036512955.1 Terriglobales bacterium
GTCGGACCAAGAAAATCGCAACCTACAGCACACCGATCCGCCGAAGCCTGAGGAGAAGAAGCCTGTAACCCAGCCGAACGTGCCGGTGCCCCCGAAACAGGAGATCCCGGTCGCACAGCCCAAGACTCCGCAGCCGGCGCATGAGAAACACGATGAAGAGAAGAAGAAGCCGGCTTAGGCTGCAGTCGGTCGAGATCACTGAAATGGAAGGATCAGGGCGGTTCGGTTACATGGAGCCGTCCTGATCAACGTCAAAGAGATTTGGCCGTCGAGAAATTCGTGGTTCGGCAAGTCTCGCCCTGACAAGTTCGTCCACCGAATAGCGTGGAACGAAAGCGACGTGTCATATGAAGAACTACGGAATTACATTGTTGACATTATCCTTGGCAACCTTCGCGTTCGCTGGTCCGGGACAGCAAGACGCCCCTGCGCGCTTACAAGCGGCCGGCGTGGTCATGAACGAGATCATGGCGGCGCCCGATAAAGGCATCCCGGAAGAAGTGCTGCATGGCGCCAAGTGTATCGCGGTGGTGCCGGACATGGCGAAGGGCGCATTCATCGTCGGCGGAGAGCATGGTCGCGGTGTAGTTACCTGCCGCACTGCCCACGGCTGGAGTGCGCCGGCATTCATTTCGATTGGTGGAGGCAATTTTGGCTTCCAGGCTGGCGGCCAGTCAGTCGATCTCGTCATCTTGTTCATGAATGACAAGGGTGTGCAGGGACTGCTCTCGAGTAAGTTCGAACTCAGCGGCGAGGCATCAGCCACCGCGGGTCCGGTTGGAAGGCATGCCTCGGCAGGCACCGACTGGAAGATGAACACGGAGGCTTTGAGCTACTCGCGTACCAAAGGCCTGTTTGCTGGAGTCGCAGTCGATGGCGCCGTGATCCAGCAGGACAATGACTCCACAGTTGCGTTCTACGGCAAGAATGTTTCCTTCCGTAAGACGCTGTCAGGGGATGTGCACGCCCCGGCGGGCAGCGACCCGTTTCTCACGGCGGTAAGGGCTGCCGTCAACAAGGCGAACCAGCACGAAGCTGCCGAAAAGAAATAGTTAGATTTAGCCCGCGTGCCTGCCGAATTGCAACATACCCGCAATCGAAAGTCGCGGCGTTGTCGACAAGGTGTTCTCAGACGGAAGGCCGAACCCGTACAGCGCCGCGATTATTCACCAGCATCCCAGTCTGGCAAACAGACACAGAGCCCATATCGCTGCCAAACGCTTCTTTGTTTTCCTTCAGCAGGGCCAGCTAAATCTTCCCAAACGGTCGGGGATAATGGTTGGGCTCTGTGGCGACCGGCGTGACCGGCAACTATTTCGTTTCGAGCGCTCAAAATACGCGCTACGCGATCCGATTCCCAAGGAACTTCACCAGCTCAGAGTTCACTTGATCTGCGTGTGTCCAGGTTATGCAGTGCGGCCCGTCCTTTACCACCAATAAGCGGGCTCCGTTGATCAGCTTAGCGGTCCGAAGTCCCGAAGCGGCGATAGGCAAAATCCGGTCCGCATCGCCCTGGATCACCAGCGTGGGCACGTCGATACGGGTCAGGTCCTTGCGGAAGTCCTCATGCCAGGTTGGCACACAAGCCAGACAGGCCGCGGCCGAGGCGTCAGCGGCGATGTTCCAACTGGATTGAACCGCCTGTTCGCTAACGCGCTTGCCCAGCAAGAGATCCGTGTTATAGAAATTCTTGAAGAAATCGGTGAAGAATGCATAACGGTCTGTAGTGACAGCTTTCTGGATTCCCTCGAAAACACTGCTGTCCACGCCTTCCGGGTTATCCGCCGTTTTCAGCAGGAACGGCGGAACCCCGGAGATGATTACCGCCTTGCTCACGCCATTCGATCCGTATTTCGCAAAGTAGCGCGCCACTTCGCCACCACCCATCGAGAAACCGACCAGTGCGAAATCGCTGAGCTTGAGCTGCGTTACGAGTTCGTGTAGGTCCTCGGCGAAGGTGTCGTAGTTGTAGCCGATAGTTGGCTGGCTGGACTTGCCGAATCCTCTGCGGTCATACGTGATGACACGGTGTCCCGCCGCCAGAAGCGCTGCGACCTGCTTCTCCCAGGAAGCGCCACTCAGT
>DATBZX010000091.1:0-28417 GCA_036512955.1 Terriglobales bacterium
ATGGTGCGGTAGGGTGTGGACCACTTCAGCAACTGCACATCGTAGTCTTCGGCTGTGATGTCACCCTGCAGCAGCACATGCGTGTGAGTGTCGATCAGGCCGGGAAGGCAGACTTGCCGACTGAGATCGACGACCTCGGCGCTCGCTTCAGCAGTGACGCTAGTTCCGATCGCCTCGATCTTTTCGCCCGCCACCCGCAGCGTGACATTCTTCTGCGCCGCCTCACTCTTGCCGTCGTAGAGAGTGCCGCACCGTACGTAGGTGATTTTGGCTGGCGGCGTGGATGGCTTGCTTTGGGCAACAGCGAACGAGCTCAGGAGAAGTAAGGCAGCAGCGAATCGCTTCATGGTGGCTCCGTCGGTGTGTTCGACGCTATGAGACAGCAAATATCCGGCGAACGCAAATTACGGCTGGCTGGGGATTGGCCTGCTCTTGCATCCCAACTTCTCCACCGCATCGGCAACGTTCTTGTACTCGGGCGAGGATTTGACGTTTTCATGCACCGTCAGGTACGTTCGCATCAACAGCGGACATGCTTCCGTAATGCCCAGACGCGTGACTGTCTCAACCGCGAATGGACTGGGAAACGACCCGGCAAGCCCGTAGCTTCGCTCCAACATGATTCCCAGTGCCGGCTTGTTCTTGCGCAGGATCTCATCCAGTGCTGTCTGCAGCTCCTGTTCCTTTTCTGACAAACCGGCGGGAGGATTGGGTGCCAGCTCTTCCGACATTCGATCGCCCCGCCACATGCGCTCCTCGAAATACAAAATGTTGCGCACACATTCCGGCGTGCATCCCGTTTGATAAATGGCGTTTGCTATCGCTTGCCGCACCGCGAAGCTCTCGGGGGGAAGCAGCAGTTCCGACAACCGCGCCACCCGCACTGCGTCCTTGCGATCGACCAGCGCCTGCAGCGCCGCCAGCCGGTTCGCTTCGGTCTGCGCGCCTGAGGCTATCGCCAGCAACAAATCGCTCGCGCGTTGACCTGAATATCCCGCCAACCGCTTCACCGCGGTTGGGTCGGGTTTCTTATCGACTGCAGCGTGAGCCAGCGCATCCATGCGGGCGTTGCGCCAAGTGGTGTAGGCGGTCCCCGCCATAAGAATGACGATGATCGCAATACCGATCCGCATTGGTCTGAAGCCGAAATCGTCCAGGAATGACATAGCTTGCTTCTACGGTATCAAATGACCGGCACGGGGTGAACTGGATCACCGCGGGAGCTATGCGGCGCGAGTTACTATTGCACCATGAGCACCAATCCAGCGCTCGAAGCCGTCATTGAACAGGAAAAGCTTTTCGAAGCCTTCGAAAACCTGATGCCCTTCCGGGTGCAGGACATCCTGCTGGTGTCGAGCCTGTACGATTCATTCATCCTGCGCGAGGACGGCCGCCTCAACGAGATGCTGATCGGCGAATCCTACGAGCTCAACCTGCAACACGTGCCGCGCATCACCCACGTGAAGACGGGAGCCGAGGCGCTTTCGCTGGCGCGCTCCGATTCGCGCTTTAACCTGATCGTCTCCAACCTCGAAGTCGAGGACATGAATGCCGCCGAACTGGCGACCGAGGTCAAGCGCGCCGGGCTGGATGTTCCTGTAGTGGTGTTGGCTTACGACTATCGCGAGGTCAAGAATTTCGTAGCCCGCACCCCGAACAGCCCGATTGAACGCATCTTCTTATGGCAGGGCAATGCGCGCATTCTGATCTCGATCATCAAGTACATCGAAGACAAGCTCAATGTCGAGCACGACACCGAGGTCATGGGCGTGCCCGTGATGCTGGTGGTCGAGGACAACATCCGATACTACTCGTCGTTTCTGCCGGTGATTTACACCGAGCTCATCAGCCAGGCGCGGCGCTTGATCAGCGAAGGCCTCAACGTCGCCCACAAGCTGGTGCGGATGCGAGCGCGTCCCAAAATACTTCTGGCATCGAACTACGAAGACGCCGCGCAGCTTGTGCTACAGTATCGGGACAACTTGCTTGGTGTCGTGCTGGATGTGGAGTTTCCGCGCAAGGGCAAACTGATGCCCGAGACCGGCTTCGAACTGGCCCGCATGATCCGTAGCATCGTGCCCGACGTTCCTATCGTGCTGCAATCGGGACGCCCGGAGTTTATGGCGAAGGCACATGCGGAAGAGTTTTCGTTCCTGCAAAAACGTTCGCCCACGTTGCTGGGAGACCTGAGCCACTGGCTGGTCGAGCAGGTTGGGTTCGGGCCCTTCATCTTTCGCCTGCCCGACCGTAAGACCGAAGTCGCGTGCGCCACGAACCTCAATGAACTGGAGCGCGCGCTGCGTACGGTTCCAGCGGAGAGCATTTCCTACCACGCCGGTCGCAATCACTTCTCGCACTGGCTGATGGCGCGGACCGAGTTCGCTGTCGCCCAGAAGCTTCGGCCGCGCAAGCTTTCCGATTTCTCCAGCATCGAAGTGTTGCGGCGTGACTTGATCGAAGCCATTACCAGTTATCGTCGCGACCAAAGTCGGACCCTCGTCGGTGATTTCAATGCCGAAATGTTTCAGCCTGCGGACTCCTTCTTCCTGCGCATTGGCGACGGTTCGCTGGGCGGCAAGGCGCGTGGCCTGGCCTTCGCGCGTCACCTGCTGGATCCTAAGCACATGCCGCGGCGATTTGCCGGCGTTCGAATCGCCGTGCCCCGCACGGTCGTCCTCGCTACCGACGTTTTCGACCGCTTCATCAGCGAAAACGATCTGCACGACTTTGCCATGCGCTCGCCCAGCGACGAGGAAGTTGTGAAGCGCTTCCTCGCGTCGCCGCTACCGGAACCTATTCAGACCGATCTGCGGGCGTTTCTGGAAAACGTAACGTTTCCTCTTGCCGTGCGCTCCTCCAGCCTGCTCGAAGACTCGCAGTACCAGCCGTTTTCCGGCGTGTACGACACCTTCATGCTGGGCAATCACGACAGTGACCTCGAGGTGCGTCTCAAGCAACTCATGGAAGCCATCAAGCGCGTGTACGCTTCCACCTTCAGCCAGCATTCGAAGGCCTATGTGCGTGCCACGCCGTACCGCCTGGAAGAAGAAAAGATGGCGGTGCTCATCCAGCAGGTAGTTGGCACGGCTCATGGTCAGCGGTATTATCCCGACTTCTCGGGCGTGGTGCGCTCGCGCAACTTTTACCCTGTGGCGCCGGTGGGGGTGAAGGACGGATTCGCCGCTGTCGCGCTCGGCATGGGGCGCGCGGTAGTCGGTGGCGGGAAGTGCCTGACCTTCAGCCCCCGCTATCCCAGGCACCTGCTGCAGTTCTCGTCGGTCGAAGATATTCTCGCCAACTCGCAGACGGAATTCTGGGCGCTGGAATTGACGCCGCGAGTCCATCACGAAGATCCCGCCGACGATTTGCGCGAGGTCGCGTTTCATCTCAAGGTGGCCGAGGCGGACGGAACGCTGCACATGCTGGCCTCTACCTATTCGGTGGAGAACCACGCGGTGTATGACGGCCTGAGCCGCCCGGGCGTGCGCATCGTTAGCTTTGCGCCGATTTTGAAGCACGGATTGTTCCCGCTGCCGCAAATCCTCGAGCAACTCATGACCATAGGCGAGGATGCCATGGGGCGTCCGGTGGAGATTGAGTTCGCCGTCAAGCTGCCGCAAAGCGCGGGTGAGGATGCGGAGTTTGGTTTCCTTCAGATGCGCCCTTTGGTAATGTCCCGCGAAGGCGGGGAGTTAGACATGGGCGAAGTCGAGCCCAGCCAACTCGTCTGCCAGAGTGCGATGGTGCTGGGGCACGGGCGCATTCAGAATCTGCACGACGTCATTGTGGTGGACTTTCATCGCTTCGAGCGCGCCCACAGCTATGAAGTGGCGCAAAGCGTTGCCCACTTCAACTCCCAGTTGAGCGCCACGGGCACACCTTATGCTCTGATCGGCGTCGGACGCTGGGGATCGAACGAATCATGGCTCGGCATTCCTGTCACCTGGGACCAGATTTCAGGAGCGCGCGTGATCGTCGAGGCGGGTTTCCGCGATTTTCGCGTGACCCCTTCGCAGGGCAGTCACTTCTTCCAAAACCTGACTGCGTTCCAGATCGGCTACTTCACCGTGAACCCCGACGCCGGCGACGGGTTTGTGGATTGGGATTGGTTGATGACGCAACCGGGGACCGAAGCCAATGGCTGCGTGCGCCTGCTGCATTTCGACAAGCCCCTTTCGGTGGTCATGGATGGCAAAACCAGCCGGGGCATCATCTTCAAACCCGAAGCGTAACGGTCCGACCGTCGCTTTTAGCCGCTTTCAACGTATCAGGGCAGGATTTCAAGTCGTGCCGCTAAGTCGTCTGTTTTTGACTCGCCGCGCGGACCTTAGTCCGCCCAAGAGCTCTACACCCGCGCTTCCCAGTCGTCCATGGCTAGGATGCTGCCGTCCGTCCAGGTCCACTCGATCTTCTGGTAGGTGAAGGCAACCTCTTCCTGCATATCGAATTTTTGCTGCGCGGGGTCTTCCACGTTGGGCATCATCGCCGCGATGGAAGCAATATTGGCATTCGTTAGCTTCACCGTGTAGTACTGCACTTCCGAGCCGGTGCCGGTGCCTGCCTTGATCTGCGGCTTCCAGAAATTGATAGTGACTTCCGTCAGGTTCTCGTTGGTGCAGAGTGCCGTGTACAACGGGGGAGTCGCCTTGTCTGTGACCTTCAAAACGGTGAACGGCTTATGAAGCCTCTGCCCAGTGGGCAGCCCACTCTGCGGGTCTCTGGGGCTGACGATGTTGTGGTGGTAGGCGATCACCTGAATCGAGCCTTCACGGCCCTTCTGCGTGACCGAACCTTTGAGGATGCCCTGCTTTTGGCCTTTCACCGTCATGTACGCCATCAATGCCATAAGGCCTCCGGAGAATGGTGATCGAGCGTATTCTCTGCCGCCGAGAGTCTCACTCCTCCCGAGCCATTGTCAATCCAGGAAGGACTCGGAAATGTCGCGCTTCGCTGACGAGTCGGTGCGCTGTCACAGCCAAGGCCGGCTCACGGGTATTTCTCGAAGACGCGCTTCGCATTTTCGAAACCCTTCGGGCTCACGTGTACGGTGCCCTGGAATGGATGGTTGATGTCTGCGATCGCGGCCAGCGCCAGGGAGAGCAGCAATGCCAGGGTCACGACTTGCATCAGGTGGAGGACGGGGTACTCCGAGCCGAACAGGCATGAAGAAAGAATCGTCAAGAACGCGCCGACGATCAAGACCGTCCACAAAATCCCGGGGAGTCTCGATTCGCTCTGCAATTGGCGAATACGCCGGTGTTCGGTGATGTCGCCAAGTTCTGTCATGGTGTGTTCCAGGCTCACTTGCTGGGAAGCCGTAAGGGACTGGGCCTCCGACACCGTCGCCCATAGCTGCTGCACGATGTGAGTGCCCGTTGGACTGACGACCCCTCGGTTCATAGCAGGCCATTCATCCGCGATCATCGCATCGGCATAGTCGGCGGAGAGTTTCCGTATCGCGTCACGCTGGCCGGCGGGAAGTCCCGAGGAAGTCCAATAAAGGTTGATCAGGCAACTGGCTTCGGCCATTGCATTCTGGTCGGCCGCGCGGAAGTCAGACCAGGCGGCAAAAAGCATGAAGCCGATAATCACCGCGTAGGTGGTGCCCAGCACGCTGATCTGCCATCCCGTGATTTCGTTGTGCACCCGGCGGCGCTCAGGAGGCCACAGCCGCCGCACCAGCCACCAAGAGGCAAGGGAGCCTACGATTGCAGCCAGCACGATCGGAATGTCCTGCAGAAAGCTCAGCACTCTTCGGTCCTCATGGGCGGTCGCATCGTGCGATTGGAAGTTCCCCCGCGTGTATAGGACGCGGACGGTAAAAATTCGAGCGGGACGAAATGACTTTACCGTACATGGCCGCTGGGTTCCAACCCGCCGCCCATAGCGCGGGTGTGCCATCCTTTGCGAAGCAAAGGCTGGGAGTCGCGAATAGGGAGGCGGAACGCTTTGTTACCGCTACTCTCCCCCGATGACGGTGTTCCACTTCCGTACCCGCCACGCTTTCACCAGGCCATTAGTCACGTACGGATCAACCTTGGCAAACGCTTCCGCCACATCCGTAGAATCACCTCGAAACACCAGGATTGCGCCGTCTGTGGGCTCGGCCAAGGCGCCGCCTAGAACCAGCTCGCCACGTTGCTGCGACTGCCGTCCAAGCTCCAGATGCTGCTGGCGGAACCGGGCGCGCCGCTCCACGTAGTCGTCAACCACGTCGTAGAAAAGAATGATGTGCATAGTCCGTCCTCCGTCAGCAGGATAGCGTGAACACGGCGCCCCGCGGACGATCTCGCTTTCGCACTCCCGGTTTCATCTTGTCCCTGTCACTCGTGCAAATCCGTGGCCGCTTTGGTTGCTAGACCCAGGTATCATCCGTGGACTCCATGGTTAGTTCACAATTTCGCAACCCGAGCTTCCCGATTTACACTCATACCAGAGCGAAATCCTCTGCATGTGTGGCATAACCGGTTTCACCCATCTTCGTAGAGCTTTGCCTTCCGGCGTTCTCAGTAGCGCGGTGGACTCGATTACCCATCGAGGGCCGAACCAGAAAGCAAGGTTTGAGTGCGAAGAGGTTTCTCTGGGGGCCACGCGGCTCGCCATCCTTGATATCGCAGGGGGCGACCAGCCCATCTTCAGTGCCGATCGCGACGCCGTGATCGTGTACAACGGCGAGGTTTTCAACTTCGTCGAACTGCGGAACGAGCTGGAGCGCGAAGGCGCGACCTTTCACACCCACTGCGATACCGAAGTCATTCTGCAGGCCTATTTGCACTGGGGCGATGCAGCGTTTGCGCGCCTGCGAGGTATGTTTGCCATAGCCATCTGGGTGCAATCGCAACATCGCCTGGTACTGGCGCGCGACCGCATGGGCATCAAGCCACTTTATTACTTCCAGCAGGATGACGAACTCTATTTCGGCTCCGAGCTGAAGTGCATCTTCGCCAACCCGAATGTGCCGCGGCGGATTTGCCTACCCGGACTGAACTGCTACCTCAGCTTGAATTACGTTCCCGCCCCCTACACACTGGTCGAGGGCATCGTTAAGCTGCTGCCGGGCCACATGCTGGAATGGAAGAATGGAGAATGCAGCACCCGTTCGTATCTTCCAAAGCGCGCTAGTCTTCCCGCGCCAACTTCAATCGACGCAGCCTGCGAGGAACTCGACGACCTGCTGCAAAAGTCTGTCGCGGAAGAGTTGGTCTCCGATGTGCCGCTAGGAGTGTGGCTAAGTGGGGGACTCGATTCCTCGTCGGTGTTGCATTACGCGGCCAATGCCAGTCCAAACCGGTTGCATACGTTTTCGGTCACATTTCAGGGACGCTCGTTCGACGAGAGCAAGTATATTCGCGAAGTCAGTCACCATTTCGGCACCAATCACACCGACTTCGATTTGAATACCGACGCCGAACTGGCCGATGCGATCCAGCAGATCGCCTACTACTCCGATGAGCCCAGCGCTGATGCCGGGGCCGTGCCCCTGTGGTTCCTCGCCAAGATGACGGCGCAGGATGTCACCGTGATTTTGACGGGCGAGGGTGCCGATGAATTGTTCGCCGGCTATCTCACTTACAAGGCCAACCGCTATCGCGAGATTGCGAGAATGTTTCCCGAGCCGTTGCGGAAAGCTGCGCTCGCTACCGCGAACTTCCTGCCGGTGTCGGATGACAAGATCAGTTTCGAGTACAAGGTCAAGCGTTTCCTGCAAGGTACGCTGCTGGACGAAGGTGCGGCGCACCTCTACTGGAATGGCACGTTTACCGACGAAGAGAAGGAGCAGCTTTTCCGCTACGCCGATTCGCGGCCGCTGACCGGAGTGCTCAAGGACCTGCGTCCGGGCCGCGGACTGGAGCGCTTCCTCGAATTCGATCAGCGCTACTACCTCGCCGATGACATTCTCTACAAGGTGGACCGCATCAGCATGGCGCACTCGCTGGAGGTGCGGCCTCCGTTTCTCGATGATCGCATCGTCGATTTCGCCGCGCGCCTGCCCGACAACTACAAGCTGCACGGATCGCAGTCGAAATACGTTCTGCGCCGCCTGATGCAGAACAAGCTGCCCGAGTCGGTGCTGCGGCGCCCCAAGATTGGTTTCGACATTCCCATTCACGACTGGTTCCGCGGTGTCCTGCGACCGTTGCTGCTTGAAACGCTCTCGGAAGACGCTGTAACGTCGAGCCAACTCTTCGACTGGCCCTATGTTCGCCGACTGCTCGACGATCACTTAGAGCGGCGAGCGAATTTGGGCTATCACTTATGGGGCCTGTTGGTCCTCTTCATCTGGATGAAACGTTGGAACATCGAAACGGCAATCGAGGAGTCGGAGGCGGCCAAGCCGCTGATCGCAGTGGGAGGCTAGGCTGGGTCGTCGTTGGCGCCGCTTGCCTCGTCTTCCTCGTAAGCGTCGTCAGTCCGCCGCGCCTGGTGGACGACGTTGACGCCGTGCAGGCGCAAATCGCTCGAACCATGCTGTCGTCGGGGGACTGGGTCACCGCCCGTCTCGACGGCGTCGCCTACCTGGAGAAATCTCCGCTGATTTACTGGATGATGGCGGTTTCCTTCCGCATCTTCGGCGTGCATGATTGGGCCGCGCGCTTACCGCTCGCGCTGTCTGTCATCCTGCTGTGCTGGGTCACATTTCGTTTCGCACGCTGGGCCTTCGGCGATGACGCCGGATTGTATTCCGGATTGGCCCCGGCCACCTGCGCCGGGCTATTTCTCTTCACCCGCATTCTGATTCCCGATGCCATCGTCACGCTCACCATCACAGTAGCGATTTGGGCATGGCTGCGCCTACTCGAGCCGGACGAGCCGAATCAGCGCAAGTGGTCGATCATTCTGGGCGCGAGCATCGGACTCGGCCTGTTGCTCAAGGGCCTCATTTCTATCGTATTTCCGGTTCTCGCGGGACTGATGTACATGACGGTCACCCGTCAACTTTTCTCGCTGGCTTCGTGGAAACGCCTGCACATCGTTCTCGCGATCGTCGTGGCACTGGTGATCGCACTGCCCTGGCATGTGCTGGCGACGCTGCGTAATCCGCCTTACTTCGCATTCTCCCTGCACGCCGGCCCTGGTGAGTATCGCGGCTTCTTCTGGTTCTATTTCTTCAACGAACACCTGCTGCGCTTCCTGAACCTCCGATATCCGCGCGATTACAACACGGTGCCGCGGCTGCTTTTCTGGGCCTTGAACCTGGTATGGTTGTTTCCCTGGTCGGTCTATCTGCTGGCGACTCCCACATTGTCGTACACGCCAACGACGAGAGCCGCACGCGCGCGCCTTATGGCCGTTTGCTGGGTTGGGGTGGTGATGGTCTTCTTCACCTTTTCCACCACGCAGGAGTATTACTCCATGCCGATTTATCCGGCGCTGGCGCTGCTGATTGGTTCCGCGCTGGCCGCCGGAGGCCGCTGGATTCGCATTGGCTCGGGCGTGTTGCTCGCCATCACAGCTGTGCTTTTTGTCGCATTAGCGGCGGTACTCGCGATGGTGTGGCGGACCCCCGCAGTGGGCGACATTTCCCAGGCGCTTTCGCAGAACCCTGCTGTTTACACCCTGTCGATGGGACACATCTTCGACCTGACGCGGGGGGCCTTCGCCTTCTTAAAGTTGCCGCTGGGACTGGCGGCTGTAGCCTTTGGCTCAGCTGCCATGGCACTGGTGTTGTGGCGATCAGATCTTCGCAGGATGGCGCTCGCGCTCGCTGTCTGCATGATCGTCTTCCTGCAGGCTGCCCGCATCGCGCTCGTCGAGTTCGATCCCTACCTCGGCTCGTATCCTATGGCCGTCGCGCTCGAAAACAGTCCGCCCGGAGAACTGATCGGAGCCAACGAATACTATGCGTTCTCTTCCGTTTATTTCTACACCAATCGCTCAGCGTTGCTGTGGAACGGTCGCGGCGCGAATCTGGAATACGGCTCCTACGCGCCGGGTGCTCCACAGGTTTTCATCGACGACGCCTGGTTTGTGGAGTTGTGGAACTCGCCCTCGCGGTACTACCTGCTGGCCTACGGATCGGAGAAGCCACACGTAGAACGTCTGGTTGGACGCGCTAACATGCACGTGGTGAAGGAGAACGGCGGCAATTTCCTGCTGACCAACCAGCCGCTGCCGTAGGCTTAAATTTGGGTGCCCCATCCTTTGCAAAGCAAAGGATGGGAATCGCGTCGTG
The DNA here is from genome assembly GCA_036512955.1 of Terriglobales bacterium. Lineage (GTDB taxonomy): Bacteria > Acidobacteriota > Terriglobia > Terriglobales > Acidobacteriaceae > DASRAA01. The sequence continues at coordinate 10,175 of DATBZX010000091.1, forward strand.
TCGTAAAATGAGGCCTCTTGCCACCGCCTGTTGAACTCGATCGCCTGCGTGTCGTGCTTGTCGGGACGCGCAACCCGCTCAATATCGGTGCCGCCGCGCGCGCCATGAGCAACTTCGGATTCCTTCGGCTGCGCGTGGTCAATCCCTACGATGTCGGGTTTCGTGAAGCACGTTCCGCCATGGGTGCGGCGCCCCTGCTAGGCAGCGCTGAGGTGTGTAGCAGCCTGGCCGAAGCCGTCGCCGATTGCTCGCTCGTTATCGGTACTACTTCGATCCAGCACCGCGAATTGCTGCATCCCATTCGGAGACTCGACGAAGGCGCAGCACTCATTCGCCAGCAACTGACGACTGCTCCCGTCGCGCTGCTCTTCGGATCGGAAAAGTTCGGACTTAGCAACGAGGAACTCAGCCACTGCCACTGGCTGATCAACATTCCCACCCGCGACGAGCACGTGTCGATGAATCTCGGGCAGGCGGTTGCCGTCGCGCTCTACGAGCTGGTGCGTGAGAACAAGACCATCGACGCACCCGAGTTGCCCGAATTGGCGACAGCTGGTGATGTGGAACGCGTTACCGTATCCCTTCTGGAGGCCCTGAACATCAGCGGCTACTCTACGCCGGCGACGATGGCAGCCACGGAAGAGAAGATTCGCCGCCTGGTACATCGCATGAACCTGACTACGCGCGACGCCGAATTGTGGCTCGGCATACTGCGCCAGATTCTATGGAAGCTGCGCTCTGGGCAAAACGAATCAGGTAGAGATGCCAGAACGGACTGATGCGCTGGAAGTTGAACCGAGTCACTTAGCCCCTTCACGAGGAGCTTCAAATTACGGTGGTCAAGAAACTGACAATTCCATGCCGCGGTGTCGGAGCCGCTTCACCAGCGCGTCGCCCAGTCCGGTGGAGGGTGTCAGGAAACCCGCGCGAGCAGGCAGTTCATCCAGTGCCAAGGCGAGGGCGGATTCGCACAAGCATTTGACGGTGACGCGGTTCCCGGGATCGCCCTTGTCGGCGATCAGCGCGCGAGCTATGCGCCCGTCTCTGGCACAACCTACGAGTTCGCAGCGGAACCAGCCATTGTCCATGGTCTTCTCCGAAGGACCACCGCCAGGTGCCGGAGCCACCATGCGGAGGATTTGTCGGAAGGGCGAGAAGTGGAGGCCGGCTTCTAAGAGAGCGCTACCTGCAGCAAGGCCCACAGCCAAAGGTCCGGCCATGGTGCCCTCCATCTTCAGATACTCCTGGTAGGCGAAGTCCACAGCGAGGATTTGGCAGCTTCGGCGAACCACTCGTGTGTTGATCGGGCTCATCACGAATGGAGTCATCCAGGTTCTGCTGTTCTCGTCGAACGCAGCGGCGGTGGGATCGCGCTCCCAGTCTTCCAATCGACGCTGCATCTGCGGACTGAGCAGAAACGGATCGCGCATCAGTTTGTCCGCGCCGCTTTCGGCCATGTTCAGGGCCGATGCCAGGGTGCCTCCGTTCAAGCCACCCGCGAATTGAAAGAAGGCTTTCACGGCTACGGTCTGCGGGCCAAGAGCGCCCGCAATGAGCATCGCGCCAAGGTCCGACGGGACGGAGTCGAACCCGCTAAACGGAATCAGCCGGGTACCTTCCGCGGCCGCCTTCTCTTGGTACCTGTCGATCAGTCCGCGGACCCACGGTGTTTCACCGGTGATATCGCAGTAGTGAGTTCGGAACCGCACGCAGGCATCGACGATGCCGGTTCCATACAGAGCAAAGGGACCGGCGGTGGTTAACAGGACTCGCGTCCGCCTCACCATGGTGTCGATGGCGGTCTGGTCCGACGAATCGGCCACGATCACCGGAACGGAGCTCTTGAGCGCCTTCAGCTTGTTCAGGTTGCGTCCGGCGATGGCCCACTTCAAGTCGGGCGGAGCAAATTCGGCAAAGTACCGGACGGTCTGCCGGCCGGTAAAGCCGGTGGCGCCATAAAGAACGACATCAAACTCACGCTCAGGCATCATGTTCGGCCCGAAATGAATCGAATATCAGGATGATTCAAGACTATGCCATTGTTCGCTTGTTTGGTTGAACTTTGGCACAGAACTCGCGACTCGATTCCACATTGACTCTCACCGTCGGCGTTCCCTACGATAGATTCCTATCCATGACATTCAACGACCGAAACTACTGGCTCGACACAGGAACGATCACCGGTGGGTCGCCGGGCGAACTGCCTCAGCGAGTGGATGTCGCCATCATCGGCGCGGGATTCACCGGGCTCTCGGCAGCGCGCACTCTCGCGATGGGAGGGGCCCGCGTAGCGGTGTTGGAGGCCAACACCATCGGATGGGGCGCAAGCTCTCGCAACGGCGGGATGGTCCTCACCGGGATGAAGCTTGGCGTCGAGGAACTCGTGAAGCGCTACGGAATGGAGGCGACCAGGCGCATGTACGCGGCGTCTCTGGCGTCAATCGATCTGGTGGAACAGATCGTTCGCGAAGAAGGGATTGAGTGCAATTTCGCGCGCTGCGGGCACCTCGAAGTTGCCTGCAAGCAGTCGCACTTCGACACCTACGCCCGCTCGGTCGAATTGATCGCGCGCGATTTCCACCATCAGCTTCGCGTCGTTCCACGCGCTGACTTGAGGGAGGAAATCGGTTCGGATATTTATTACGGCGGCATCGTCGATGACGTGAGTGCAGGTGTCAACCCTGCTCTCTATGTTGCCGGACTTGCCAAAGCAGCGCTACGCGTGGGCGCCTGTATTTACGAACAGGCTCGGGTAGAATCCATCGTGCGTAACTCGAACCGCAGCGAAGCTGGTTTCGAGCTTCTGACGTCGCGCGGCCGCGTTTCCGCCAAAGAAGTTTTCGTCGCCACCAGTGGCTATACGTCCGCAACTACTCCCGGTTTGCAGAAGAAGATCATTCCCATCGGTTCATTCATCATCGCGACGGAGAGACTGCCGGGAGCGCTCGCCCGCGAGTTGAGTCCGCGCAACCGCATGATTTTCGACTCCAAGCATTACCTGTACTACTACCGGCTTACCCCCGACAACCGACTGCTGTTTGGCGGGCGGGCAGCATTCTTCCCCGAGACCGGCGAAACCATTCAACGCAGCGCGGAGATCCTGCGTCGCGGAATGGTCGAGGTCTATCCCCAATTACGCGACGCCGCAGTGGAGTACGTCTGGGGCGGCACGCTGGACTTCTGTTTCGACACCATGCCCCACGCCGGACAACTCGACGGCTTGTACTACAGTGTGGGATATGCCGGGCATGGCGTTGCCATGGCCACCTATCTTGGCGACAAGATCGCGCAGAAGATCCTGGGAGGCCCCGACGAGAACCCGTACGCCGGCATTCCGTTCCCGGGTGCACCCCTCGGGCTCTACAATGGACGGCCGTGGTTCCTGCCCATCGCTGGAGCGTACTACAAAGTTCTCGACTGGATCAGTTGACGCTGCGGCGCCGCAAGAAGAAATAGGCCGCCGGACCCAGCAATAGCGCAACTGGACCCCAGCGCAGACCAAACTTGTCGCTGGCGAACAAAGCCACTCCACTCATTACCAGGGGAGCGCCGACCGCATAGAGCAATCCTCCACGGCCCCACGGAATGCGGAATGCGCGCTGTAGATTGGGTTGTGTCCGACGGAGTTGCCACGCCGACAAAACTGTCAGCGACGACGTGGCGATGCGCAGCCAGACGTAAACCGAAATCAGTTGCGTCAAGCTCTTCCATGCAAGCAAACAGTAGACGGCGCACGAAACCGTGATGGCGATCCACGGCGTGCCGAACTTCGGGTGAATGCGCGTCAGCAATGGCGACATGTAGCCATCCTGGGCCATCGCGAAGGGCATGCGCGTCGAGGCTAACACCGTGCTGTTCAGGATCGAGATATTGGTGATGCCGGCCGCCGCAGTAACGGCGATGCCGAGCGCTGGGCCTCCGATCAGGCGCGCAGCGTCGGAGAAATATCCAGTGTGCCATTGTTGCCAGTTGCTCAACGCGGCAAGGGCGCAGGCGGTTGGCACAAAATATGTGGCGATCGACAGCGGCACCACCCAAGCCAGCGCGCGCGGATAACTTCGCTGCGGGTCTCTCACTTCCTGGGCAACCGTCGAGAGCTGCTCATAGCCGGAGTAGAGCCAGATGCCGAGCGCCAAGCCCACTCCGAATACTTCAAACATCGGCTTGTGTGGCGGCACCAGCGGGACAAAGGGATTGTGGTGCCACATTCGCACCGAGAGCAGGCACATGGCTGCGACCGGCAGCAGGATGGCAATTTCCAGCGCGGTCGCGACCTTCCCGACCATGTTGATGCCGCGTACGTTGACCCAGGTGATCAGCGCGATCAAGGCCACGGATACCAGGTAGTGTTTCCAACCGACGATCTGGGGGAACAGGAAACTCAGGTAATCGGTGAACAAGACGGCGTAGGCGCCGCCCAGCAGGAACGACGAACACCAGTTCCACCATCCCGCGAGGAATCCCCAGAAATCGCCGAAGGCGGTGCGCGTCCAGCGATAGAACCCGCCTTCTACCGGCATTGCCGCGGTGAGTTCGGCCGCCACCAGCGAGATCGGGATGCACCAAAAGAAGGGAATGACCAGGTGATAGATCAGAGTCAAGCCCGGGCCGGAGGTGGTGACCTGATCTTCGAGCCCGAATGGCCCAGCCGTGGTGTACGAGTACATCACGAACACCAGCGCCAGCAGGCCAGCCTTGCTGGCGGCTGGACTGCCGTGGCGGACAGACCTTGTTGCCTGCGCTGCAACGGGAGCCACGATAGGATCGCTGTTCTCCAAAATCACTCCCAGGAAGTCGGAGTCGACGTCGTTTTGCGAAGGAGAAAGATTACACCATGGTCATGAATTCCCAACTTATTCTGTCGCCGAGGTACCTCATGTAAGACCTAATTAGGGCGGTGACGAGATTTTGCAACTTATGTGTTGTAACAACATCTGTTGTAACAGGGATATTGCAAAATCCCGGAGGTTGGAAGTGAGCACAATTCTTACCACTGCACTCGACGCCCTATTTGGATGCCGGCATTCACACGTGACTAGGCCATTCACATTGCAACGCAAAACCTATGAGGTCTGCCTCGACTGCGGCAGAGAGATTCCGTATTCTCTGGCGACCATGTCACAGATGAAGGGCGGCGGTTTCGCCGGCAACATCTCCATTGCCGAGGCCGCCAAGGCTGGCGCACGGTGACCAGCCCGGAATCAGCGACGGGCACGCCCGCGGTCTTTATTTCGCATGGTTCCCCCATGGTCGCAGTACAGCGGGGAGCCTACCAGTACGCGCTGGCCGAGTTTGGACGGACGGTTCGTCCCAGCGCAATTGTCGCAGTCTCAGCTCACTGGGGTAGCGCTGACACGATCAGTATCAATGGGGCCGTGCGCCATTCCACGATGCACGATTTCGGCGGATTTCCTTCTTCACTCTACGATCTGACATACAACGCGCCGGGATCGCCAGAACTCGCCGAGCGCATTGCTTCGCTCCTGCGCGCGGACAAATGGGAGCCGAAAGTTATTTCCGGCCGCGGGCTGGATCATGGCGTATGGATACCGCTGCGCCTGATGTACCCCGATGCCGATATCCCGGTCGTAGAGGTGTCTGTTCCACTGCAATTTCCACCGGAGGACCTGTACCGCATTGGCGAGGCGATGGCTCCCCTGCGACACGAAGGAGTGCTGATTCTCGCCAGTGGCGGCGTGGTCCACAATTTGCGTCTCGCCCATTTCGAGGACGTTCATCACGCAGTGGATCCCTGGGCGGCGGAGTTCGACGCTTGGTTCCGCGACGCCGTGGAACAGAACCAGCTAACGGATCTATTTCGTTTCCAGGTGACAGCGCCGCACGCGCAGCTCGCAGTGCCGACGTTCGAGCACTTCGCGCCGGTGTTTGTGGTGCTGGGTGCGGGAGCGCCCGCGAGTCGCGTGGCCACCATTTATGAAGGCTTCGAGCACGGAAACATATCCATGCGCAGCTTCGCCATTGCCTGACATCCAATTCGATACCTGAAAGGAGCACAACATGTTTCGCAAACTGATCGCAACTTCCAACGACTTCACTCTTACCCTGGTTCGCCTGGTTCTAGGCGTAGTATTTTTCGCCCACGGCGCGCAGAAGATGCTCGGCTGGTTCGGCGGCTACGGCTTTCACGGAACGATGGGTTTCTTTACCCAGATGATGCACATCCCAGCGTCCTTGGCCTTCCTCGCCATCTGCGCAGAGTTTTTCGGCGGGCTCGGGCTGCTCGTCGGGCTACTTGGTCGCGTTGCCGCGTTCGGAATCATGGTGAATATGCTGGTCGCGGTGTTCACGGTGCACATTCACAATGGCTTCTTTGCCAACTGGTCGGGCCAGCAGAAAGGTGAGGGCATTGAATATCACCTGCTGGCGATCGCGCTGTTACTGGTTGTGATCATCAAGGGCTCAGGCGCGCTGTCGGTTGATCGGGCATTGAGCGAGTAGCAACCCCGCTGACCGGCGCAAGCAGAGTCGAGTGAAGAAGAATCTCATGCCGAACAGAATTTTGGAAGAAATCAAGCAAACCAGGCCATTCACCAGCCGGCAACAGGAAGCTGCGTTGAACGTGCTGCGCACGGCCGACGCCCTGAAGCGTGACGTGGACCGATTGCTGAAATGGCATGGGATCAGCTCGGCGCAGTACAACGTATTGCGGATTTTACGTGGGGCTGGAGTTCGCGGAATGCACTGCAGCGGAATCGCGGAACGGTTGATTACAGCAGAGCCCGACATTACGCGTCTGCTCATGCGAATGGAAAGGCTCGGCCTGTTGCTGCGGCGGCGCAGTGGCCACGACCGCAGGGTGGTAACAGTAACTGCAACCGCACGAGGGCTTCAATTGCTCGAGGAAGTGGATCGGCCACTCCACGAATTGCAGAAACAACAGTTTGCGCTGTTGAACGAGACTGATCTGGAGGGTTTGATCTCGGCCCTCGAGAAGACAAGGGAGTCAATCTCGCGCGGGAACGTACCGTTGCTTAAGTAGGCATCGACCCGTGAGCCAATTCGTAATCCAGGACCTTCGCGACGAGCAGCGCGACCCGGTCATCGCTACGCGCCTGACCGTTCGGCACGACGAACGGCTTCGGGCGCCGGGCCTGCCCATGCTGCTCACTATCAGATTCCTCAATCTCGACCATCTTGTATTCGGCACAACTCATGACGTCCTCCTTACAACTCTTACTGTCTGAAACAAAGGTTACGAAAGCTCTTGACATGAATCAAATGACTTGTTTTGATAGTAACGATAACTGTAGGTCATGATTAACTTGGATCAGTTGCGGGTCTTCCAGGCAGTGGCCGAAGCGCGCAGCTTTACTGGCGCCGCCGATGCCGTGCACCTTACCCAGCCAGGCGTCAGCAAACACATCAAGCAAATGGAGGAGTATTTCGGGGGACCTCTTTTCGACCGCCTTGGCAAGAAAGTCGCTTTGACGCAAGCCGGTGAAGTTCTTTTTGCTGCCACCCTGGAAATCATGGCGAGCATCACCGCGGCGGAGCAACGTATCGAGGAACTAAAGGGATTGCGCGGCGGCAAGCTCGTTCTTGGCGCAAGCTTCCCGATCGGAATTTACGTCCTGCCCACCATCCTGGCCGCATTTCGAAATCAACATCCCGCGGTAGATGTGACGCTGGACATCTCGCTCAGCGAGAAAATCTTGTCGAAAATACTGGCCAATAAGCTCGATCTGGGCCTGGTCAGTCACGAGGCTCACGATCCGAAGCTGGCCGCCCAGGAGTTCATGACCGACAAATTGATTGCGATCGCCCCTCGCAGCCATCCTTGGGCAAAGACAAATAAGAAACGAATCCGGCCCCAGGAGCTCATGAGGGAGACGTTTATCGTCGCTGCCAGCGGCGCAGGGACCAGGGCCGTCGTCGAAGAGCGGCTGAAGGCGCAGGGTATCGTGTTGAAGAATGTGTTCGAGTTCGGAAACACAGAGGGCGTCAAGCGGGCGGTCGAGGCGGGGTTGGGAGTTTCGATTCAGGCCCAGAGCGTGGTCCAACGGGAGATCTCCGCCGGATCCCTGACAGGGGTGCCCTTAGCAGGAATAGACACCAGGCTTGCGTACTTCTATGTTCGCCACAAAGACAAGCACCTTTCCAATGCGTCGGTCGCGTTCCTCGCTCTTCTGCAGACTCAGCTTGAGAACTAACGTGACAGCTTGCGGTATATCTTGGGAATGTTCGCACGGCGCGCGCCGCTTCGCCCAATCGCCCCTGAGCGGTACAGCTAACATCACTGATTGCAACCAACGAGGCGGCTGTCTAGGTTGCAAGCTATCGCTAGTACCGTTTCTCATTGACGGCCAAGATGGAACGCCGTTAAGCTATTGTCGCCCAAGCTCTTGGCTGCCCCATTGAATGATTGACCAAGTTATCTCCCACTACCGCATTGTCGAGAAACTCGGCGGCGGCGGTATGGGTGTCGTCTACCGGGCAGAAGATCTGCTGCTGGGACGGTCGGTAGCACTTAAGTTCCTCACCAGTGAAGCCTCGCAAAATGGAATCGCGATGGAGCGTTTTCGCCGCGAGGCCCGCGCCGCATCGGCCCTCAGCCATCCCAACATATGCACCATCTATGAAATTGGGGAGGAAAACGGCACGGTCTTCATCGCCATGGAGTTTCTCGAGGGCAACACTCTGCGCCGCGAGATTTCCGGCAAACCGTTGGAGCTGGACCAGCTGATTTCTCTCAGCATCGAGATTGCCGATGCACTCGACGCCGCCCACACCGAAGGCATTGTCCACCGCGACATTAAGCCCGCGAACATTTTTGTTACCAAACGCGGGCATGCCAAGATCCTAGATTTCGGACTGGCGAAGGTGACCCTGAACAAGTACGCCACGGCCAACACGCCCACCATCGGCTTGCCGCCTATAGAAGAAGATCACCTTACATTTCCCGGCGCGGCCATTGGCACCGTGGGGTATATGTCGCCCGAACAGGTTCGCGGCAGGGAGGTGGATGCCCGCTCCGATTTGTTCTCGTTCGGCGTGTTGATCTACGAGATGGCAACCGGAGTCCCGGCCTTCAAGGGGGAGACCTCGGGGATTATTTCCGACCTTATATTGAACCGAACGCCAGCTGCACCCGTCCGGCTCAATCCCGAACTGCCCGAAGATCTCGAGTACATCATCAATCGCGCTTTGGAGAAGGACCGCAATCTGCGCTACCAGCATGCGTCGGAGATGAGGGCGGAGCTGTTACGGTTGAAACGTCAAACCGATTCCCGGCATTCGGATGTAGAAGCAGACGTCGAAATCGAAGAGCCAGGTCGTGTACATTCCCGGCCTTCCAAGTCCCGCCGCTCGCAGGCTCCATCAAGAGGAGACACCAGCCGTCGCTCCGGCACATCCCGGGTTCGCGAACCGGACGACTTTTCCGACGAACCAGTTCCTCCGCCCCATAAGCTTGTTTGGATCATCGCTAGCGTCGCCTTGCTGCTGGCTGCGATCGGGGGAGCGGTCTGGTACTACCAGGCAAATCATCAGCCCATCACGTCCGTGGCTGTGCTTCCGCTCAAGAACCAGACGGGTGACCCGCAACTCGACTACCTGAGTGAAGGTATAAGCGAATCACTTACCAGCGATCTGTCTCGTATTTCGGGGTTGCGTGTTACCGCCGAGACGATTGCGCGACGCTACGCTGGACGCGCCAGCGATCCCCAGGCCACGGGCCGTGAACTTGACGTTCGGGCAGTACTCACCGGTTCCATTTCCAAGCGGGGAAATTTGCTGCATATCCCGGTAGAACTGGTGGACGTCAGCACCGGCTCGCAGATATGGGGTAACGTCTACGAACGCAACCTTACGGATATGGCGTCGCTGCAGCGGGACATCGCCACAGAGGTTGCTGATCGATTACGCATGACTATGAACGCCGACCAGAAGCAGCGGCTGGCGCGACAGTATTCCACCGATCCCGCGACCTACGACGATTACTTGAAGGGCCGCTACCATCTGGCCAAGCGTACCCTACCCGATTTCCAGGCAGCCATCGGATACTTTCAACACGCCATTGATAAGGACCCGACCTACGCTTCGGCGTACGCCGGACTGGCGGACTCTTATACCCTGACTGCTTTCTGGAGTACGCAACCGCCGCTTCCTCTGCTGCAGAAAACCAAGGCCGCTGCCGAGCGCGCCCTGGAACTCGACAGTACCTTGGCAGAGGCCTATACCTCTCTCGCCTACGCAAAGACCATGACTGACTTCGACTGGGTTGGGGCCGAAAAAGACTACCAGCAATCGATCGAACTAAATCCCAAGTACGCTACCGCCCACGCCTGGTTCGCAATGTTGTTGTTGGCGCCGTTGGCGCGACGCGCCGAAGCGCAGAACCAGTTGGAACTGGCACGCATGCTCGACCCGCAGTCCATCTCGATCGTGATGAACGCCATGACCGTGGACTATCTCTCGGGCGACTACGATGGCGCGATTCGCGAAGCGTCGACCGTGCGCCAGAGATTCTCGGCGCCGCAAATCGACCAGACGATGGCTGTGGCCTACCTGGCAAAGAATAATGTCCCCGAGGCGTTGAAGATTTTGCTTGCTGACAACCCAACTACGCCTGAGGCTCTAAGTTTGCGCGCTACCCCCCTGGGAATCGCCTACGCCCGCAGCGGACAACGCGACAAGGCGCTCGAACAACTTAGAATTGCCGAATCCGGTGTGAGCCGTGGTTTTCATTTTGCCTATCCGCTGGCCGCCCTCTGCCTGGCCGTGGGAGATCGCGACAAGGCTTTCAAATATCTTGAGCAGGCTTACGAGGATCGGGAAGGTGACATTGTCTTCGTCAATGTTGACCCTATGTTAGCTGGACTGCATAGTGATCCGCGGTTTCATAATTTACTGGCAAGAATGAACCTTTCGCGGTAAAGTGGCTCCGTCGTCGAATTCAACTACGAGGTCTTATATGAACCGCGCTGATATGCTCGCTGCACTGGGCTTGTCTGATTATGAATTCACGGACATGTTGCAGAAATTCAACAGTTTCATGGCTTCACTCGATGCCAACCAGCAGAAGGTAATACAAGCCTCGATACCTTCGGCGGCGCAGGCTGCTGCCTCCTTCGGGTCCAATGTATCACCTGCCGATGTGCAGAACCTGGTCACGCCACCAGTCACCACCGCACATAGCGTCGGTCGGCCCACGACGGTGATGTTCTTTGCGTTAGCTGCCAAGTGATCCAGAATGCAGACTGTCGCTCCGCCTTTGCCTAAAGCCGATGGTCTGCAACGCATCCTTCCCGCGGAAGAAACTTTCTATCGCGTGCGAGACGAGGCACGCCGCCTGGGAGTAACTCGGCTCGCCGACATTACTGGCCTTGATCGTATAGGGCTGCCGATCTATTCGACCATCGCGCCCGATACCAGCGACGTCATCTCCGTTTATAACGGCAAGGGCATACGTCGCATTGATGCCATGGTCGGCGCGTTGATGGAGTCTATCGAACGCCTGGCGGCCCTCAAGACCCGGCTGCCCCTGATTGTGGGCAGCCTTCGCGAACTAGCCAGGCACCATAACGTGTTGGATCCGCTCACCCTGACCGAGGCTATGAGCGTGGACTACTCCGAAGATCGAACCTATTCGTGGGTGGAAGGTCGTGACATAATTACAGCTACTTCGGTGCTTGTTCCCGCCCGACTGGCTGGATATCTTTGGAGCGACCTGGAACACCCCTCTCCTTTTGTGTACTCGAATACCAATGGTCTGGCTGCGGGTAATTGCCGTCAGGAGGCCATCTGTCACGCCCTCTGCGAAGTGGTCGAGCGGGATGCCTGGACGATGGCGGAATTGGGCTCGCACAAAATGCCCGAAGTGCGACGCTCCATCGTTCACGGCCCCGACAAGGCCGACGGCCCTGACGATCTCGAAATGTTGCCTTGCCTCGATGTGGATCAGGAGAACCCAATCGAGCTCTACCACAATGTGGGACTACACCCCGTGGTGCGCGATATCACTTCCGAAGTGGGAATTCCGACCATCATCGCCTCGGTCGCGGACGAAGCTGTCCCCGGCTTTCCCATGGCGCATAGCGGATTAGGATGCCATCCCGATGCGCGCGTCGCCCTGCGTCGGGCGTTGACCGAACTGGCGCAATCGCGCTGCGTCGATATCCAGGGAGTGCGCGAAGACTTAGTGTCGGCGAATGCTCCTTCGGATGGAGCACTCTCCATGCACACCCGCCGCGTTCCCTATGTCCACCGGCACAGTTGGTACCTCGCACCATCCGTCGCGCGACGCAAACTGTCCGACCTGCCGTCGGTGGTAAACGACGACATCCAGTCCGACCTGGACCACATCCTTGCTCGCCTAGCCGCCTGTGGTATGAAGCAGGTTATTGTGGTCGATCTGGGTCCGCCCGACGCTACCTATTCCGTGGTGCGTGTCATCGTGCCGGGAATTGAGTACTGGGCCTCGGACCATGGACGCATCGGCATGCGGGCCACGGAGTTCTGGCGCAAATATGCATGAGATCGCCGTCTATCTGGGACCGTCTCTTCCTGCCGCCAACGCACGCACGATTCTCAACGCAGACTATCTTCCGCCCATCAAGCGCGGCGATTTAGAGAAGCTTTCCGTTGAAACAAAAATCGTCGGCATTGTGGACGGAGAGTTCTTCCAGAGCCTGGCGGTTTCTCCCCGCGAGATTCTTCCTTTGTTGAAGCGAGGCGTCACGGTGCTTGGGGCCGCCAGCATGGGAGCGCTGCGCGCCGTCGAAGTCGAGCCAAACGGCATGATCGGCGTCGGTGAGATCTTCCACATGTACCGCGACGGCACGATTGATGGCGATGATGAAGTCGCCCTGATCTACGACTCCGAGACTTATCGCAACCTGTCCGTGCCTTTGGTTAACATTCGTGAGGCTCTGGATTTGGCCGAGTCTGAAGGCGTCATTACGAAGGAAACCGCGAGTGAGATACTCAGCGAGTTGAAGAGCCTGTATTTCCCGCAGCGGTCCTATCAGCGAGTGGTTGCACTGGCTCCTTGCCTGGAAGCCTTTCTTCATGAGCGAAAACCTGATCTCAAGCGCGACGACACGCTGCAACTGTTGCATCGGATCGCGCAGTTGAGAAGCTAAGAGCTGTCACAGGTAGCGTAATTTGGATGCAAGATCGTCACAGGGTCGGTCGGAGGTTACGGATTTGACGCACTGTGTGGCTCGCCAGAGAAACAGGCGGTAGCGGGCCCGCAGTCGGCTGGCGAAATCCCGAGCGCGGCGAGAGGCCTCTCTTGCACAAATCTCAGCAGGAAAAACTGGAGGCGCGGGTGGGAATCGAACCCACGCATAAAGGTTTTGCAGACCTCTCCCTTACCACTTGGGTACCGCGCCTCGATAGCTCTACCGTAGCGTGTTCTGCGCCGGAAATCCAGCGCCATTGCCTAGTCAGACCAGGCAACGCCAACGTCAGCAGCTTGCCAAAGGCCGCTGCAACCCGTTAATGTCGGATACCGCCACGCGTGCAATCCGTGGCTTAACCTATCGGGTTGGAGGAAGAATGTCGGCAGTGAAACTGGAAGACGCGCGCCGCGTGATTGCGGCCGCTGAGAAGAAGGCGAAGGAAATCGGGCAGCCCATGAACATTGCGGTGGCCGACGAGGGCGGCAACCTCGTGGCCCACGTGCGCATGGACGGTGCCTGGATCGGCAGCATTGATATTTCGCAGAAGAAGGCCTACACGTCGCGCGCCTTCGACATTGCGACCAAAGACCTGGCCACGCACTCGCAATCCGGCGGACAATTCTTCGGTATTCACGCGTCGAACGACGGCAGGATCATGATCTTCGCCGGAGGCATTCCCCTAAAGCGCGATGGCAAGGTCGTCGGTGCCATAGGCGTCAGTGGCGGCTCCGGCGATCAAGACCACGCGGTCGCCGAAGCCGGCGCCGCGGCGTACTAGGAGGGGAGCATGGCCCAGGAATTGTTCGACGCCATCCGCGAAAATGACAAAGATAAGGTGGCGCGACTCATCGCTGCCAATCCCGCGCTGGCACATGCCCGCAATGAGGCTGGCATATCCGCGTTAATGCAGGCCCGCTACGGATTCAGGCCGGAGATCGTGGAGGTGCTCAGAAGTGCTGCTGGCGAGCTCGATGTTTTCGAAGCCGCGACCTTGGGGGACGTCCCTCGCCTGCATGCACTGCTGGCGAATGACCCTGGCCTCGCCAAAACCTACAGCAGCGACGGATTCACTGCCTTGCAACTTGCCGCGTTCTTCGGACAACCTGCCTCTGTCGCAGCGTTACTGCAGTATGCACCGGATGTGAACGCCGTATCGCACAATCCCATGAAAGTGGCTGCGATCAACGCGGCAGCGGCGTCGCGCAACCTTGAGGTCGTGAAACTAGTGCTGCAGGCCGGTGCCAGTCCAGACGCCCAGCAGCAGGCCGGTTACGCCGCCCTGCATGAAGCCGCGGCAAACAATAACGTTGAACTGGCGAAGGTCCTGCTAAGCGCCGGAGCTGATCCCCGCGTCCGTTCCGACGCAGGCCTGACCGCGGCCGACATAGCACGGGAGAAGGGTCACGCGGAAATTGCGGAGATGCTGGAGGCCAGAAAGCCGCCAGTCGGCTGACAATACCCTCTACTGCCGCTTGATTTCTTCGGCCACGCGCGCCTTTGAATGGCTGCGCAGGATCAACATGCCCACCACCACCGCGCCTGAAAGCAGCAAAACGCGAAACACCCCCGCGTGCAGCACGGGATCTCCTAGCAGAATCCGCAGCAGTCCTAAAGCCGCGCTGGTCGCGCAAAGTGCGAAGTACAGACGCTCACTGGCATGGCTGGCCGCGCGCAGCAATAGCAGCAACACGGTCGTCACGATGGTGTAGATCGACAGCAGGACAATCCCGCCTACAACCTTATCGCCGTGCAGCGAAAACGCCTTGGCATGCGACAGCGCGGTCTGCAGCGCGGCCACACAGAGGAAGATGACAGTATGCACCAGCGCGATGATGGCGCGCTTGCGGCTGTTCAGGATGGAAAAGGAATTCATGAGCAACTGTTACGATGGTGCCGAAAAGCTGAACAGTTGGCTGTGATAGAGGTCACAGTGCCGCCCCACATGCGTGAAAATCGTGTAGTCGCTGAGGGACTCGAATTATTTTGCCGTTCGACCCAGCACCCCGCCTTCGGGTTCATGCTGGGCTGTCACGCCCCAGGAGCCCTTTCTTCGGTTTTGTACGCTTCGTTGGAAAAGCTCTTGCCCAAGTGAGGGTGCCGCCGCTGTGCGGCTCTCGATTCATTTTGCACCAGCGAGCGCGGGCATACGCCCACGCCTAACACAAATGTCGCCTTGCGGGCTCTTACTTCAAGCCCTTCACCACAAACGCCTCTGACGTTGTATTAACG
Source organism: Terriglobales bacterium (assembly GCA_036512955.1). Lineage (GTDB taxonomy): Bacteria > Acidobacteriota > Terriglobia > Terriglobales > Acidobacteriaceae > DASRAA01. The sequence continues at coordinate 25,549 of DATBZX010000091.1, forward strand.
ATGAAATCGAGGTTCTGCACGATGGAAAGCGGGAAACAACAATGACGCAAAAGTCACTTGATCCGCACGAGAATCCCTGGAAGCGCGGTGACGTATGTACACGGGGCTTCGAGAAAGTCGGCTTTGTACTGAGTTACACGTCAGCGTGTCTGGAAATCCGTTGGAATCGGCCCGACAGTATCGAAAGAGTTCCGGCCGATGAAGTCGATGACATTCTAAGGGTGGCACACGCGGACGGCCTCTCGCCTGCCGGTCAGAGGACCAATCTGGAAAGCCTGGAGAGTCTTGACTCTTATCCGCCAGCTATTCGTAAACGCATGGGCAATCTCCGGCGGGGAACGGGTTGCAGTCGGTCCGTCTCCGCCGGGTGCTTTCGCGTGCGCCGCCTGTAGCGCGTCGCAGATCTGCCCGGCTATGGTGCGGCCGACGGAGTCATGTCGTGGCTCGTAGATTACTCGAAAATCGCGGAATCACTCTTCAGTCCTTGCTCCCTGGCCCGATCACGAAGGAGGTGCCGGCGCTGGTTAGCGCAGTCGGGAAGTCTTTCCGGCCAGTCGGAACAGGTACTGTGCTGACGTAGTTCGAGATAGTTCCTCCGCCTGGGGAAAGGCGGCCAAGGTTAACCATCTTTCCTCCAAGGGAAAAATTCTGCGTCGACATCCAATCATACGAATACGTGACTACAGCCGTGCTTCCGATGAGGTCGATCACGATCTGGCCCACGCGGCCGCTGAAGGAGCCGATAAGCTGGCCGCTTGAAAAGCTATCGGGCTCGTTCCAGTCGTGGTTCGGGCTGTTGTTCAGATAAAACCTTACGACTGGCGCCGGCGTTGAAGGCCAATTCAACACCATCACGTTTCCGTTAAAGAGCTGAGTGACGGAAAATATATCGCTCCGAAACGTAATCAAGGCGGTCTTCTCGCTCGGGGTGCCATCAAAAAGCGGAGCCGAGACTCCGTCAAGAAAGTTCACGTACCCGATTACGAAGAGGGTACCAGTGGGACTTTGCAGCAGTCTTGCCACGAAGTGATACGCTACGCGGCCAGATGGGGGTCGTCCCTCTTGGGCCATCGTTGACGGTATGGAAATGGCAAGGGCCAGCAGGGCCGTTACCAGGACGAAAACTCGAAGTCTGATTGTTCGCATTTTTCTCTCTCTTTCCTTTGTCGCTCCAGGTCCGGCTGCGGGCCAGGGCGAAACGTGCTTCCAAGTCTGGGACCAATGCCCTGTCGGAGGCGTCCGCACTCAAAAACCTATGATATAGTCACTAATATCCGGAATTTCCGTTTTAGCCCCCAACAGCCCGACACTATACCGGAATTTCCGTTTTGGCTTCCAACAGCCCCACACGATACTTGAATTTCTGTTTTTGAAGCCCGAGGGGCCGATTAAACCATCCTGGGCGGCGGCATGTCTGTCCAGAATTGCTCACTTTGGCAGCAAATTACTTCGGAACCCGGATCTGCCGCTCGCGCAGCCGACAACTCCGACACCACTCCATCTTTTTGCTTCCTCTCGGACGGATCTGTTTGACCATCAAGCTTTGGTTACCCTGCTGGCAGCGGCAGCGCCGCAATCCGTCTCACCATGCTCCCAAAGAGCCGCCGCGTCAGATGGCTCTCCGCCAACAGTAGCCAATAATAACGTGCATGCTTCACCAGCCGTCCACCCGTCTTCACCAGCCGCTGCTGCAAGCTGGTCAGCGACCAGTTCTCGATTCGCTTGGGCAACGCCAGCCGCCGCCACAAATTCCCCAAGTTGTAGGCCAGCAGGCTCAGCGCCAGCCGCACTTGGTTCGAGCGGAAGCGATGACAAGAAAGGCGAGTCATCTTTACGGCTTGCTTGCCTTCTTTGATCCACTGCTCGGCTGTGCCCCGTTTGTTGTAGAACCGCACTACCGCCCGGCTCGGTGTCTCCAGATTGGTCACGATGAAGCCCACTCGCGGGAACAGCTCCCCAGCGTGAAACTCCACTTTCGCCACGACTCGTCGTGCTGCCTTCCAACTGGCTGCCTGATACAGAAGGGAATTATCCCTTTAACTCCCTTGCTACTCATGATGCGGGGTCTCGCGCACTTTACGAGAGCCATATCGTTTGGCAGCGACCAACCCACGGATATCTGCCGCCAGTAAAGGGTATTTTCCCTCACATTTGAGCGCGTATGCCTCAAGTGCATCCAGTGCGAAGGGGTCATGGGTTACGTCGAGTACGAAATAGCTACACCCGAAGTGTTTCCCTTCGATCACAGAGGAGCCATCCACCCGTTCAACGCGAAATTTGTTGTACAAACCGCGACTCGTATCACCCATCAACCCTCCTATCTCCCGAGGGAGTTAAGTAGATAATTCCCAAACAAAGGACGTTCCGATCCAGTTTGTCCCCTCAAAAACCAAGATTATCATCGGCCAGCCCCGCTTCGTTACTCTGCTCATCAGGATTATCGATGCCAAACCGAAAGGCACGATCATGCTGGACTCCTCGAATCCAAAGATCGAGGTGTATCCGACGTTACTTTCAACCGACAAAGGAACGGCCTACAAACAATTCCTTACGTTCCGCGTGTCGTTGAAGTCGGACAACCTACATGAGAACGCGGTCGTGACCGCGCTCGCTGACGGCAAAGAAGGCACGCTTGAGGCCAAGCTGGAAGTTACAGATGTAGTTGCCGCTCCGGTCGTCGAGCCTCCGGTGGAGATGGAGTTCAGGCCTGCGGACACAGTGGGCCAGCCGAACAAGAAGCACAACGCCAATCTGTACTTGAATCTCGGGGTCATACCGCTCGGCCGGAAGGTCGAAATCTCGGTTATCAAGTCGCAGGGTGGTCTGACGCTAGTAGACAACGGCGGCAAGAAAACTAAGGCTCTTTCTA
>DATBZX010000092.1:0-2885 GCA_036512955.1 Terriglobales bacterium
ATCGAGTAGCAGATAGCAGTTAGCACTCAGCATTCAGTCGAAGCGTCCCAGAACAACCCACCTCTGATCACCAGCAAACCCAGTGAGACTACAGGTAGTTCGGAATTCCGCCGGGGCTGAATGCTGAATGCTGCTCTTAGAGCATTTTCATAGTTCCTGTAATGTTGGCATGGAGTGTCTGAACCATGCTTGAGCGTTGTCGGCAGTGATGAGAGCGAGGGCTTCGGTGATGCCCTGATCGAGGTCTTCCTTACTCCTGGCGCGGGACGAGCGCAGGTATTGTTTGATCTTGGCCCAGGCCTTTTCGATGGGATTGAGATCGGGCGAATAGGGCGGCAGATAGAGCACTTCCGCTCCCCGAGCCTGAATCAGTTCGCGCACCCCTTGGACTTTGTGCGAACTGAGGTTGTCCATCACCACCACGTCGCCGACTCTGAGCGTGGGGCACAAGACCTGTTCGACATAGGCGAGGAAGATATCGGCGTCGGTGGGTTCGTCGATGGTCATGGCCGCATGGATTCCGCCGAGGCGCATCGCCGCCAGAATGGTCAAGATCTTCCAGTGGCCGCCGGGCGTGGCTTCGTGGATTCGGCGACCGTCCACGCAACGTCCGTAGAGCCGCGTCATGGAGGTGGTCACACCGCTTTCGTCCAGGAAAATCAGGTGTTCCGGCGAGATCGCACGGATGCGCTCGACAAACGCTTCCCGCTTTCGGCGGTTGGCCTCGGTGTCGCGCTCGGCGGCGTGGAGCGACTTTTTTTCAGACGCACACCCAGCCGCTTCAGCACGTTCCACACCTGGGCCAAGCACAGCCGTATCCCTTGCTGTTCGGCAAGAATCCTCTGCAACTCGGCCAGCGTCAGATCGGGACGGTCGGCAAGCGCTCGCAGCAAGCACGCCCGGCCTGCCCCATCCACGCGGCTGACCGGACCATGCCGTTGCTCGATGCGATCCGCCTGACCACTCTGGCGCTGCTGCCGGCGGACCTTCTCCACCCAACCCAGGCTCACCCCGAACCACTGTGCCAACGCAGCTTGCGAGCCCTTGCCCGCCGCATACGCTGCCAAGAGCTTCCGTCGCAAATCATTATCGTAGGGTCGCGGCATACACTCCGCGGAGTCCACCAGAGCTACCTTATAGTAACACTAGAAATGCTCTAGCCGCTCAACAGGAAGGCATAATCGATCAAGCAGGGTCCGTTGCCTGGAGAAGACCCGTTCCATGTACCCGCCCAAGGGCTTCACGAGGATGGTGACGATGCCCACAAACAACACGTATTGAATTGCGCTGTAGAAATCCACCAGCCCTACTCAGAAGCAGGCCGACCGAGGCGTCGTTATATGCTTAGAAAACATTCTCTATTCGGCTTTCGCCTTGGTCTTCACTGCAATCGTTTATCAAAGCGCGAGATTTGCTCAGCCCTCCGGACCCGACTTTCAAACGGACTCCTAGCGAACACGCCCGTACCGTGCATCGAGCGCGATATTCAGTTCGAGTACGTGAACGCGCGGCTCGCCCAGGAATCCCCATTGCCGGTTCTCGGAGTTCTCCAGAACCAGGCGTGCGACTTCAGCTTCCGGAATCTTGCGTTCCGAAGCCACGCGCCGAATCTGGAACTCCGCCGCCGCTGGCGAGATGTCCGGATCCAGTCCTGAACCCGATGTCGTCACCAGATCGACAGGGATAGGCGTGCCGGGATTCTCGGATTGCAGCTTGGCAACGTCTCCACTGACGCGGGCAATCAACTGCGCGTTGGTCGGGCCCAGGTTTGAGCCGCTGGAGGCGCTGGCATCATAGCCTGCGGCGCCCGCGGCGGATGGCCGCGAATGAAAGTAGCCGGGCCCCGAAAATGGTTGCCCGATCAGGCGCGAGCCAACTACCACTCCGTCCTTCCCATGGATCAGCTGGCCGTTCGCCTGCTTGGGGAAGATCAGTTGCGCGAGTCCGGTCACCAGCAGGGGATACAGAATTCCCAACAGGACCGTCGTCGCGATCGTCATGAGTAACGCTATGAGCAGATTTTTCTTCATTTCTATACCAGCTCTTCCCTACACCAGCTTGATGCCGGTGATGAACATGTCAATTAGTTTGATTCCGATGAACGGAACCACCAGTCCGCCAAATCCATATACCAGCAGGTTCCGCCGCAGCAGAGATTCGGCGCTCATCGGCTTGTACGCGACCCCTCGCAACGCCAGCGGAATCAGGGCAACGATGATGAGCGCGTTAAAAATAACGGCAGAAAGTATTGCCGACTGCGGCGTCTGAAGCCGCATGATGTTGAGCGCATTCAGCACTGGAAATGTGCCGGCAAACATGGCCGGAATGATCGCGAAATACTTGGCCACGTCGTTCGCAATTGAGAACGTGGTGAGCGCTCCGCGCGTCATCAGCAACTGTTTGCCGATCGCCACCACTTCGATGAGCTTGGTAGGATTCGAATCCAGGTCCACCATGTTTCCAGCCTCTTTCGCCGCTTGCGTGCCGGTGTTCATGGCCACGCCCACATCGGCCTGAGCCAGCGCGGGCGCATCGTTGGTGCCGTCGCCGGTCATGGCAACCAGCTTGCCGGCGGCCTGCTCGCGACGAATCAGATCCATCTTGTCTTTCGGAGTCGCCTCCGCCAAGAAATCGTCCACGCCCGCCTCGCGCGCAATCGCCGCCGCCGTCAGGGGATTGTCGCCGGTGATCATGACGGTCTTGATCCCCATGGCGCGCAGTTGATTGAAGCGCTCGCGCATCCCGCCTTTGACGATGTCCTTCAGGTAGATCACGCCCAGCGCTCGCTGATTCTCCGCCACCACCAGGGGAGTTCCTCCCGAGCGCGCAATCTGTTCCACGCTCGCCTGAATCTCGCGCGGCAGCGATGTGCCGAACTGATGCAG
>DATBZX010000093.1:0-11062 GCA_036512955.1 Terriglobales bacterium
AGGTTGAACAGAGCGTAAAACGTGGCGAAGCTGTAGATGCGCGAGAGCGGGATATCCAGTTTCTGGGCCACGTATCGCAGTGCTTCCTGGGGCAGATATTTGTGAGGATGGTGTTCCTGTACCGCCTCGAGGATGCCAAGCAACGCGCCAGGTCTTCCGTTGTTCTTGGCTATGGCTTGGTCGATGTAGGCTTGTTCGGCGCTATCGGGAAGAGTCGGCAACGCTGACATGTGCTTGGCGCTCCTTTCGTGAGAGACCAGCACCGGGGGACCATTCGACGGTCCGGGAAACGGCGGCAGGCTTGCGCAACCGTTCGCGATGAACGGCCTCGATCCTGCTACTTAACAGGTTCTTCCATTTGCGCCGGGAACTCTGTGAGACGGGTCACGTCGGGGGGTGACATCGCGCACGCGACATGCAATCTGGAACGAACTGTTCCAATCTGGGACAAATGTTACACGGGAACAAATGAAAGCGACGGATTCTCTCGGGGCGGGCGAAAATCGCGCGTGTTTTTTGAGCGGATACGGCTCCAGCCATGCCGTACCCGGGCGTCCGAGAAGTCGAGCTTTAGCCCCTGAAGGTAAGCGGTCTGCCCGTTCTTCGGAACTGCTCTACTTCCCGCTGGTCTCATTCCACAGGAACGACAACTCGTCGGCAGTGTCGTTTACCAACTGCGTGATCGAAACTCCCGCGCTGTGCCCGGCCTTTAACTCATAATGCAGGAGCACTGGCCGGTCGCTTCCCGTATCAGCCTGCATCAGGGCGGTCATCTTGCGGGCATGCAGCGGATCGACGCGCGTATCCGAGTCCCCGGTATTGAACATGATAGCGGGATACTTCGTACCCTTCTTGACGTTGTGGTAGGGCGAATACTTCAGCAGGTAACGGAACTGCTCGGACTTCTCGGCGGATCCATACTCGGTTGTCCACCAACGCCCTACCAGAAAATTCTGGTAGCGAACCATGTCGAGTAGCGGATAACCGCACCAGATCGCGCCAAACAACCCGGGGCGCTGGGTCATGGCCACGCCCATCAGCAGTCCGCCGTTCGAGCGTCCGCGGACTGCCAGGTGCGACGAAGAAGTGTACTTGTTGTCGATCAGGTATTCAGCGGCGGCGAAGAAATCGTCAAACACGTTTTGTTTCTTTTCGAACATTCCCGCCTTGTGCCACGCTTCGCCATATTCGCCACCTCCGCGCAGATTGGGTTGTGCGAAGAAGCCCCCTTGTTCCATCCACCAGGCATACTCCGGGCCCCAATGCGGAGGCAGGCTGACGTTGAAGCCACCGTATGCAAACATCAGGGTTGGAACGTCACCAGTTCGCTTCAGCCCCTTCTTTGAGGAGATGAACATGGGCACGCGGGTTCCGTCCTTCGAGGTGCAGAACACTTGGGATACCTCATACTGCGACGACGCAAACGGAACATGCGGCTTGGCGAAAACCTCGGTTTTCCCGGTCTTCACATCGTAGTGATATATCGCCGGTGGAAGGTTAAAGGACTCGAAAAGGTAGAAACCGTTATTGGACGACTCGCGCCCAAGCATTCCCGAAGCAGATCCGAGGGTGGGATACGCGATCGTGCCGACGTTCTTTCCCTCTAGCGTGTAAATCTGCGTCTCGGTGATCACGTCATGCAGACCGGTTGCGAACAACTTGCCACCGACGATAGAGATCGAAGAGATTACGTTCTTGCCCTCGGGTACAACGGTTTCCCACCGCTCCGGCGCGGGGTCGCTCAGCTTGATCTTGAGGATGCGATAGTTCTCTGCTTGGTAGTCGGTGAGCACATAAAGGTTATCGCCGTAGTTTTCCGGCCAGAATCGACTGTCAATGCCGTGAATGATCGGCCGGATCGGCGCATCCGGTGTGCGCAAGTCTTTCACGTAGATATCCACTCGCTTCGGAGGCACCCCGTGATTCACGTGCAGTATGAGGTAGCGGCCATTTTGAGTGACCTGTGCAAAGATCAGGTCCATCGGGCCGAAGTTCTCGCCTTCGAAGGATTTTCCGAAGATCAACTTATCCTCTGAAACGGAGGTGCCAAATCGGTGGTAATACGTCAGCGAACCGGTCGGCTCGAATTTGGCATAGTAAAGCCCTTTCTGGTCTGGACTGAGGTCGACTCCGGAGTATCGCGCCTTGGGCAGAACGTCAGGAAGTTCACGCCGCGTCTTCACATCGAGCAGGTGGACGGTCTGTTCGTCGGCGCCGCCTTCCCGAACGTCGTACACCAGCAGCGTTCCGTCCTTGGAAACCTCGGAGATGCCGACCGACGTATTCTCATCGGCGCTCAACTTGCTGGCATCGACCAACCGCTCGTCGCCGCCTTTGAGGCCCTCGCGAACGTAGATGGATCCCTGGTTTTCGTCCGCCATTCGCTTCTTGAAGAAGTACTTGTTCCCTCGCTCGATGGGAATGCCGTAACTCTCGACCCGCATCAACTCGGTGAGCCGTTTTACAGCTTCTGGACGGATCTTCACCTGCGACAAGTAGTCTTCGGTGTATTGCATCTGGGACGCAATCCACGCCCGCGTTTCCGGGTTTTTTGGATCCTCTAGCCAGCGGTAGGGATCGGCGATGGTAACGCCCTGTACCGTCTCCGTGACCGGCTCTGCTTTCGTCGGAGGGGGAGGAGGCAGCACGACTCCATTGCCCCCATGCACAGAGGCGGTCTTGTCGGCGGCGATTGAAATGCTGGCGACGCAAAGCAGCAGGATGGCAAGAGAGAGCTTGATCATCATGGAAGTTCATTCAGAATACAGCAGGGAGTTGACGGGCGCCGAATTGTCCGGTGGCACTCAGGCACGCCGGAGCACTGGTGGTTGCCCGTAGTTCTTAACGTGTTTCAGGTCTCACTGTGCATTGGGCCGACTGCTGGCCGTGAGCCTCGTCAGCGCGGTTCTTACTTGCCCCGCCTCAGCTCCATTTGGACTCTCCCGCAGGTAGGTTTCGTACTCCATGGTTGCAGTTTGCGGCTGGCCTTTGCGCTCCAGCGCCTGGCCCGCCACATAATGCACCACGGAGTAACCCTCGTGAGGAAGCGCGTGGACCTTGCGCGCAGTGGTGAGCGCGCCGTCCTCATCGCCTGTTTCGATCTCCGCAACGCACATCAAGGTAAGAGTGGCAGGATTCAGCGGTTCCACCATCAGCGACTTCTTCAGCAGCTCTTCCGCGCGCGAGAAATTACCATCGTGAATCAGAATGCGGGCCAGGTTCCGGTCGGCATCGGCGTTGCGATCATTCAATGCCACCGACCGCTCAAATGCCGCCCGTGCCTTTTCCGTCAGGTTCATCTGGTAATACATGACTCCCAGGTTATTGAAGGCGGTATCGTATTGGGGATAAATGCTGACGGCTTTCTCGAATTGCTCGGCAGCTTTCGGAAAGTCGTTGTGTTCCCAGGCCTCCATCCCTTTGCGGAATGCCTTCTTCGCATCGGACGGAATACGCAGCTCGGCGGCAGACGTTACCGGTGCAACATTCGACTTGGTTGTGGCAGAAGTGACATCACTCTTTGGCTTTACACGCAGGAACACCGTCCTGCTCTTGTCCATGTCTTCGACGCGGACGGATTCTGAGGAGTTACCTTGTATCGGTGTCCCGGAAGCTATTATCCGGTATTGTCCCGCAATCGCAACGTGAAACGACGCCCGACCTTCAGAGTCCGTGAACGTCTCGCCCACGGGAACCTCTGAATCGTTCCTCAACTCTACCCGGATCTGGTTCCCGGCCGCGCGGTCATCTTCAAAGGTGACCCGCACCAGGATCTCGCAACTCGTCTGATGCATTGGAGCCATACCTTGTGCGGTGCACAGAGTTGGAAGCGACGCAATTAGGAACTGGACAACCAGAACTGGAGTGAGCCGGAACATGCTGCCTCCAGGGCGCGAGTCAGATCACGCTCTGTGGTCAGGATTGTACGCCAGTTGTGCTGGTGCAGTTGTCAAATTCCTGTAGATTCGGACTTGTGCGGATCACGAGTAGGAGAAACTTGCCGGTGGGGAAAATCCCGGTCGCCCGGGGGGGCTTCCGGGAAACTGGCAGGGCATTAATCATAGAAAAGGCAGGAACCCTGACCGGGTCCCCGCCTGATGATTCCAGCGAAAAGCTCCTACGGCTTCATTGGCATGTACATGGGCTCGTTGGGCTTGCCAACCTCAACTTTGTAATCCGACGGGACCTGGAACAGGGAAGCATCCGGGTCTCCGCGCGTCACATTCACCAGCTTGGTCGTGACCGTTCCCATCATCGGATCGGTGTGCACCGTCATCACTGCGATCTGCAGGTCAGTTGAGTACCAGCGCTCGGTGACGACTTCAATCGGCTTGTCGTTGCCGATCGCTCCCGCGGGAATCGTGCGGGTCACGCGAACCCCTTCCGCCTGAATCCCGTTCACTGACTTCGTACCCATTTGCTCCTTGGTTATAGGTCCGGGCTCGGCAGGTCCGCCCATGGCCTTCATGTGTTCTTCACCTTGGTGCTTGGGGCCATGCATCGGCATTTCGCGGGCCGTCTTATTGTCGGGATTCAGCATGTAGCGCTTTCCCGCCGGTGGGTCACTAATCACTACCATGCTCCGCTTTACGTTGCCAGTTGCCGGTGTCGCCAGATCTACTCCCACATCGCGGCGAACCCGTCCTTGAGCATCGCGATAGACTTTCGTGGTCGATTCATTGTGGATGCGATTGCCGTCGGCCAGCGTCGTGTCACGGCTAGTGACGATGTCCCCGCTGAGAGGCGACCCCGTAATGGTCTTGCCCTCGCCAAACTCGCCGGCCATCATGCCTCCACCAGGGCCGGGGCCGTGCATCATCATCATGTCGTGTGGTGGCGGAGGAGGCGGCGGAGCCGACTGCCCCATCACCGCGGTAGTTCCCAACAGGGCCAGAGCTATCACTACTATTGGATTGAGTATCCCGAATTTCGTGGAGTTCATACCTTCAACCTCACGTCCCTTCACTTGCATTTCACTGGTTCACAATTCGCATGGCGCGCACCAGGCCGTCATCCCCGACGACCACGTCCGCGATTACCGGCTGGTTGCCATTGCCATCCGCCGAGGTCGATGCGTTCCCCGGCAGTTCCATGCGAATGACCTGTTCTTCCCCTGAACAGATCAAGGGATCGCACAGCATCATTGCCACGAAGCCTTGCCGGTCGATTGTAGTGGCGACGGATTTCGCATCGGCAACCTGCGGCCGTTTCGCGCTGGCAATCGGGCCCGTGTTCCCCGCGGAATTGGCTGACTTCTGCGCGGTCTCGGTTCGCAGGCGTTCCGGCAATTTGTCGTCAGAGAGTTTTGGCGCTTGCGGCGCCGGCGTTTTCTGCACTTGAGCTTGCGCTGGCGGAGCCTGTCTGTCGCGCCACATCCGTTCCCCCAGAAATAGCCCGACAATGAGCGCAGCCGCCACTGCCAGATAAGCGCCAACCTCGAAGAAGCGGCTGAGTTGCCACGCCGCAGGCGCCGCCCGATGAGGCGCGACATCCGCTACCGGCTCGAAGCCCTGCGCCCGGAACGCTTGTAGAACTGCCAACTCGACATTCGGAGAGGCTTCGCGCTGCGCCGTCTGGGCGCGCAGGACTTGCAATGCCCCACCCAGCAGCCGCTGCGACTCCATCCACCTGCCGCAGCCGGAACATTCGCGGGCATGGGCCGACAGGTTTTCGTTTTTTGATTCCATGAGCTTCAACTGCAACGGCGACAGAGATTCCGCACTCTCAATAAATTCACGGCATGTCATGACAAGCACCTCGCGGCATCACCCGAAAACCCCGCCAACGCGGGGGCCGAGTTTTGCAGCTTTCTCACCAGCATTTCGTGCGCTCGATGCAGGCGCGAACGAATCGTCCCGATGGCGCATCCCAGGGCTTCAGCGGCCTCGGCATAGCTCAACTCCTGCAGATCGCACAGCACGACAGCTTCACGGTAATGCTCTGGCAACGACAGGACTGCCTTCCAAATCACTCTCGACGTCTGGCCCCGCGCGATATCGCTCACCGGATCGAAATCCGTGACCAAGTGTGGATCGTCGTCCTCGGCAGGAGTCGTCATCATCGCCTCAGAATGGCTCTTCTCCATCGCGCGCCGGACATAATTTCTTGCCACGCCGAAGAGATAGGCGCCCACGGCTCCGCGCGAAGGGTCGAACCCGCGGCCCCTTTGCAGCAGGAACATGAACACGTCCTGCGTGACTTCCTCGGCCACCTGCGGCGAACCGCTCATGTGCAGGGCGAAACGATAGACAGGGCCCTGCCTCCGCCGGTAGAGGGCGGTGAAGGCGTCTTCGTTTCCGTCCAGCGCCAAAGTCAGGAGCTGTTCGTCGGTTTGCTCGGTCAGCAACGCCACCTCGGCGATGAAGCTGATGTCGTTTCCAATAGTATTTCACCCTGCCTTGCGGAAAAGTTCCGCAGAGTCTCCGCGCACTCCATAATTATGTGCCACGCAAGGGTTAACCCTCGCTCGCAAGTGACTAAAAATAGTAGGGAACTCAGGGTTGATTGCCCTCCTTGAGGCCGACTGCCCGAGGTACTTCCCGGCGCTAACCCGGAATCCCGAGCTTTCCTGCTGACTCCCTAACCCCACTCTGCTACCCTTCGCGTGTAACCCTCGCAGCGCCATGAAAGTCTTCCTCTCGCACAGCACCAAAGACGCCGACTTTGCGAAGCAGCTCGCCGCCGCCATCATCGGCGCGCGCTCCGAAGCGTGGCTGTGTGAGGTTGATGTCGGAAAGTTCGAAAATTTCGTCAGCAAAATTGAAGAAGGCCTCAAGTGGTGCGATGTCGCGCTGCTCATCTGGTCGCCCGACGCCGCCGCCTCCAAATGGACCGAAAAGGAATGGACCTCCGTTCTGGCCCGCCGGGTGGCTGAGCAAAAGACGCGCCTCGGCATCGTGATGCTGCGCGACCACCCCCTGCCCGAGCTGTTGCGCACCGAGAACTTCGTCGACGCGAGCCGCGACCCGCAAGAAGCCCTTCGCCAAACCGTCGCCTGGCTCGAGCAGCGCGAGAGCGTCAAGCGCTTCCTCGGACTGCCCGAGTATCGCCCCCAGGACTTCGTCGGTCGCGGCCCTTATCTCCAGCAACTGCGCAGCACCTTCTCCGGCGAGCCCATGGTCTTCCTCCTCCACGGCGAGCCCGGCACCGGCAAGTCCACCCTCGCCCTGCAGTTCGCCTGGGACGCCCAGAAAGACTTCGACGCCGTCATCTTCCAGACCTGCGGCCAGCGCCCGCTCGACGCCATCACCGCGGAGTTGGTCGAGCGCCTGCCCATCGACGTCAAGACCCTCGCGCCCGATCAGCAGCGCGACGCCGCCAGACAATGGCTGCGCCAGCGCCAGTCGCTGCTCGTCCTCGACGACGTCTGGCCCAACGGCGAGGGCAAAATCGAAGTTACCCAACTGGAGCCCGGCCCCGCCTGCTCCGTGCTCTACACCTCGCGCCTCAAGTCGCTGCCCGGCCTCACCCCCAAAAAGCAGACCTCCGAGGTGGAGAAGTTCACCGCCTCCGAAGCCGAAGAACTCTTCCACACCTACCTCGATCCCGTGTTCAGCCGCGAGCAGGTGGACCAGCACCGCCAGCCGCTGCTCGATTTCGCCACCCGCGTCGAGATGCTGCCCATCGCCGTCGCCGTGGGCACCAGCTTGTTGCGTGGCCGCGAGGCCAGCGGTCTCGGCAAGGCCGTCTTCAAGCTGCGACTCGATCAGTTGGCCGACGGCGCGAAAGACGTGAATGCCCTCTTCCGCACCGCCATTGAGTCGCAGCCCCCGCGCGAGCAAAAGCTGCTGGCCGCCTGCGCCGTCTGCTTGCAGGAGAGCTTCTGGCTGCCGCTCGCCACTCAGATCGCTGAGCTCACCGATGACGACGCCGACGAGGCCGCGAACGCACTCGTGCGCGGCTCCCTGCTGCGCGTTCTCGACAGCGAACGCCAGCGCTTCCAGTTGCACGCATTGCTACGCGCGCAACTGCGGGTGCTCGCCGGCACCGACGGTCTCGTTGAGTTGCAAGAACGCCATGCGACGGCACTTGAGAATTTATTCAAGGATTGGGAGACGCGCTGGCGGGAGTGCCGCGAGTGCCTCGACGAGATCATTCCAGCGTCTCAATTCCTATGGACAAACAAAGAAAGCACTCGCCAAGCTTCGGTAACCTTCCGTGGATTCGCAACTGCCCAGCGAATCGGCGAGATGGATACAGCACTGCGGATTTTGCAGCAGGAAGAGTCATTCTGGGGCGGGCGCAATGATCCTGAGGCAAAGGATGCGCTTCAGCGCAGCTACGGCAACCAGGCGCTCATCCTCGGAGACTGGGGGCGGCTAGAGGAGGCCCTGGCCCTGCACAAAAAACAAGAAGCCATCTGTCTGGAGTTCGGCGATAAGGACAGTCTGCAGCGCAGCTACGGCAACCAGGCGCTGATCCTGCAAACGTGGGGGGCGGCTGGAGGAGGCCATGGCCCTCCACAAGAAGGAGGAAGTCATCTGCCTGGAACTGGGAGACAAGGACGGACTGCAGGTCAGCTACGGCAACCAAGCGGGGATCCTAGAAGATTGGGGCCAGATGGAAGACGCGATGGGACTGCTCAAGAAGCAAGAAGCCATCTGCCTGGAGTTGGGAGACCAGGACGGACTGCAGCGCAGCTACGGCAACCAGGCGATGTTCTTGGTAAAACAAGGACAACTCACGCAGGCTCTGCCTCTATTCCAAGAATGCGAGTCTATCTGCATTGCGCTGGGTCTGAAAAGGGACCTCGGGTATTGTTACGGGCAGTGGTCCAATCTAGAGGCAGCTCGTTACCATCGCGTCGCTCAAAAACAGAAGCTCCAACAGGCCCTCGCCCTCTTCACCGAACTCAACATGCCCCGCGAGCGCGACCGCGCCCAGTCCGAGCTCGACCAACTCAACTCCGCAGAACCGCCTGCGAAATCGTAACGCGCCCTTGACCGCCATCGGTTCGTGTAGTGAGCCCGCAGGGCGGAATTTGTACTAGCCATGGGTGTGAGCCCGCGGATATCGGCCCTCTTAAATAACTCCGAACCCGTTTTAACGGGCGCCACAATCTAGCGAAGGCGTGAACCCGAGCGTCATTTGCTGCGTGACGAAAATAGCCCTCGTTGTCACACACTCCTGTGTCCCAAGTCCTTGCCCGTTCCGCTTCCTGCTCTGTAAACCATCTACGTGAGGCGAGGGATTGGTGTCTCTTGCCAGTGCTACCCCGATGGGTGCGGGCCATCACCGATCTTTGATAACTAGAAAGTAAAATCAGGTCCTCCGGGCGCTGCAACAATGTTGTCGTTCTAAGTCCTTTGTTCCTAGGACTTTAGATATAACTATATTTGTTTGCACGAACTTGCGCACACTCGTGCTATAAACCCTTTGTTTTCAAGATCGGCGGAAGGGGGAGGGGTACCTATGACGCGGCTTTTGCTACGGCCAGGAACACCGCCCCGACACACAGAAACAAGGCCGCTATCGACAGCACTATCAGAGGCAGAGCAAAGAACGTCCGGTTCCAGCCTGCGCCGATGCGCGCCTGATTCGGATTCGCCGGGTCGTATCGAACCGGGTGGTGGCTGCCAACTGGGAACTGCTCGACTCGTTGTAGGGTGGCTTCGTAATTCGTGCTCTCGAAGCTGGTCAGGTCGGAGGTGATGGGATTCCCGCTGACGGTGTAGAGCACTTGCAGCTTGGCCCGATACAACATCTCGTGGCCCGCCGACGGCTCGCTCACCACTTCGCTGCGCAGCACTTGCGCCTGAACCTCGGGCCAGGTCCGCAAAACTTGGATCTGGTGCCACAGGAACGGCAGGCTGAACACCACAAAAAGTCCGCAGAAAATGAAGTTGGCCGCTGCGATCACTCGCAGGATGCCGCGTTTTTCGCTGTTCACGCCAGTCTCCTCACGAAGACCGCTTGAGGTCCTTCATCTCCTCGCGCACTTTGCGATACCGGCTGAGCAGATAGCCCAGATATCCGAACTGGATCGCCCAGGTCACAACGTATGCAGCCTTCAATGCTACCGGTCCCGTCATCTCGCACCTCCCTGGAGAGCCAACTGCGCGTGCGCGGCTTCCACGTTTTCTTCCATAAGTTGCAAGCGATACCGGACCACGACCAGCAGCAACGCGAGGCAGGAGAAAGCCAGCCAGTTCCACAACACGGCATGCCACATTGTGGGATCGAGTCCGGAACCCTCGCCTCCCCCAATCACCGGCGATGGATGTTGTGTGCGGAACCAACGAATCGCCATGAACACGATGGGCACATCCACGAAGCCAAAGATCGCCAGCGCAGCCGAAAGCACCTGCGTCTGGCTGCCCGCGGCAAAGCGGCGCAATACCAGGTAGCTGACGTAAATCAGCCACAACACCAGCGTGGTTGTGAGGCGCGCGTCCCACGTCCACCAGATTCCCCACACCGGACGCGCCCAGATCGGCCCGGTGATTAACACCACGGTGCAGAACACCACTCCCACCTCCGCGGACGCAACCGCGATGGCATCGCTGCCGGCGCTGCGCTTCCAGAGATAAACGATGGACGCGATGAAGTTGACGAAGAACAGCGTGAACGCCACCCACGCCGAGGGCACGTGGTAGTAGAAGATGCGCTGCACTTCGCCCATGGTCTGCTCCGTGGGAGCCACCACCAGAGCCTGGTACAGGCCATATCCCAGCAGAGCGACTGTAATGAGTATGAAAATCCAGATGACAGCTTTCATTCGGCGTTTAACACACTTTCGAAAAGCAGCAGACAGACTGCGGTAAAGACGACATCGTAAACCAGCAGCAACTTGATCCAGAAATCCGGGGACGACTCACCCGTCAAAATGCCGGTAGTCGAATCCACCATCGCCACCAGTGCTGGAATCGAGATGGGGAAGAGGATCAGCGGCAACATAATCTCGCGGTTGCGGGTACGGATCGACATCGCTGCAAAGAACGTTCCATTGACCACCAGCGCCCAGGTTCCCAGCAACGCAACCACCACGAGCTGCCACACTGGCCCGACCGAGCGCAGTTGATAGAACACTACGAACAGTGGCGCCATCAACGCTTCGAGGATC
>DATBZX010000094.1:0-3318 GCA_036512955.1 Terriglobales bacterium
CCTCTTGCGGACGATAGCCACCAGCACGTAGACCGAGACCGCAATCCAGATTTGGGTCTTCACCGCGTTCTCGCTGGTACCATAGAAGGCCTTGATCCGCAGGTGTTGCTTGATCCATTTGAAGAACAATTCCACCTGCCATCGCGACTTGTGGATCTGCGCGATAGTAAGTGCCGGAAGCGTGAAGTTGTTGGTAAGAAACTTGAAACGTTTCCTTGTTGGTACATCCAGATAACTTATGCGTCGCAGTGGGTCCGGGTAGGCTATGGCGGAGTCGATGGCGGTCAGGATGACGGTGTGATCGGATCGGACTCCAGTCGTCTTGTCCACCGGATGCGAGTAGCGGCGCTGGAGCAAGACGTTGGATTTGGTGCGCACGACGAAGAAGGCCGCGCTGAGCGTGAAGACATAAAGGCGCTCGAAATCCAGGTAGCCGCGGTCGATGACGTAGAACGCCCCGGCCTCTGGCAGAATCTCGTCGAGCATATTGACGTCGTGCACTTTGCCGTCTGTAATGCCGATAAACGTTGGGATATTGCCACGCAGGTCCAGCAGCGTGTGCATTTTGACTGCGCCCTTGTGTTTGCGGAACTTGGCCCACGGAAACAGCGAAAGGCACAGGTCGATGGTGGTGGAATCGAACGCGTACAAACTCGCGTCCAAGTCGATCCCGATTGGATCGCCGGCGTACAACGGCCGGGCGGTGGCGATGAGGACCTGCGCAAAATCCGCGAAGATCCTCCAATCGCGTGACTCGTTGGCGTCTGCCAAAGTCGAGCGCGCCACCTTGCTTCGAAAGCCCATGTGGTAGAGTTTGCCGCCGACCGAGGAGAGGCATGCCTCAATATCACGCAGACTTTCGCGATAAGTGAACTGAGCGAAGCCCATCGCTAGAAACTGGTCCCAACACGAGAAGCGCTTCTGCTGATGATCACCGTGATATCGGCTTACACACTTCTGGAACTCGTACCGGGGAAGATGCTCCATGAGCTGAGAGAAAACAGTCTGGCCAAGGTTCACTCCTCATTGTCGGCAATCGTCAAAGGGAGCCCAGATCGCCCTGCAAGCGAGTGCAAGTTCAGAAAAAGTTGAAATCGAAAAATCTCAAAAACCCACTTAACTACTCTGAATGCTGTGCATTGGCTGGAATTGAGAACTCCTGTCCCGGACAGCAGTGGAAGAAATCCAAGGTATGCAGATTGTTGCGGATCGCATCCCAGTCCTTCTGAAGACGATCTCCCTGCGTTTCAAGGAACAGCTTCTGAAGAGCACCGTCGAACTTCCCGATTGCCTTCTCTTCATTAATACCCTCATACCTGAATCCGGCGCATTCCCCCTCGCGAAACGTGGGCCAAGAGGCGAATTGGCGGCCATCAGAGGCGATTTTGGTATCCTGAGCCTTACCTAACTTTTGGTGAGGTAAGGCTCAGGATGCGCAGGTCGCCGCGAAATCTTAGAATCGCCTTTGATCATAGGGGTCTGACGCACTTCGGTGGCGTTTACTTCTTTCACGAATTTCTTCAACTGCTGCAACTGCGCGATTTCCTGGCACGGCACTTGAGTTACCCCAGGCGCAATCACCGCTACAGCCTGTCCCAGATGATACTCGCTCTGGTGTACCCCCTGGTGCTGGGCTTGGATCGTTTGGAAACTGCGTCGTTCTTACGTTCCAACGGCACCTTCCAATACCTGACCGGTCTGCCGAGCTTTCCCGATCCGCAGACTTTGCGCCGCTTCTTACTCCACGCCCCTGACTCGTTTTGGGAACAGATGCACCGCGTGAACGACCGACTGCTGCAGAACTTCGTCCACCTACCCGAACACCGATCCCGCTTAATCTTTGATCTCGACAGCACGGTGGTCACCGTGTTTGGTCGCCAGGAGCAGGCCGCCGTCGGCTACAATCCCCGGTATCGAGGCAAGCGATCCTACAACCCCCTGCTGTGTATCGAGTCCAACTCGTCCTACCTATGGGACACCGAACTGCGTCCCGGCAATGCGGGGACCTGGGAGGGCAGTGTCGAACTGTTGAACACCTGCTTTGCCAACGTGCCACCGGACATTCGTGAACTCCGCGTCCGGGCGGATGCGGGCTTCGGTTTCCACCCTGTCTTCCAAGCTCTTGAAACCCGCCCCACGCAATACGCCGTAGTGGCCCGGTTGACCTCCGCCTTCCGGCGCTTGCTGCCGGGACTGCGCTACGAAGCTGTCAACCGTGATTGGGAGATGGCCGACTTCGAGCATCGTCTTCATGGTTGGCCGCAGGCCCGTCGTTTCGTGGTGGCGCGACGATTCATTCCGGAAGAGGAAGCACAAACAACGCTGTTCACCCTTGGGCGTTATGTCTATCGCGCCTGGGTCACCAACATGTCTCTCACGCCCGCCGGCATCTGGCACTTCTATGACGGCCGTGCCGGCATGGAGCCGCGGATAGGCGAACTGCGCGAAGATTTCGCGTTGCGCAAGATTCCCACCGCGTCGTTTGCGGCCAATGCGTTGTACTTGGAAATCATTCGGCTGGCGTACAATCTGGTCACCGCGTTTCAGCGGAATTGTTTGCAGGAGTCGTGGCAAAACCTGACGCTCACGAAGCTGCGCTACAAGCTTTTCTTGTTACCAGGAGAACTGACTCGGCCTCAGAATCGCCCCGTCCTGCGGCTCAGGGAGTCGCCGATGCTACAGGACTTGGCCAATGACATGCTGGCGAAAATCCGCAGGGTGAAGCCCCTCCAACCCTGAAAGCGGTCATTTTCACGCCGGATTCAGGTTGTAGGTACGAAAGCCGTAGGATCGTCTGGTAACCACTCGGATTTTGTTGTTGAGACCCTCAACGGCGCCATTGGAGATTTCTCCTTTGGCTCGAAACCAATTCAGGATCAGCGGCTCATGGGCGCGTAGCATCCGGGCCACCTTTTTCATCGGTTCCAGACGGCTACGCATGGCCCGGGCGCACCAATAGTCGAGAAAGCCACCGGCCCAGATCACGGATTTGTACTTCCAGAAATAGGAGAAGGTCTCCTTCAAATCCCAGGCCCGTGCGGTGGCCAGTTTGCTGGCCAGCAGGGCATTGAGCTTTTGCCGAACCCGCCCGCGTACCCGGCTGCCGCGGCGTAGTAATACCCAGCGCATATGCTTGAGCCGCTGGGCGGCTTTCTTGCTTTTGGCCCGCAGACGTGTGCTCTCGGCGCGGCGCACCTGATCCACCGCCTGATTCAAATGGCTCGTGATATGGAACCGATCCAGCACGTGCAAAGCCTGCCCGGCCTGGGCCGCGATGACTTGCAAGTAGGGCTTCCACATGTCGCTGCACACAAAACG
>DATBZX010000095.1:0-23186 GCA_036512955.1 Terriglobales bacterium
TCGCATACGCGATTCCCACATCTACAGCCCAGCGGCTACTACGGAGTTGATGATTTCTGCCAGGTCTGCTGGCGAAGCATGAGATGGCACAACGGTCGAACCCGGCGCTCTCGAAACCTGTCAACCGGAAAAGTCTATAAAGACTGCCTAACTAAGTAGGACGAGGGCGCAGCGCATTCCATCAAGGCCAGGAGCTTCGCGCTCCAACGAAGGCCGTATACATTGGCGCAGACCAAACTGTTGTCACTCTCATTTTTCGCTTGCGACGCGGTCGCGGACCATACATTCCGGTTTGCCCGTCCCCCCGGCGCAATCCCCAAGATTCGCCGCTAATCGGCTGCAAATGAGCTCTTTCATGTGAAGCCGATCGCCACAAGAATCGTGACCGGCAGGTTAGGGTATATCCGCCAGCGCCGGCTCGGCCATTCTTGCCAGGCAATAGAAAAACCGGCGATTCTTTCGCGGTCGCGAAAACCTTGCCACGACGGATAGGGCAACATCGCGCCCACTCACTGGGGATCCTGAAATTCCCACACCTCGCACAGATACCGCCGAGGTTGGCTTTCGTCCTGGTGACGCAGAAGCGCCATTACTCGCAGGACTGCCAGGTGGACCGGCGAAAACGGGACGTAAGAGTACAGGGTATGCTGGCTACATTTCTGCATCATCTGAGATTCGAGTTTCTCGAATATGTGCCCCGGCGAGATGTCGCGGGAACTGCGCACGAACCAAACGTGGCGGATGGAGCTTGCGCTGAGTTCAGCACGAGCCGCCCCCACCGATTCGGGCGACGTCAGCCAGCGTATGCGAAAGTCCTTGGGCAGATAGTACTCGAGTGCGCTGCCGTCGAAACTCAGTTCGTCGATCCAGACGACGGTTCCCTCGCCCCTCGAATGCAGGACAATGTCCGTGGCGATGCGCTGACTGGGCACCAAATAGCCGGCATTTAAGATGTCCCTTCCGTCGTAATAAGCCCACAGGCCTGCCAAATTTACGGCGAGCAGGATCACTCCCAGGATTGTCCCAACGCGGCCCTTTGTCGTCACTCCTGCCGCCAGGGTGAGAAGAAACAAAGGCAGCAGAAACAGAAGTCGCGCCCCCATGAAGGGATACGATACCCAGCGGGTTGCGCCAAGAAACGCGAGAGCCGCGGCGAGAAATGTAGGCCAGCGCCAATCACGCCCCGATCGTGCTCCGGAGACAAGCAACCACAGGCAAGGCAGAGCCAGCACCAGGGTAACCGGCAGCAGCCAGATAGGAACCGATTCGCCGAAAGTGAAGGAATAGAACCAGGAGCAGAGCTTCAGAAGCTGCTCGACCCAGGGGTTGCCGATGAGGGAGTAAGCCTGAGTGTGCCGCCATTGGCCAAGCGCTCCGATGAGCGCTATCAGCCACGGAAGGTAGAGAATAACCACAAGCACGTTGGGCAGCAGCCACGTTTTCCAGATCGAACGCCGACGGCGCAGCCGCATCACCAACAACAGGTTCGCTCCCGCCCAGACGGCGATACCCGGCAGATAGTGTGTATAAAGCAGGACAGTGAGAGCAGCCACAAATGCCGCCAGGTTCTTCCATCCGTTGGCATCTTCAACCCAACGTAGGAGGTACCAGATTGCCACTGCCGCGAAAAATATCTGCATGCTGTAAGACCGGGCCATACGGCCATAAAGCAGCAGGCAAGGCGAGAAGGTCCAGAAGAGGAGAAACCAGTTGCGCAAGTTTTTAGGAGCATCGTGCAGCCAGTGCCGGTCGATGAAGACTGTTGTCAATATCGCAAAAAGCACAGACAGAGCGCGCAACCGCACCAGAGGATCGGAACCGATGGGAACGTGGGTCTACCAACGGGCCAGCAGGAAATAGAGGGGCGGATGAATATCCTCGCGGACAGTCTCGATGATTCGCACGGGGGTCTCGGCACCCCTGTCCACCGTAAAGGTCTCGTCACCCCACATCGGCAGAAGCTTTAGATTCAGACCGTACAGGACGCATTGCAGGATGACGCACACTAGCAATGTGCGCACGCGGTATCTGCGTGCCATGTCGGCATTGGACGAAAACCGGTGATCATCCGGGCTGGTTTTGGAAGTAAAGAATCTTCCCATCAACTATAGAATCTACCCGATTTGTCCCGCCCAAGGCTTGGCGCTCCATTCCGTCGCCGTTTCACATCGCGGTTCGGTCCCAACTTCACAGGTTTGAGACACCATTTTGCTGCATGGTGAACTCTTGTTAATCAAAGATTTGTAGGGGTGTTTCTTCTCGGCTATTCGCTTGTTCAGGCGCTGGCAGGATCCCGTTTCTCCGCTAGCTTTTTGTTTCAAGTTTGTTTTGGCCGGCAATCTGAGTGTGACTGGAGCTCTGTTGGCGATGCTGAAGTACTCTTCGGTGTTCTGGGTGGAGGGTCGGCATCGGAAGTGATCTGGAAATCTGTTCGGCGGCGGATAGGTATTGGCATCGTAATCCTATCAGGCCAGGAAACTCGGTCCCACCTATGCCTCTCTTCGGTCGCCATTCGATCATGATTACGAGTTTGAACTCCTCTGTGAAGAGGAGCGGGACGCCCAATCAATCTCTCGGTGTTCTACTGCACACCATGGCGGTTTCCGGGCTGTCCGCGTGCGAACCGAACTTAACCCACTGCTGATAATCCGATCCCTGGTGCATCATCCAATACAGACGAACCCCTATCTACAACGCTCACGTCAAGACGGCGTCAATTCGGAGGAGTGACGCGATTATTTTTGCAGCCCTATTAGCATCCGAACAGGGCTGGCGACATGGCCATGGACAAGGCTGTCAGCACCGTGGGGCCTACCCGAGTATTGCGTGGCATATCACCCGAGGGTTTTGGAAGTGACCTTGCCCGCGCGCTACGGTTATTTGCATTTTTAAATCGGGCGCCGCCCGAGAGAAAGTAGTGGGAACCGGATCTCGTTCTCAATAATTATAGTGCCGAAACCCTGGTCGGCGACCAGAACGCATCAGGAGTTTGTCGCGCCGGGCACATCGCATGCCATTTTTGGGTTGCGGTGATGTTACCCTATTGGGCTAAGCTAATAACCTGTCAAAGGAGGGTTGCGAGAATCTTGCATTTCCATGCTCGAGGTCGTGTTCGGCTCGCGTCGATCGTGCTATTCGTCTGCCTTCTGTCCGGGACCGTTTTGGCGCAAGTCGGAAACGGACCGTCAAATCCATGCCCCAAAGATTCTACGTGCCAGACCGGTGTGCCGTTGACATCGGTCCCATCCACAAGCCCGCAAAGTCAGCCATCCGAGCCAGCTATAGCCTTGCCCAACGGCACGGTCAAAGCTCGCCAGAGCGTGCCGCAACCTTCGCCCAAGACCCCGGTACTTGCGGATTTCCAGCAGTTTGTTGCGCAATCGTTGGGCTACGTGTTGCCGATTTATGGAGCCAGCCTGTTCGACAATGTTCCCTCGACATTTGCCCCGGTTGACCGTATACCCGTTAGCGCTAACTACGTCACCGGACCCGGTGACGAATTGCTGATTCGTGCCTGGGGGCAGATCGATCTCGACATTCACGCCAGAGTTGACCGCAATGGAAGTATTTTTGTTCCGAAGGTCGGTAATCTCAATGTCGCTGGACTCAAGTTCGACCAACTGCGCGGATTCCTGACCGCGCAGATTGGCCGCATCTACCAGAATTTTGATCTCAACGTCACCATGGGTGATCTCCGCTCGATTGACATTTTTGTCGTTGGCCAGGCGAGCCAGCCCGGGCGTTACACAGTGAGCTCTCTCAGCACTCTGACCAATGCCGTATTCGCTTCGAGTGGGCCGTCTTCCACAGGTTCCATGCGCCGCATTCAATTAAAACGGGGAGCGAAAGTCGTGACTGAGTTCGACCTGTACGATCTCCTGATCAAGGGCGACAAGTCACGCGACGTGCCGCTGCTCCCGGAGGACGTTGTCTATTTCCTGCCGGTCGGTCCCCAGGTGGCGCTCGGAGGCCAAATCAATACGCCCGCGATTTATGAATTGAAAGACGAAACCAACATGGCCGAATTGTTTGCCATGGCTGGGGGATTGAGCAATACAGCGTTCGGTGGCAAGGTTTTCGTCGAAGAGATTCAAAACCGAAGTTCGCGACGGGTCGAGGAAGTAGCGCTGGATGCGGCCGGACTGGCCCGCCCAATGAAGGACGGTGACGTGTTGAATGTGACACCGCTGTCCCCCAAATTTGAGAATGCGGTAACTTTGCGCGGCAACGTCGCCACCCCGGGACGATATCCGTGGCACGAAGGCATGCGGGTCGGCGATCTGATTCCCAGTCGCGATTTTTTGGTGACGCGCGATTACTACAAGCAGCAAAACCAAGTTACCCTGGAATCGCAGGTGCCGGGCGCCAAGCCGTCGGCAGCGCAGAACGATGTTCGTCGCAATTCGCCTGACATCAACTGGGATTACGCAGTCGTGCAGCGCATGGACCCGCTAGACCTCTCCACGAGGTTAATTCCATTCAACCTGGGCAAGGCAGTGCTGGAGCGTGACGCCGCAAACAACGTAGCTCTGCAACCCGGCGACATTGTTACCGTTTTTTCGCAATCCGATTTGCGCGTGCCCGAGGTGAAGCAGACTAAGTTCATTCGCCTGGACGGCGAGTTCGGGGCGGCTGGAGTCTACCGCGTGAAAGAAGGTCAGCGACTGCGTGAACTAGTTCGGGAAGCGGGCGGCCTGACCCCATCCGCGTATATCTATGGTGCGCAGTTCAGCCGCGAATCCGTGCGAGTCGAGCAACAGAAAAGGTTGAACCAGTTGATTGCGGAAGACGAGCGCGGCCTCGACCGTCGGGCGGCACAATTGGCCACCAGTTCGACCACCACCAGCGAGCTGGCATCCGCAAAGGCCAGCATTGAGGCGGAACGGGAGAGTCTGGATCTTTTGCGCCGTATCCAACCGGATGGCCGTATCGTCCTGAACATGCATCCCGATGATTCGTCGGTGGACGCTATTCCGGACCTGGCCTTGGAGGATGGCGACGAATTCTACGTGCCCAGTATCCCGGCCACCGTGACCGTCATCGGTGAGGTTTATAACCAGGGATCATTTCTGCGCATTCCAGGGACGACGGTGAATTCCTATCTGCGCAATGCTGGGGGTCCTACTCGCGACGCCGACAAGGGAAGGATTTTCGTGGTGCGCGCCAATGGTGGAGTGGTCAACAAGGACGCGTCTTCGACGTTTTGGTCGGGAGGCTTTGATGGGATGGTTCTGATGCCAGGTGACGCGGTAATCGTACCCGAACAGAACGACAAGGGCTCGTTTGTGCGCGGATTAAAGGACTGGTCGTCCATCCTGTTCAATTTCGGACTGGCGGCAGCCGCAATTAAGGTGCTTAGCCCGTAGACGCGGAAATTTAATCTGGACCTCGATTCCACTTCCGCAGAAAGCAGACGTCGGCAGTCTTACTTGAGATCTAATGACTGAACCCCAGCCAGCAGCGATGACAGGCGCAACCGCATCCGTCAGTCCGAACAGCGGACAGGCTGACTTCCTTGAAATTCTGCTGGTCTTAGCGCGGGAGAAGAAGCGGATCCTGCAAATCACTGGCGCGATTACACTCCTGGCGACGCTCATCGTCTTCGTCACTCCAAAAATGTATACGGCGACCGCTACGATCTTGCCCCCTCAGCAAAACCAGTCCGTATTGAGCACGTTGATCGGGCAAGTCGGAGGCGGTGCCGCGCTCGATCTTCGTGACTTGGGACTCAAAAATCCGGCCGACGTGTTCGTAGCGATGCTGCAAAGCCGTACCGTCGAGGACGCGCTGGTCAACCGCTTTGATCTGCGCCAGTCGTACTACGTCAAGCGCTACCAGGACGCCCGCAAGATCCTGGAGAAGCGGAGCGAGATCAATCTCGAAAAAGAAGGCCTGATCTCGATCCAGGTGAGCGACCGTGATCCAAAGCGTGCCGCGGATATTGCCAATGCCTGGGTGGATGAACTGCGTGTTCTGAACCAGGACCTTGCGCTCACCGAGGCGGCTCAACGCCGTGTTTTCTTTGAGCAAAAGCTGGTGTCGGAACGGGAGGACCTGTCGAAGGCGGAGTTGGCGCTAAAACTGTTCCAGGAAAAAACGGGACTGATCCAACCCGAAGCCCAGGCGCGCGCGCTCATCACCGGGGTAGCGGATTTCCGCGCCCAGGTTGGGGCCAAGCAGGTGGAATTGCAGTCGCTGCGGACCTATGCCACGGAAGACAATCCCGACGTTAAGCGGGTAGAGCGGGAATTGGCCGAAATGCAGGTGCAATTGGCTAAACTTTCTCAGATGGAGCGAGGCGGGACCGATTTTGGCGAAGCCAATCTGCAGGTGCCGACGCGCCGGGTTCCGCAAGCCACGCTTGAATACTTGCGTGTGGCGCGCGAGTTGCGATACCACGAGACTCTCTATGATTTTCTTGGCAAGCAGTTGGAGGCCGCCCGCATCGACGAGTCCAAGAACGCGGTCATGGTTCAGGTTGTCGATAGGGCAGTCCCTCCGGAACGAAAATCAAGTCCTCAGCGCCTTCTCATCGTTGCGGTCACGGCCGCTGCATCGTTCCTGCTTTCCTGCCTGGGCGTTCTGATCTGGCAGGCCATCCGCCGCATGCAGCAGGACCCCGGTGAAGCAGCGCGAATCGCGCAACTGCATCAGTACTTGCGAAACTCGGCTTAGTGCCTTTATGACTCAATCGATCATCGTTACCGGCGGTGCCGGATTCGTCGGATCCAATTTCATCCTGCACTGGCTGGAGCAGGAATCCGCCTCGGTTGTGAACCTCGATTGCCTTACCTATGCCGGCAATGCGGCCAACCTGGCGTCGCTGAGTGGGAATCCCCGCTACGAATTTGTTCGCGGCGACATCAACGATCGCACTCTTGTTCGCCGCATCATTCACGACTTTCAGCCAGTCGCCATCGTCCACTTTGCGGCAGAAAGTCACGTCGATCGTTCCATCCTCGGGCCGGACGAATTTATCCGCACCAACATCAACGGTACGTTTTCGCTTCTCACCGAGGCGAAATTGTTCTGGGAGAACCTGAGCGCCGGCGACAAACAGCGTTTTCGTTTTCTGCACGTGTCCACCGACGAAGTGTACGGATCGCTGGGGGAAAACGACTCGCCGTTTTGCGAAACCACGGCCTACGCGCCGAACAGTCCCTATGCCGCGTCGAAGGCGGCCTCCGATCATCTGGTGCGGGCTTACTTCCACACCTACGGCCTTCCCGTGCTGACCACCAACTGCTCCAACAACTATGGACCATTCCAATTTCCCGAGAAGTTGATTCCCCTGGTCATATTGAACGCGCTCAAAGGTGAGCCGCTGCCTATCTATGGCGATGGTAAAAACGTGCGCGACTGGCTGTTTGTGGGCGATCACTGCGCCGCCATTCGCCGTGTGTTGCACGACGGGCGTACCGGTGAAACCTACAACATTGGCGGACGCAGCGAACAACGGAATCTCGAAGTGGTGCGGACCATCTGCGCCGTGCTCGACGAACTCCTCCCCGAGTCACCGTTCAAGCCGCACGCTAACCTCATCCGTTTCGTGAAAGACCGCCCCGGCCATGACCGTCGCTACGCCATCGACCCGCGAAAGATTGAGCGCGAACTCGGATGGCACCCACAGGAGACTTTCGAGACGGGCATCCGCACGACTGTGGCGTGGTATCTCGCCAATCAGCCCTGGGTGCAGGACGTGACCAGCGGAAGCTATCGCGATTGGATCGACACGCAATACGCAAGCCGCGCCTCCAGCGGCAGTGAGGGGGAGTAGTCATGGACGTCGGCACTTCGCTAAGGGGCATTATTCTCGCCGGCGGATCAGGTACCCGGCTCTATCCTGCGACCCAATGTGTCTCCAAGCAACTCCTGCCGGTATATGACAAACCCATGATCTACTACCCGCTCAGCGTGCTCATGCTGGCGGGCATACGGGACATCCTCGTCATCTCCACGCCGCTCGACACTCCGCGCTTTGAGCAATTGCTGGGCGACGGAGCGCGATGGGGCCTGAACTTCAGCTACGTCGTGCAGGCGGCGCCTGAGGGCATCGCCCAGGCGTTTCTCCTGGGGTCCGACTTCATCGCCGGGCAACGCTGCGCTTTGGTGCTCGGCGACAATATTTTCTATGGACACAATCTCTCCGGCACCTTGCGCTCCGCCGCCAACCGCGAACAGGGCGCTACCGTGTTCGCCTATGCAGTGAATGATCCCGAGCGCTACGGCGTGGTCGAGATGGACTCGCACGGCCGCGCCCTTAGCCTGGAAGAGAAGCCCAGGCAGCCCAAGTCGCGTTACGCTGTCACCGGGCTGTATTTCTACGACAACAAGGTCGTGGAGCTGACGCGCAGCCTGAAGCCTTCGGCCCGCAACGAACTGGAGATCACCGACCTCAACCGGCTGTACCTTGATCGCGGTGAACTTCACGCCGAGATCATGAGCCGCGGCATGGCCTGGCTCGATACCGGCACACACGACTCGCTGCTGGAGGCGGCGACCTTCATCCAGACCATCGAGAAGCGGCAGGGTCTGAAGATCGCCTGTCCCGAAGAGATCGCCTATCGTGCCGGATACATCGACGGAGAGCAACTCGAACGCCTGGCCTCAACGATGTCCAATAACGGCTATGGGCGATATCTGAAGTTACTGCTCGAGACTCCGGGCGTGCTATGAGCTCGGCGGCGCCAGCATATCCCTTCCCAGCCTACCGCTCGTTGCGCCTCCCGACCTCCGTCTTTGAGTTGCTGGCCTATCTGACCGTGGTTGCCATCGCCACCTTGTGCTTTCTCGCCGGATGGCTGACAGTCAATGGGGCCGTGGTGCTGACGGTGCTGCTGCTTACCACTCTTATTATTCTGTCTTGGGTCCACCTCGGCCAGGGCCGTCACCCGGTTTTCCTGTTCCTGTGCACGCTGATGCTGTTCCAGGGAGGCAGGCTGGTTGCCTACTGCTTAGGCAGCATTCCCGATCCGTTCATGGTGGAAGTAATGGTCGACTCCCCATTCGGGATATCGAGGGACGAGGCGGGCATCGTCATGTTGTGCATTGTCCTGTCGGCGATATGCATTTATGCGCCTTGCCGCTGGAATTATCGGTCGGTCCCGCCGCCAACAGATCGTAACGTTCGCCAGTATTTACCTTACTTATATCTTGTTTTCTTTTCCAGCATGCCTTTTCTGCTCTACAAGAACTACCTTTACTATCGCTATATTCAGGCTCATGGCTGGTACACAGTTTTCTTCAATGACTACAGCCGGCTGGCCGCAAGCGTTCCTATGGTAGTCCGGCTTGCGGCGTTGTTGACTGTTCCTGTTCTAGTGGCAATCTTCGTCTTCGAAACCAGAAAGAAACTGCTTTATACCGTGGTGGTTGTTTACCTCTGTAGCAGTGTCGTGCTGTTGCTGACCGGTACGCGCATGGCAACCTTCAGCCTGATTCTGACGTTGTGGTATGTTGCCAGAATTAAGTCCACACAAACTGCCCGCATCTGGCGGCTGGTGGTTCTGGCTGCCGCGCTGGTGGTGGTGGCGAATCTAGTAGGCCTTGCGCGTTTTGGAGAAGACGTCGAGGGCCGGTCCGCGATTGACCCCGTGGCATTTGTCGCCACGCAAGGCACGTCACTTGCTGTTACCGAAGTCGCTGTTGTGCATAGAAGCCTTTTTCAACCTTATGTTGTTTCTTACCTGTTGCATGAGCTGCAAGTTCAGCTCGTCTCCAGTGACGTGTCGAATTACTTTCGTGGGCGGCAGTTCGGATTTGACGTCTCGGTTTTCCTCAATCCCTACATGTTTGAGCAAGGCTTCGCCACTTCGGGGGCTTACGTCGCAGAGGCCTACGTGGTCGGTGGAATTTTCGGTGTGATTGTGATTTCGCTTCTGGTTGGCGCGGGCCTCCGCTTCCTGCATGCTCGTAGCCGCAATGCCACAATGCTGGTGTTGGTCGCTCTGGTACTCCCGGAAGTCCTGTTAATGCCAAGGGGTTTCCTCTTGGGATGGGGGTCTGCGCTGATTCGGTCTGTGCTTCTATTACTGCCGCTTGCCCTCGGCTGGAGTTTGTTCCACTTCGTGATACCTCTGAAGCCTAGCTCGGCGAAGTGATGGCGGATCGTAGCGGTTGAGCCGGTTACCAGAACCAAAGAAATCTTACTTGCCCGGTGGGGAGAACCACGTGGAGCCTGGCGCGGCCAAAGAGTCTTACTTCACACAGTTGCTGCGCAACATCTTTCAGCTAGGCTCGGGAGAGTTCCTCGCGAGGCTGTTTGGTGTCCTTACCGTCATATTCCTTGGACATAAGTTTGGCGTCGTAATTCTTGGCGTTTATGCCCTCGCCCAAATGATCTCGCAGTGCTTGCAGCCGCTGATCGATTTCGGCTTGCGCCACGTGGGGGCTCGCCTGATGGCCCGCTTTCCTCGTTCCGCTTCCGAGATCATGCACCGCGTACAGCGCCGCCGGCTCGGCATGGCTGCCGCCGCTGTGCCCTTGTTCCTGTGCTATGCCGCGCTGGCTCGGCTGCCCCTCGACATGAGGGTGTTCCTCGCGCTGTTTGCAGGAATCAGTGCGCTGTACGCTTTGTCGCTCGACTGGGCCGCTTGGGGCAGGGAGCAGCTCCGCCTTGTCGGCCTTGCCAAGGCGATCGTCCCTGGTAGCGTACTTCTCTGCCTGGTGATCGCAACCGGCAGCCAACATGTTCTCGCCTGGCTGCTCATCGGTAATCTATTCGGCTATAGCTTGCAGGCGATCGTTTTCTGGACATGGTGGAAACGGCACCAGTTGGCGATCGGCGAGCAGGAGCGCGGTGTGGCGGCTATCGGCGAGGCCCTGCAGTGGCGTCGCACCAGCATCATGGGTCTGGCTTGGCTGGGCAACCTGGCCTTCGCGACCATCGACATGCTGATGCTGGGCATCCTGTCGGGTCCCGACCAGGTCGGACTGTACAGCGCTGCGTATCGCATCCTCGGCCAGGTGCTAATGACCTACTACCTGTTGACCAATGTCCTCTATCCGCAATTGGCGAGGCAGGCAGTGGACGAGCGGCTGCGTATGTTGCGCCCACGCATTTTGCTGGCACTGTTTGCCGCGGGCAGCGCGCTTGCGGCGCTGCTGGCAGTGTCTCGCGCGCCTGTGCTCACCCTTCTATTTGGGCGCGCATTTCTGAAATCGGCTCCATTGCTCCTGGTATTGGCCTGCGCCATTCCTTTGGATTTCCTGGTGACTTACCTCAATAGCGCATACATCGCATGGTCCATGGAGCGCAAGGTACTGGTGTGCGCCGTAGTTGCCGCCACCAGCAACGTGCTTCTGAACTTGATCGGGATCCCTCGCTACGGTGCCATGGCCGCCGCCGTCAATACCGTGATCTCGTATGCGATCTATCTGGCCTGCCTCGCAATTGCCGGACGCAGGGCGAAGGAATTGCAGCACGCGAAGCTCGATAGCACGTCGGTATAGCGCGCCTCTTTATTAGGAAAGCGGAACCTCAGCACGTGTCACCTCGAGCGTATCCGAAGGGGTGCAAGTGGAGGGTATTTGGTGTATGTTGCTCGCAAGCCGGGTGCGAATGCGGCTGATTCACTGGAAAACCGAATTGCGTAGTGCTTAGGTATTCCTACTTGCCCCGAAAAGTTTTATCCCTTGTCTCGACCCTCTGGCGGTGCGGACCTACCAACGTCCTGGAAGGCATAGTGAGGGGCTACGATCCCGCCATTTACCAGGCGACGGTCGCGACCCTTTCTCCTAACCCCTCCGACAGCGCCCTGAAGGACTTCCACTCATTTGGTGTTCCGGTCGAGGAGATGAACCTGTCGCGAGCAGCTTCGTTCCTGATCGGCGCCCGGCGCCTGCGTGACATGATTCAGGGCTCGAACATTGACCTGGTTCATTGCCACGGCTTTCGGGCCGACGTCCTATTCAGCAGATGCGAGTTGCAGGTTCCCGCGGTTTCCACGATCCACTCGGACATTTTGACCGACTATCAATTGGTCTACGGCAATTTCGCGGGCAAATGGATGGCGCGGCGCGAATTTGCCTCTCTCTGCAGATTTGATCAAGTGGTTGCAGTCTCGGAAACAACCGCCGAGGCGTTGCGATCGCAAGGAGTGCAGTGCGAAGTAATCGCCAATGGCATTGATCTGAATACCTACCGCCCCCCGTCAAGTCTTTCCGAAAAGCTGCTTCTGCGCGAGCGGCTGAGACTGCCGCTGGAGCGGACGGTGGTGCTGCACACCGGAAGTCTGACCAGCCGTAAGCAACCCGTCGAGGGGGTTGTCGGATTTCGGAGCTCAAGATTGTCAGAGAATGCCGTGCTTTTAGTAGCTGGCGAAGGCCCGTTGCGTCGCCAGTGCGAGCGAGCTGCCGACGGCGCGAAGAATATCTTCTTCCTCGGAAAGAGACAGGATGTTCCCGACCTGCTCCGCGCCAGCGATGTGCTTATTTCCAACTCCATTTCCGAGGGTTTGCCAATGGCGCTGCTGGAAGGTTGCGCCTGCGGCACCCGTGTCATCGCCTCGGACATCCCGCCCCACCGCCATATTCGGGACATGTTTGTCCGCCAAGTCTTCATTTACCCAGGACATGATCCGCAGGCAGTTGCTGCCGCACTTGATGCGAACAGCTCAGGGGAAGTGGTCCCCGTACTGCAGCCTCCCCGAGAGTCGCTCGACGCGATTTCCGCGTCGCGCATGTCGCGCGCGTATCAGAGCTTATATGACGCCCTATGCGCTCGTGACTCCCTCCGAAGGCGTACAGCGGTGTCACAATCCTAGAAGTCGTCTCATAGATCCGGTTTGAAAGGGCACGGATTCACAGGCTGCGGGAAAAATCCAGTCGGTGGACGAGCTGGCCTTTAGGCCAGCGTCTAAGCCGTTTATCATCGTCATTTCTCGCGGGCTTTAGAAGCTGTGTCGCAACCGCGAATCCAAATTTGCGGTGGGATAAAACGCTCAAGGAGCATTCGTCCCAGCCGCGCAGCGGCGGAATTTCTGTTAGCCCCGGGCGTAAGCCCGGGGTCAAGTGGGAAATCAGATTGAGCCGCGGAGCGGCGGCACTAGTTGCGACACAGTCTCTTTAGTCCACGGGCAGCTTAAACACTGGGCTTTAGCCCCAGAGGGACTTCGATTGTCGGCGACCTGGCATTTATGAGACAGCTTCTAGTTGCTCAATTTCACATCGGAAATGTGAGCTAGAAGAAGCGCCCAAAGCTCAGACCAGTTGCGGGCGTAGGGTTCCTCGATTGCGGCTTCCGGCGCTTTGGCGAAGATGGGTTGGGCCGTTGCGGCCTGATGCATCAGGTCGGCTAGTTGCTCGGCATCGCCAGGATCAAAGAATCGGACCTTTTCGTAGCCGGCTGCGCTTTCGTGTGCATAGGCCAGATCAGCAGACAGGATTGGTCTGCCATAGCCGCGCATTTCGGTGATCGGCATGCCCCATGTCTCCAGGCGGGAAGGGAACAACAGGCAGTCTGTTTCGCCGTAGAGGTCGAAGACGCGCTCGCGCGGCAGGACACCTAACCAGCGGACCGTACGCACATCTGCGAATTCCTTCACCACTTGCCTTGCGTATTTGTTTACCGACCCATCGAAGGTCAACCAGAGCTCGAATTGATCGAAGCCCCGGCCTTCCAGAATCCGCGCCGCTTTCAGGCACACTTCTGGATTCTTAAAGGTGCGCGGAAATGAGGGATAGAAAAATCGGTAGGGCCGCTCCGCTGCCCCGACCGCCAGGGTTTCCACTGGATTTGGAAGGTGCACCACTGGATGAGCAACGACAACGTTCCGCAGTCCGTAAAGACGCATCATGTCCGTGCGCATCCAATCCTGCTGCACAATGACGTAATCGTTGGCGTGGATGTTGATCCGGTATAGGAACCTGTAGAAAAGCGTAAACAGCCCGAACCTCCAATCCAGGAAGAATTCGGAAACGGTCGCTCGGTAAAAAGGCGAGGGGTTTTGGCAATACACTGCGCGAATCTCCGCCGACACGTTGGGCGTCATGTCGTGCATTGAAAGCCAGAGCTTCGGCTTCAATTGCGCGCTGATCTCTCGCGAGGACCAATACTCAAACCGCAGACGGGACAGCCATGATCGCATGATTCGAGGAAATTCAAGGTAGGTGACTCCTGCGATGTCGAACAGATCGCGGCGCATTACCAGCGCGACGATTTCGTATTGCTCGCCGTATTCTCGCGCCAGCGACGCCAGTGCATCGCGGAAGACCGAAAGCCCGCCCACCTCTCGAATGTTGACGCCGGACAAAACTATTCGTGGCCTCAAGCTGTAATCCTTGCCAACCAATGAAATCGATCGGTTTTCGACCGAAGCGCCATTGTAGCCACGCCCGATTCATGTTTGACGGTTCCGCTCGAGCCGTCATTTGACGGCATAAACAACCAGCGCCGGGATTCTTTGTGAGGGTGCTATGTAAATGTCCTTTAGTTCGGTTTTGCTGAAACCTGCCTGCGTGACCCGGCTGCATATGTCGCGCTGGGAGTGTCGCCAAAACACGGGGGCCGATTTCGCGCCGCCGATTCTTGAGTCGTGATATTCGGGCTCGCCGAAAAACATAACCTTGCCATCCTTGAGTTCGGCAGTCTGCAGGGTCGACGGCGTGTCATACATCGGCACGCTAAAAATCAGGGCTCCGCCTGGACGCAGAACGCGATGAATCTCCTTGTATCCCGCCACGTCGTCCGCAACATGCTCGAAAACCTGGTTAGACGTCACCACATCGAACGAGCCTTCCTGAAACGTGAGTTTCTGGATGTCCTGATTCAAGACGCCTTCGACCCTCGTTCCTGTTGGGTGGTCCTCAAAGAATTCGCTTTTCGTGGTCGAGTGCATGTGCGTCTCCAGCCATTTCAGCGTAGCGCCGTAGGTGGAGAGTTCATAGGCGTCTTTGGCTGACGCACGGTCGCCAACATGCTCCTGCACTACGGGTATTAAGGACAGGTTAGTCGCTGTAGCGGCGCATGAGAGGCATCGGGTCATCAGTGGGGAAGGGCCCATGGACAAAAACGGCCTGCGGCCGCACATCGGGCACTCGCCCATGCTGGTGCGCCATTTGTGGACCGGCTCGGCCCAATGATTCAAGTAGCGGTACACAGCCTGCAGCCGTTTTACGTTCAACTTGCCTCTTCTCCCCGATTCGCCGTTTGCCAGCCGCGAGCGATTGTGCTTTCGTTCCACTTCGAAAACAACTTTATTCAGTGTACGACGTTCTTACACGATGGAGCCGGAAGAGAATCCATGGCAAAGTGCCGGACTCTCCGATCACGGCCGAATTTTCCTAAGCTCCTTGAATGGAATATGTTAAGTTTAGGTCTTACGAAATAAGCAAGCGGAGCGCAAGTCGCTGATTCTAGGGATTCGTGGAACGGGGTACCCTAACCACCATAAATGGTAATGAAGGTTATTGTCCTCGTTGCCGGCTCCTGGAATGGTTTCCGTCTGGCGACCGTAACAACTGCAAGGGTTACGGATGTGTCATTGGCGGAGGCATGTGCAGCGGCTAGAGTATTGGGATATCTATCACGGTCGGAGAATCTAGAGGTGCCCCCTGAAATCCATATACTTGGGCTCTCCGGTGCTGGCGTGCAGGTCTCGATAACCCTCTGGCCGGGTATTCAATCACTGTCTGAGCATGGGCAGGGACGGACGAGGCTCACTGCATGACCGAATCGTTGCTCGATTTGACGATTATCATCGCGAACTACAACACCAGAGAACTGCTGCGGAGCTGTATCGAATCGGTGTACCAGCACACCGAAGGAATCAGCTTCGAGCTAATCTGCGTGGACGATGACTCTCCGGACGACAGTGCCAACATGGTGGCAGAACTGTTTCCGCAGGTAATTCTCCTGCGCAACCAGGAACGACGGCTCTATGCCAGGAACCACAACGTGGGCATGAAAATGTCTCGGGCCCGCTACGCCGTTCACCTCGATAGTGACACGCTGCTGACGCACAATGCGTTTGCCGCCTTGGTTGGATTCATGGACGAACACCCCGAAGTGGCTGCTTGCGGCCCGAAACTGCTGAACGGCGATGGATCGGTTCAGCACTGCATCCGCGGTTTCACCGGCGCCGGAACATTTGCTTTACAAGCCTTGAACTGGCACAAAATGTTTCCGAAAAGCCGCGTAATGAACCGGTATTACAACACTGATTTCGACTATTCCCGCGCGCAGCAGGTGCAGAGCATCGGTACGTCCGCCTATATGGTCCGCCGCTCCACCTGGGAGCAGGTGGGCCTGTTCGACGAGCGCTTTGGGCAGTTCATGGTCGACCTCTCCTACAACTTCACGCTGAATCAGCGCGGTTATCGCGTGTTTTACACGCCGTGCGCGGAAGTCATTCATTACGGGAGCCGTAGCATTGGCCAGAATCCCGTGGGCGCGCTGCGCGACGAGACCGAGGCCTTTGTTCTTTTCAACGAATCGTATTCATATTTCCGGCAGAACTGGTTGTTCAAGTGGCTGGTGCGGGCTGCCTTGCGAACTCGGTTGTACATTCGCTTGCTCGAACACCATGCCCGCACCGACAAGACGGTCGCCAAAGGTCCCGTCGCTGCGTACGCTCGCAGGCCTGCCGATTCGATAACCGTACGATCGAGCTAGGTATTCTGAGTTTGGTGTTTCTTCCAAAAAGGCTTCCTGAGTCGCCGGCCGACGATCCGCCAGAAGCGCACCAGCAGTGCACGCACAATCCACCACAGCGACCCGGATTGCATCATCCGGCGCATTCCCCGTGGCATCGTCTTAAGATGGCGCATCTCCTCTAATGCCAATGCGGTGGCAATTCCGGAGTGGCGCCTGGCGAAGGCACGCGATGGAAATTGCTCGCGCCAGCTTTCAATCAACGAGAGGGTCTCTTCCAGGGACTCGCGCCGATAGCGGCTCGTCATGTTTCCGGGATGCACGCGGTACCGGCAGATGACCTGCTGTACGGTGCGGGCCGAGTAGCGTCGGGATACCGCGAGATACCAAAAGTAGTCAGGCGTGATGTGAATTTGTGAGGGAATGCCGCCCGACTGCTCAACCGCCGCTCGGCGAAGCAATGCCGAACTCATGGCGATAAAGCACCCGCGTGTGAGAAGTTCGGCGAAAATGTAGCCTTCAGGCAGGGCGCAGAATTCGTGAAACTGATCGTAATCCCGCTGCCTCCCGCCGGGGTAAAAGCACAGGGTTCGGCCGTAAACCAATCCTACTTGCGGCGAATCGGTGAGTGCGATTTGGAGTTCCAGCTTCGTTGGCAGCCAGATGTCGTCCTGGTCCAGAAAAGCCAGCCATTCTCCCCCAGCTTGGCGTAGCGCCAACTCGCGCGCTTGACCGAGGGGAGTGTCGTGTGGAGACAGGAAATAGCGCAAGCGAGGGTCGTTGAATTCGGCCACAATCGCCGCGCTGTCGTCAGTGGAGCAGTCGTCCCATACAATCAGTTCCCAGTCGCGATAGGTTTGGTTGAATGCGCTCTCCAGGGCCGCTCGAATGGTGGCAGCCCCGTTGCAAACATTCATGATGATGCTGACGGTGGGCATAGATGCGCCGGAGAGGACCGACGATCAGCCAGTATAGCCGGAGCTCATTCGGTGACCGTCGCCGTGCGCCATGGACCGCCATCGCAGAGACAGAAAAGTGAAGTTCAAAGAGCTATTCCATTCCGCCGCCAGGGTTGCGACCGGGGAAGTTCTCGGGCGTCTTGCCACGTTTGTACTCTATGCCTACGTGTCGCGCCGGTACGGAGTGGAAGTCCTTGGGATTGTCGCTCTCGGTCAGGTGGTCGCGACCTATGTAATTGAAGGCTCCGACCAGGGTCTGAAGCTGATCGCCGTGCGCTTGTTGGCGCGGAAACCTGATCTGGCGGACTACCTGGTACCGGCAATCTCTCGCCGGCGCACAGGCTTTACATCCCTGGCGGTCCTGCTTGGTGTTGCCTACGGGCTTTTGGGGCCGGTGCCCGCTGCGGCGCGAACCTGCGTAGTGGCTTTTGTCCTGGCGGTCATCCCGTATTCGTGCGCCTTGGACTGGGTCGCTTGGGGACTAGGGAAGTTCGGCGTTCTTGCTTCGTGGCGGAGCGGCGTCAGCATTCTGTATGTCCTGATTGCGGTCCTTGGTATGCGGATGACCGGAAGACCAATTGCCTCGATGGCCACCGGAAATTTCACCGCAGCAGCACTGGGCGCTTTTTTTCTTTGGCTGGTATGGCGCGTTCGCTGGCGACAGCCCACGAATGTCGCGACTCCGGACGCGCTGCAGGTTGCGCGCCAGGAGCTTCGAGTTTCGCGGGTGATGACACTGGGGTCCTCGAATTTGTTGAACCTCATCTTCCTAAATGCCGACATCTTGATTTTGGGCGCAATGTCTACGACTCACGAGGTGGGACGCTACAGCGCCGCGTGCAAACCGTTGTACGTATTGTTCACGGGATTTTGGTTGTTGACCGATGTGCTCTATCCCCACATCGCGGCGGCGAAGGATAGCACTCGCGCAAGAAGCTCCCTGTTGCGATGGCTTGCTCTGTTGGCGATGGCTTCCGCTGTCGTAGCGGGGCTGCTCGGGTTTCTGGCCCCGCGGATCCTCACTGTGATTTATGGTTCGACCATGGGGGCGGCAGGATTGTTTCGGGTTCTGCTGGTCGCGATGCCTCTTGATTTCTGCTTCTCTCTACTTTGGACGGTGCTGGTCAGCCGGGGTTACGACCGGTTTGTGCTCTACGCGCTGGCAACGGCGGCTCTCTCGGACGTCGCACTGAATTGGATCTTCATCCCCCGCTTCCAGGCAGGTGCGTCGGCGTGGGCCACGGTTGCGTCCTATACCGTGTTGTTCGGGATGATGCTGGTGTTTGTGCTTCGACACGATGTGCTGTCCCGTCGCGGGGAGGACGAACCGGTTCCTTCGCCATCCGAATATGCACTATGATCGATGGTTTCCAGTCGCAGCGGAATTGATGCGATTCGGAGATGCCCCGTCCTGGTCAAGTGTTTTCCAATACGGAGGCCGGACGGATCTGCGCATCAAGTGAAATAAGAAATAGAACGGTCGCAGCAATAGCGACATCGGCGATCCGTGCGTCAACAAGCGCCAAAATCCCATGGGTAACGTGCGCAATCGGCGCATCTCGACCAGGGCTAGTTCGGTGGAATGTCGCCTTTTGCAGCGCGCCAGCAATACATTCGGCACTGTGCCCTGCCACATGTCCATCAATCGCAGTGCCTCGTGTTGAACTTGCATTGCCGTAACCCGCGAGGTATTGCGGGCGTGCATTCGATAACGGCAGACGACGTCCTGCACCGCTGCCGCAGAAAATCGGCGAGCGATCGCTGTGTACAGGTAGTAGTCAGGAATGAGGGTGATGCTGTCAGGTATACCTCCAATCTCGGCGATCGCAGACCGCCGAAACGTGGCCGAACTCATAGCGATGAAGCATGAGTTAGTAAATAGCTCGGTGAAGATGCCTCCCTCCGGCAGGCTGGCGTATTCATGGGACTGGTCGTAGTCGCGCTCCGTCCCGCTGGGATAGAAACGAACGGTACGTCCGTAGATGAGAGCAATGTCGTTGCGGCCGCGCCCCTGAGCCAACTGCCGCTCCAACTTGTGCGGGCACCAAATGTCATCCTGATCGAGGAACGCAATCCATTCACCACGAGCTACGTCGATTGCCCGCTGCCTTGCCTGCCCAAGAGGTACTTGCTTTTCGGAGCGGATGTAGCGAATGCGGCTGTCGGCATAACCGGCCAAGATTTCGGCACTGCTGTCGGTCGAACAGTCATCCCATAGGATCAGTTCCCAATCATCAATTGATTGCGTTAGAACGCTGTCCACCGCCTCAGACAGCGTGGTAGCGCCATTCAGAACGTTGATAATGACACTCACTAAGGGCATCGGGAAGCTGCTCTCTCCGCCCGAAGTATAGACGACTGTTGCGTCGGCAACCGAAGTAACAAAGCCGGAGCCTCGGCATGCCGTTTCGACAGTGCGACATCTTGTAGAATCACGCCAGTCGAGAACTCTCTATGGATTTTAAGCCGCTCAAGAGCGGGGCCGCACATCCGATCCTCGCACAAACCGATCTTCCCGCTCTCGCCGGAGGTGTGCCCGTGCGCTCGCGGGGAAATCGCATTATCTTTGGAGCTCCATTGTTAGGCGAAGCCGAAGTTGCCTCGGTGGCCGAGTGCATCCACAGTCGCTGGATCGGTCTGGGCGAACGGGTTGGGCGGTTTGAGCAGGAGTTCGCTGCTTACAAACAAGCGTCGCACGCGGCGGCGGTGAGCAGTTGCAGTGCGGCGCTTCATCTGGCGCTTATAGCGCTGGGGATCAAGGCAGGCGACGAAGTAATTGCGCCTTCCATGACATTCTGCTCCACGATTCACGCCATCGTGCACGCCGGCGCCACGCCGGTCCTTGTCGACTGCGACCGGGTGACCAAGAACATTGTCCCGTCAGCGATCGCAAGCAGCATTTCGCCGCGCACCAGGGCCGTGATCGTCGTGCACACGTGCGGCCGCAGTTGCGAGATGGGAGCAATCCTCGAGATTGCACAGAAGCACGGCCTCAAGGTGATTGAGGATTGTGCCCACGCCATTGAGACCACCTATCACGGTCGGCCGGCGGGACTGTTGGGAGACGCTGGATGCTTCAGCTTTTATCCCACCAAGAGCATCACCACGGGTGACGGCGGCATGGTGATCAGCCAGCAAAAGGAGATCATCGACCGGGTAAAACTGCTCTCGTACAACGGCATCGCAACCAGCACATGGACGCGATTTGCTGAAGGAGCTCCAGGATATGAAGTCATCGCACCCGGCTTCAAGTACAACATGACTGACATCGAGGCGTCGCTAGGGCTCCCACAAATACCTCTACTCGAAGAGCGCTGGGCGCAGCGCGAGCGCCTGTGGTCGGCCTACAATCAGCAACTGGACGGCTTGCCACTCATTTTGCCGGACACGGGAGATCCTGAAAGCCGGCACGCTTATCACTTGTACACGCCGCTACTGCGATTAGAGAAGCTCTCGGTGGCGCGGCAGCAGATCGTTGCCGCCATGGAGGCAGAAAACATCGGTGTCGGCATTCATTACGAACCCGTTCATGCCCAGCCGTACTATCGGGAACGTCTCGGCTACCGCGACGAGGATTTACCGAATGCAAGTTACGTCGGTGCGCGCACGATCTCGCTACCACTGAGCGCCGGAATGACCGAGGTCGATGTATCGGACGTATGCGCTGCCCTGGCGCGAATCCTGCATTATTACTCGGCCTAGAACTGGTCTCATCAATACGATTTGAAAGGGCACGGCTTCAGCCGTGCCGCTCCGGGCATCGTAAACATTGGGCTTTAGCCCCTGAGGGAATTCCAATTCGCTCACTCAGACTATTGATGAGACGACTTCTAGCGCGGACTCCATCCATACGGGCGTTTGGCTACCAGTCCAGGCCACCACGTGAACTGCACTGACGCAGTTACATCCCGCTGCCGGGAACTGGCGAGTACCGGCTCAAGCCAGCTCTCATACTGAAAGAAGCCTTTGAACTCGACTTCTGCCCGCGGGCGGAGGACTGCGGAGAAATTTACAATCTGTTGCGTGCTTCCTTGCGGTATGTAGTCTTTCGCAATCTTGACGTTGCGGTATGCCATTTGCAGGCTGGTCTTGGGCCCCAGATGGTAGGTGCTCCAAGCCTGAACCCCGCTCGCCTCGCGACCAATCCAGTTGCCGAACAGATTGTTATTGTTGACATAGAGGTTGCGATAAAGAACTTCGTAGTAAAAGAAGAACCCTCCGGTCGCCGGGGAGACGAAGCGGTTCGTCGTCACCCCTTCCACCCGCAAATCGAGCTTTGGAACTCCCGGAAGCCGAGCCAGGTAGAAGCCGGGGTTGATCGCTGCCCGGCGCGGGGCAGCCAGTGGCGTGATCTCGTCGTGCGTGAACATGTCGATGTAAATGTTCACCCATTTCCAGACCTGCCAGGAGAAATCAAAGCTCCCAAAACGTGCGCCGGGATCGTTACGCGAGAATTTAACGTCGGCCGGCACCGCGCCAAAACTGGTGAAGCTGTTCCAGAAGGATCCGAACGTCATCGGAACGTGGTTTTGGCCGGCGAAAACGTTCGTGCGGGCAAAACTGATCTCGATGCCCTGAAACGGATGGTAGCTATTCTTGCCGACGGCGTATCGACCGAAAGGTTTGAAGCTCAACTTCT
The DNA here is from genome assembly GCA_036512955.1 of Terriglobales bacterium. Taxonomy (GTDB): domain Bacteria; phylum Acidobacteriota; class Terriglobia; order Terriglobales; family Acidobacteriaceae; genus DASRAA01. The sequence continues at coordinate 22,190 of DATBZX010000095.1, forward strand.
GGCCGTAGATGAAAGGCGCCTGCGGGAACGCCGTGTGTCCGGACAGTTGGCCGAGAAAGTTATCGAGCCGGAATGGGCCGAAGATTTTCGAGACTCCGGGTACATAGAGCGGTTCCGTCTGGTTGATCCGCAGCATCCAGAACGGTTCCGCGTTGTTGCTCATCAGCATGGAGCCGCTTTCGCTGGGGCCCCAGTCCAAACTCTGTTTTCCGATGGATATGTCTTGGCCCAGGAGTTTGGTGGACACGTAAGTATCCAGCAGCCGGAACTGGTTGATTTCCGAAAACGGTGTCGCCGGCTGCAGGGGATCATTGTTGACGGACGCAATCGCTAACCGCGCCGACAGGGGATACGCAGCCGCTGATGGAGAGTGCTGATATTCGCCGCTCACGAAATAGGAGAAGCGGCCCTCGTCGGCGCGGGCGCTGAATCCGGTCGAGTTGTTGAAGCCTTCCTGGTAGGGCCTTCCGTAATCATTGATAAGGGTCTGACCGAGATTGTTATCGTTCAGCGGCGTGCCGGCGATTCCCGTGATTCGCGTATACAGAGAATCGAGGCGGATCGATTCATACGGCTTTCCTTCCAGCGCGCTCAGCTCGTCAGAAAATTCCACGTTCAAAGCTTGCCGGATGGCGTTCATGTCAGCCGGCAACTCCAGGTTGCCCTGCAATCGCTCATTGAGGCCGGCCAGCATGCGTGCGCAGTTCATCCGCGTCCACGGTCGCAGACCCATGAACGGCATCGGGATGTACCTCCCCACTGCCAGGCGCTCAATGGCGGGATAGATCCAGCTATCCAGCGGAACGTAGGTGCTGGCAAGCCTGCTGGGAATCGGAGCAGATGTCTGTTTGGCGACAATGGTCAGGTCGTCGTCGAGTTGTGAGTTATGGCGCGTCCGGTAGATCTGACGGCCAACCTGGTAGCCGAGCAATCCCCCGACGAACACATCGGAGAGGAAATGCTGGCTTGCCTCGACACGCGCCAGGCTGACCGCCGT
>DATBZX010000096.1:0-7732 GCA_036512955.1 Terriglobales bacterium
TCGCATACGCGATTCCCACATCTACAGCCCAGCGGCTACTACGGAGTTGATGATTTCTGCCAGGTCTGCTGGCGAAGCATGAGATGGCACAACGGTCGAACCCGGCGCTCTCGAAACCTGTCAACCGGAAAAGTCTATAAAAACTGAAACTTTACGACCTGCCACATCGCGAGCAGCAGGCGCGCATCCAGGAGGCATTGGAGTTTATGGGCCTGACTGCCGACGGCGGCCGTCTTGTGGGCGAATACTCCGGCGGAATGGTCCGCCGCCTGGAAATCGCCCAATCCACGCTCCATCGACCGCGGGTGCTCTTCCTCGATGAGCCGACCGTCGGGCTGGATCCGATTGCGCGCGACGCTGTTTGGAAACATCTCCTTGATCTGCGGGCCAACTATGGCACGACCCTGTTCTTCACCACTCATTACCTGGAGGAGGCGGAGAGCCATTGTGATCGCATCGCGATCATGCACCTGGGCAAAGTGGCTGCGCTCGGCACGTGCAAAGAACTCGAGGCCTCGCTTGGCGGCGGCAGCCACACGCTAGATGAGGTCTTCGTCCACTATGCGGGCAGTACCCTTGATTCCGGTGGCAACTTCCACGACGTATCTGCCGAACGCGCTACGGCTCAGCGCCTTGGCTAACCCTATGAACGCCACTCCTATGACCGGCTCTTCCATCTATCCTTTCACCGGTTTCGTCGAAAAGACTTTTGTCATCACGGAGTTTGAGTTACGCAAGCTGCGCCACGATTTCACGGAACTCGTCACCCGCGCTCTGCAGCCCGCTCTTTGGATGCTGATCTTCGGGCAAGTGTTCTCACGCAGTGGGGCGATGCACACGGGCAATATTCCCTATCTGGACTTCATTGCTCCCGGTATCCTGGCTCAAAGTGTTCTCTTCGTGGCGATTTTTTATGGCATCAACGTCATCTGGGAGCGCGACCTCGGCATTGTGCAGAAATTCCTTGTCAGCCCAACGCCCCGCGCGGCACTTGTGCTCGGCAAGGGCTTTTCGGCTGGGATTCGCACCCTGTCGCAGGCTGTCGTCGTTTACGTTCTTTCGTTGCTTCTCGGGGTGAAGCTGAATTGGAGCCCGCTCGCGCTCCTCAACGTGGTCGTCATCGTTGTCCTTGCCGCGACGCTATTCTCGACGTTTTCTCTCATTATCGCGTGCATTGTGAAGACGCGGGAGCGCTTCATGGGGGTTGGCCAGGTACTCACGATGCCACTGTTCTTTGCCAGCAATGCGATTTACCCCACCGACATCATGCCCGGCTGGTTGAAGGTTGTTTCGCATCTAAATCCCTTGACGTACGTGGTCGATGCTCTGCGCACTTTTATGCTTGCTGGCAGCGCGAGCACCTTCGGCCTGGGTCGCGACTATGCTGTCATCCTGCTGACCACGACGATATTGGTTTTCATCGGCGCGCGGTTGTATCCCCGACTTGCATCGTGAGTCGTCGCTGGGAGCAATTCCCAAAACCATGCAGACCCCAAGTCTTTTCGCCCTCATCCGTGCGGGCGTGATTGAAGCGCTGAGCCCCCGAACCGCCTTGTGACGGCTCCTTGGAAGGTGGTTAGGCCAGACTGCAGGCCAGGGGCGCACGGTGTGGTGCACCACGCCAAGTTTGGTAACAAGGATCGGTATCAACAGGCGAAAGACTTTCGCTACGACGCGGAGGATAGACGAAAGTTGGAAACGCAGGTCCGTACCAGTGCAGTCGGCACTGCGATCGCCGGGACTATGAACCGGCGCTAAAACCCTCTGCCGACTATGAGAATGTGCTGATGTCGCCAGGAAACTCATTGAAAACGGCGTGCTTTGTCGACCGACGCCCGTCGAGGAGATGCACACGACCGGCGTTAGGCATCAAGTTGCACTGAGCACGCTCTGGTACTGCTTCTTTTCTGGCTCGGCCTTCTCTGCGATAACTCTGGCCGCCTCACAATACCTTCACGCCGGAATGTTCCTGCAAGTTGCTTCAAATAATCGGAAATGAAATCGGGGCAGACGGGACGAGAATCGGGGCGGAGTTAGGTGTGTGCACAAGTGAACAGATATGCGTCGATGCCGCTTCTAACATTTTCACTGTAGGTGACGCATGACGACCAAGGCGAAAATAAGTTCAAGAGCTTTCCGCCTGAACAACACCGGAGATCGCAGGTTCTTTGCCATCAGGCGATGAGGTGTGTGTCGTTGAAGGAAAACAACAAATCGCGCCAGACAACCAACGTCGGGCACATGAATTCGCTGTAATGGAGGCGACACTCATGAAAGCACTTGGAGTCATAAGTACAACAGTCCTGCTCTTAGTTCTCGGACCCATAGTTCCCGCCTTCGCGCAGGAGGCATCCCACAAACAAGAAGCCAAGCCGGCAGCGCAGGAAGAGAAGCAAGCCAAGCCGGCAGCGCAACAAGAGAAGCAGGCCAAACCGGCAGCGCAGCAAGAAAAGCAGGCCAAGCCGGCAAAACAGGAAGTGGGCGGCGCGACTGGTGGTCAGAAACCGCCTCAGCGGAGTGCGGCCGACGAGCAGAGGCAACGCGCCGTGCCGGCAGTGCGGGTCAGTGCCAGAGGCAGCAGCCGTATACCTGACGATCGGTTCCATGCCAATTTTGGTGAAGGGCACAGGTTCGTGATCAACCAACCAGTGATCGTCGGCGGGTACTCGCGCTTCCAGTACGGCGGCTACTGGTTCGGATTCGTGCAGCCGTGGCCGGAGGGCTGGTATTACAACGATCAGGTTTACGTTGACTACATCGACGGCGGGTATTTCCTATTTAACCCGTTTTATCCCGGTGTACGCGTCGAGATCGTTTACGTGCCGTGACGTACGATGCGGCCGAGTTTCAGGAAAGGGGCGACCCGCATGGGCTGGGCCGCCTCCAGACGGCACGTATCTAGACCGAGCGCCTGGCGCGTCGCTTCAATCGAGGAGGGCTTGTGAATGTTTTCGATCTGGTCTTCGGTTGTTGGCACAAACGGTGCAGCTTCCCAATTACGATGCGCGGCAAACAGCGCCGCTGCATGACAGCCGCATCCGTTACCAGTACGTATGTCGTTTGCCTCGACTGCGGCCGCGAGTTCCCGTACGACTGGTCGCAGATGAAGATGGTCGCGTCCAAACCTCGCACTGAGTGGGCGGCAGAGCCCGTCACCATCGTTCCTGGTCTCAAGGCGGCTTGATTTCGGGTTGGCCTGCGATAGGCATTCGTGAAGACCCAACGACCTTCGCATCCGGTCCGGCGAAGAATCTGCTGTTTCCGGGAACCGATCTCATACTGCTTAATTCGCACTCTCTTGCAGAAGGAATTCAAACTATGCCGGCTTCGGCCGTTCTCCCATCTTTCATTACGACCACAAGAGAAATCAAACCTCGATTCGGAAAGCAGACAAATTCCAGCTTTCCACCTGCCTAGCCCTCGTGGTCTGCGAAATAGAAACCCTGCTTATTCGCGCCGCGCCCAGAATTATACAGTGTTGCGCCAAACCTAACGCTTCTGTCGGGTATCCTACATTGCCTTATCGACTGGTACGCCCGAGCATCGCGACGCAGGAAACGCGACGCACACTTGAGCGACGTACTTCAAAGACGGCTCCCAAATCGGGCGCGCTAACGAAAGTCTTCTGTGGATGTGTGATGCCCAACAGACCATCAAAATTGACATGTGATACTACAGCAACAGGGGAAACTAATGGGTTCCGTGGTTATCAAGGGGATCATGATAACCGCGCGAGTCCCATTCTGTTTCAGCGCCTCCAAGAGGTCTGATGTCGAAGTCTAGGCGCTCCCCCTGCGGAGGTGTTAGTTATATGACGGAGAGGGGCGTTACAACCCGTAGCCAGGTCCGTCGAGCCGAACGGGTTCCGCCGCTTGATGCAGTTCGATCCGCAAAACCCGCTAAGCACGAAATGTCCAGCCACAAGCTGTGGACGGGGAACATCCTCAATTTGAAGGAACGATCCGGGTTTGCTACCCGCCGCTGTGAAAAATGGCTGCTTTCATCCGCTGTTCTCCCCAAGTCCTGTAGCAAAAGTCCATGGTCGAGCAAGAGCGAAACCGGGACTCACCATTGAATCCAGCGGTCAGACAACTGCCGTTGATGAGCAAAACGGAACAGATTGCCGATTACGTTGATGTAATTCTGTCATCGGTGCCGCTAATTAAATCGATTCTTTGGCCCGTCGATTGTTCGGAGTTGTTACGAGAGAGCGCGATCGACTCTAGTTTTTCAGGAGATGTTCGCATGCTTGTGAGAGAGATGAACCAACAGGAGTGTGAGAGTTTGCTGGCGCGAGTCGGGCGCGGGCGACTGGCTTGCGTCCGCGATAATCAGCCTTATATTGTGCCGATCTACTTCGCGTTCGAGCCCGGCCGGCTCTACGGGTTTGCCACCATGGGGCAGAAGATCGAATGGTTGCGATTGAATCCTCTGGTGTGCGTGGAGGCCGATGAGGTCCTGAGTCATACCGAATGGCAGAGCGTGGTTGTTCTAGGACGTTACGAGGAATTTCGTGACATACCTGAGCACCTCGAAGAGAGACTACAGGTGCAAGCTAGGCTGGAGCAGGTGAACCACCTGTGGTGGGACACTGGATTTGCCGCAGCACAGGCTCGCGGGCGTTTTGATCGGGACGTGACCCTCTTCTATTGCATTCACATCCAGGAGATCACCGGTCGTCGCGCTTCGTCCGATCCGGTCGAACAGGGGTAGGTCACCTGGACGGTGGCGCCCTGCCGATTTGCGACAGTGTTCATACTGGCCGATCTGGTCGCCGGAGATCACAGCATCGTCACAGTTGCCAGTGATCCGATTCTCAACCGCGCCGGTGCCATTAAGAGACTCTCATTTAGTCCCGATGTTGAGGAGACAACTTTTGGCTCCCCCTAAATTCAAGTTGCAGCGTCTGGGAATGGTGATGGAGCCGGAGCCGGTCTAATCGACGCGGCCCCGAAGTCTGGTTGTGGGATTGCGACCTGAAAGCTGTTGGAGTGATTGTTTGACAAAGGAGGATTGATCAGACCGTGCGTTCCATCGCACGTAGCCTACGAGGTAGAGCGGGGAGGTAACGAACCGTTCGAAGCCGTCGGACAATGTACCCACACTCGCAAGAGTGGCATTGGAGCCGTGAGGCGATAATGCATCTGCCAGCATAAGGTGGAGAGGGCCTAGGCTTGGTAGCAAGGTCAGAATACACAAATGCTCGTAAGCGTCGTCACCAGGAAAGAGCCTAACATGCTGCGGGGCTCTTCTTGCAGTGGGTACAGAGGCTTCCCACTCCTCTGTCATGGGCAAACAACATTGCCGGCGTAGAGCGGACCTAAACTACCGCGTCATTCCAACGGAACAGGATAAGCCCGTATCGCTCCCTGCAGAGGGAAGATCAACCGTAAGGCGGATCGATGGCGGTGCGGGTATCGGAATTGCGAGGAAGCGAACGCTGCCCTGTAATCGGGTAGATAGAGGTTGCGTTGCCTCAACGGGACAACATTACCTCACCGGAAACGGGGCAGGCTTCGCGATGGTGTTCAAACTCGAGACCATTGGTGGAACCGATGAAGGAAGCAAAGCAAATGACGGCGGCGTAAGCTGCTGGTGCAGCTTCCCACACGCCTGATGGATCTTCCACCGCCGTGCGAGTTGGCCGCAAGTCAGTATCGAGTAGGTTTTATTTGCTGTTGAAATAAGGCCGCGTCCTCGTTTTTTAAGGGGGCGTTATCGAATGCTCGAGCCGTGTGATGCGAAAGTATCAAGCACGGTTCCTAGAGGGCTGGGCGACCGCAAGGTCGCCTGGCTACTCGGCAGTTTCACCACATAGGTATCGACAAACGATAGGTCTCTATCGGGACTGCCCCGGCAGACGAGGCAGGATTTGAGCCGGGTTTTTTGACCGGGGCAGTTTCGATAGAGTCGTTTGAACTGAGCCTCCGGCGTTCGCGGCGGATGCGGTGATCTACCTATGCATTTTCAATGGCGTCGACTGGCTGATCGGGAGTGTTTTGGGGCAAAGCTCGACCGACGGAGTGGTGGGAGTGGCTTAGATGAGCAGAATTGCCTTGTGCGATGCGTGAGCAGGCGCCGTATGGAGAGGACTGGAAGAGCTTTTGGGCGGACGACGCCCTTGCATCTGCGAGCATGCCCTCGAGCGACAGGGGTAGAGACGTGGTGGACCCTGGATGTGCTATGAGCTGTCAACGTAGCACCTCTGTAGGGTAGGGAGGTTCAGATCTAACCGGAAGTAAAGTTGAGCACTCGTGATCCGTTCGATGACCAGCATAGTGCCTGAGCAGGCGGGACAACGCAGCTGGTTGGTTGGTTCGGGGTGATCCACGCAGGCCACTGCGCTGCACAACTCGCGGCAGCGTGCAAGGGCAGTTTCCCGTCTTCGGTTTGCGAACAGGCCGAAGTGACGGATGCGGACCAGGCCTTTGGGCAAAACGTGGAGAAGAAAGCGGCGCAGGAACTCGTCTGCGGAAACTGTCATGACCCGGTTCTTGCCGCCATGGGCATAGTCTCGCCAGCGGAAGGAGACGCGATCGTTGTGGAAGGCCACGAGGCGATGGTTGGAAATGGCGACGCGATGGGTGTAGCGGGCCAGATAGTTGAGAACCTGTTCGGTACTCCGAAGGGTGGCTTGGCGTAGACGACCCAGTCCTTTTGGCCAAGTTGCCAGAGCAAGTTGCTGAAGGCGTCAGGTGAGGCAAGTTGCTGCAGTGAACCGTGGAACTGAAGTCTGTCTTGTTGGAAAAGTTTACCGAGTTGCTGGCAGAACGTTTTGCGGAACCTATGGCTGAGTGCCTTGACGGGCAGGAAGAACCGACGCGACGAGTCTATCCAACGGGAACCATCGAGGGCCAAGCCTCCGGCGGGAACGATGTAGTGTACGTGGGGATGAATCTGGAGGTTCTGTCCCCAGGTATGGAGCACGCTGAGGAATCCAATGTCGGCACCCAGGTGCTTGGGATCGCGCGCGAGTTCCAGCAGCGAAGCGGCACTGGTGCGGAAGAGCAGATCGTAGAGCAGCCGTTTGTTCTGGAGGATCAAAGAGCAGAGTTCGTGCGGCAGGGTGAAGACGATGTGGAAGTAAGGCACGGGCAACAGCTCAGCCGAACGCGCTGCCAGCCACTTGGCGCGCGCGTTCCCCTGGCACTTGGGACAGTGCCGATTGCGGCATGAGTTATAAGAGGCGGTCAGATAGCCGCAGCGGATGCACTTATCACGATGACCACCCAGGGCTGCGGTGCGGCAGCGGACGACGGCATCGAGCACCTTGCGATGCACCCATGCATAGTGCGACTTGTGCTTGTCCCAGAAACTGTCGCCCGCCGCGCGGACGATGTCGGCCACCTCGAGGGTGGGCCGGCTCATCGCTTCATCCGTCTCCTGGAGCGCTTCACCTCATCCGGGCTGGACACTTCGATGGCTTCCAGCGGACTGGCAACCGCCTGCAGATGGCGGCGGGACAGATGCAGGTAGAGCGCAGTATCGCCGATTTTGGCATGGCCGAGCAGAATCTGGATGGTGCGCAGGTCGGCGCCGGCTTCCAGCATGTGAGTGGCAAAACTATGCCTGAGGGTATGTGGAGAGACCCGCTTGGTGATGCCGGCATGTTTGGCGGCTTCCGCCACCGCGGTCCAGACAATCTTCTCTGTAATGGGTACGTCGGCCCGCCAGTTGTTGACTGTCCCAGGGAACAGGTAAGTTCGCGGCTTCATCCAGCGCCAATACTCGC
>DATBZX010000097.1:0-9721 GCA_036512955.1 Terriglobales bacterium
CTCTTCCAGAAACACAGCCCGCCGCGTCTTCTTTGCGTACTGCTCAAACCCGTTCGCCATCGCCAGTGTCTGCTGTTGCATCGCTCTACCAGCCCTCCGCCAAATTTCCTCTCAATCTAAACCGCAGATCGGTGGAAATCGGAGTACTTGTTCAGAGTCTCCCTAATTGAAACTGAGGGTGCGATGTACATCGCTTTCTATAATTTCTGTCGCGTTCAAGAGGCCATTGGGGAACCCTCTGCAATGCGGGCAGGGCTGACCGACCACGTTTGGAGCATTGTGCAACTATTGAGCGCCGCGTAATATTGCCGCGGTCTTTGTACTTTTAAGAAGGGGTATTCCCATGAGCGTGCGCGGCGTCCTAATTCTGATCATTACTTGCCACGGACTGTATAGCCAAAACATTCCGCAGCCACTCACTCAGGTGGAGGCGTGTCGCAACTTCCGCGCATCTGTAGTCCAAATTGATACCGACACCATGCACGGGACTGGATTTATCGTTTCGCCTGATGGCTGGATCGTTACTGCCTTGCACGTAGTGGCCGATCAACAAACCTTGGTTAAATATGGCAATCTTTCAGTATCGATACACGGGCACAAACGCGGTATTCCGGCTGAGGTTGCGTCCCAACTCGACAATCACACACGACTCCGTGATTTCGCGGTTCTCAAAATCGACGGTACCGATCTTCCCCATTTGAATTTGGGCAGTGAGGTTAATCTCGAAGATGGTTCCCAAATCGCGATCATTGGCCTGCCATTGAGTGCTTTGTTCGCCGTACCTGTTGGCTCCATTCCTAGTTTTTGTTTGACGGGGACGGTAGCTTCGCAAACTGCTGTCCCATTGGGGAACTTGGAGTTCCTTCACACCATTTACTTCCAAGGTGTATCGATAAAGGGCATATCCGGCGCACCAATCATTTCCCTGCAATCTGGCAAGGTAGTCGGTGTTGTCAGCACTCGAATGACCGGAATTGACAGTGCTTTGCAGCAGATCAGAACTGATTTCGAGGCCGATGTTATTAAGATGAGGGCAGCGGGCGTCGAAATCCACTCGCGGATGAACGGAATCGAACCCGGCCCCGCTGTGGACAGAATTGTCAAAGTTCTTGACGAACAACTAGCCAATGGATTGGGCACTGGCACTGGGGCATCCGATATCGCTGTCACTTTGGATCAGGCAAAAAGGGACTACGAGCGTCAGCATACGACAAAGTGATTCATGTCCCAAAGTCTATTCATCGTCCCACGTTGACTCGATAGATCAACACACTCTTTGGACAGTACCCAGCCTTCTCAGTTAGGGCTTGCAGCACATTGGCTTTCGTTCGCACTCGGCTGTCCGGAAACGGACACTTTTGTTTGGGGCGGAACACCTCACTTTCCCGAAACGAAACTACGTATCTCCTAACCTATTTCTAATCAGTAAGAAGCCACCGCTGCGATTGGCTGCCCACTTGCTCTTTCACAAGTACAATGGATATCGCCCGTCCCGAATACAGGCAACAAAAGCGCCGCCGCCAGATAATCTGGGGCGGCGCCGGCCTCGTCGTCCTGGTGGCGCTGACAGTAGGCGTCGCCCGACTGAAACCAGCCGCTCCGACGGTGGAGCGCGCAACCATCTGGACTGATACTGTGAAGCGTGGCTCCATGCTGCGGCAGGTGCGCGGCCTGGGATCGCTGATTCCGAACCGCGAAGATGTTCTGCAGATTCCCGCCGAAACCGAGGCCACGGTAATTCGCATCGTCAAGCTGCCCGGATCGGAAGTCCAAGCGGACACTATCCTGGTCGAGATGAGCAACCCGGAACTGGAGCAGGAAGCCGTCGATGCACAGCTGCAGGTGAAAGCGGCGCAAGCCGAATACCAGAGTCTCAAAGTGAAGCTCGACAGCGACCTGATGACCCAGCGTGCCGGAGCCGCGACGGTCAATGCTGACTACAGCGAAGCACAGCGCCAGGCGCAGACCGATAAAGCGCTCTACGACCTGGGAGTAGTGTCCGGCCTGACCGCAAAGGCATCGGCTGGCAAGGCTGACGCACTGGTCACCCGCAACCAGATAGAAGATGAGCGGCTGAAGATCAATCGGGAAGCTATTAAGTCTCAACTTGCCGCCCAGCAGGCCAAGATCGAACAGATGCAGGCGCTGGCCGGTTTGAAGCAAAAGCAACTGGAAAAACTCAGGGTGCGGGCCGGTGTTGCGGGAGTGCTGGTGGAGCTGCCATTACAGGTTGGTCAGCACGTGTTGCCGGGCGTCGAGCTGGCGAAGATTGTGCAGCCGAATCACCTGATGGCCGAGTTGAAGATTCCCGAGACCCAGGCGCGCGACGTGCAGATCGGAGAGCCGGCGTCCGTCGACACCCATAACGGAGTGATCCCGGGTACGGTTAGCCGGGTTGATCCCGCGGTACAGAACGGAACGGTCACGGTTGACGTATCACTGAAAGGCGATCTGCCGAAAGGGGCGCGTCCCGATTTGAGCGTCGATGGAACCATTGATCTGGAGAAGCTGGAGAACGTGTTGTACGTGGGGCGTCCGGCATTTGGCCAGGAGAACAGCACCATCTCTATGTTCGTGCTGGACCGCGAAGGCAATGGGGCCGCGCGAGTGCAAGTGAAGACCGGCCGCGCCTCGGTGAACCTGATCCAGATCGACTCCGGACTCAAGGAAGGCGACACCGTCATCCTTTCGGACATGTCGCGCTGGGACAACACCGACCGGGTAAAGCTGGATTAGTGATCGGTGGCCAGTGGTTGGTGGTCAGTACGGTAGTGCGACGCTTCAGAGCTACGTGACCGGCATACGGTAAGCGGGGCAAAGAGGCTGTTGGGAAGTTCGGGACAGCAAATCCCTCGGGGCTGACGCCCCTCGGGATGACAAAAAAAGGAGCCGTACGGCACGCCTGAAGGCGTGCCCCTTCAAAATGTTGGCTGACAGGAACTCTCTTAGAAACCTGCCAAGCCCCGGGGAACAGAATTTCATCGCGAGAGAGCGAAAACACTATGAGCGAAGCAACAGTACCATTGATTGAAATTGAGAACCTCACCAAGGTTTTCTACACCGACGAAGTCGAAACCCACGCCCTCGCTGGAGTTCACCTGACCATCGGCAAGGGAGAGTACGTTGCCATGTCCGGGCCCTCGGGCTGCGGCAAGTCAACCCTGCTGTCCATCATCGGGCTGCTCGATACTCCGACAGATGGCAAATACAAGCTGAACGGCTCGACAGTGGAGAAGCTCGACTTTGCCGACCGCTCGCGGATCCGCAATCGCGAGATCGGCTTCATCTTCCAGAGTTTCAACTTGATCGGCGATCTCACGGTGTACGAGAACGTCGAATTGCCGCTTACGTATCGCGACGGCATGCCTGGCCCGGAGCGCAAGCGCCGCGTGCTGGAGTCGCTGGAGCGAGTGGGGATGGCGCATCGCTTGCGGCACTATCCTTCGCAACTGTCAGGCGGTCAGCAACAGCGTGTTGCGGTGGCTCGCGCCCTGGCTGGATCACCCTCGATCCTACTGGCGGATGAGCCTACCGGAAACCTCGACTCGCGGAATGGCGAAGCGGTGATGGAGTTGTTACAGACGCTGCATCGCGAGGGATCCACGATTTGCATGGTGACGCATGATCCGCGCTTTGCCGCACACGCCGAGCGTGAAGTACACCTCTTCGACGGCAAGGTTGTGGCCGAAGACGAGCTTCGCCGGTTGATGCAGGAGACACAATAAGCAGCTAGCGGCTAGCGGCTAGCAACTAGCAACTAGCCGCTAGCGCTGGGAGTACGTGGTTTCGCAGTTTACGGCTGAGCGAACAAGACGCCGTGACATCGAAACCACAGCCGCACAGAGCTGATTGCTAGTCGCTAATTGCCAGTTGCTCTTATGATCCGACTAAAAAATCTTGAGCGCAGTTACAAAACCGGAGCGGGCGAGACTTGGGTACTTCGCCGCATTGACCTCACCATCCCCGAAGGCGAGTTCCTCACTGTCATGGGGCCGTCGGGAGCGGGAAAGTCTTCACTGTTAAATGCGCTGGCGCTGCTGGATGACCAGTGGGCCGGCGAATATTGGTTTCGCGACCAAGCGGTCCATGGCATGAAGCGCAAGGAGCGCAGCGAGTTGGCAAAACGCAATATTGGCATGGTGTTCCAGAGCTATCACTTGCTTGATGACCTCACGGTGCAGGAAAACATCGATCTTCCGCTGTCGTACAAGGACATCCCGCGCAGCGAGCGCCAGGCGATGGTGGCGGACACGCTCGACCGTTTTCAGATCGTGGCCAAGAAAGACTTGTATCCCAACCAGTTGTCCGGCGGACAGCAACAACTGGTTGGCATCGCCCGCGCGGTGATTCACAGGCCCGCGCTGCTGCTGGCGGACGAACCAACCGGAAACCTGCACTCCAGCCAGGCGAAGGAGATCATGGAACTGTTTACCGAACTCAATCGCGAGGGTACGACCATCGTGCAGGTCACGCACTCCGAGGTGAATGCGTCGTATGGCAGGCGCACGATTCAACTGCGTGATGGTTGGATGGACAGCGACACCAGCAACCCCACGCTGGCTCGGGCCGGGCAGGCGGTACAGCCATGATCGAACGCTGTTCGCGGTCTCCGGTGCTCGTGATGTTGCTTTGCTCACTGCTAGCCGGCGCTCAGGGACAGACGTCAAGTTCCATCCCTGCAGCGCCCACTCCGCAACCCGCCCCGCAAGCGCAGGTGGCGATTCAAACTCCACCGCAGCTGGCCATGCCGCACACGTGGGAGCCATTCGGAGCTTATCGCTCAAGCACGGTGCCGGAGCCGCAACTGACCAACTCGCCTCGGCTCGACCAACTCATACGCGACGGCAAGCTCTACATCTCGCTTACCGACGCCATCTCGCTGGCGATCGAAAATAATCTCGACGTCGCTATCGCACGCTATAACCTTCCCATTGCTGACACCGACATTCTGCGGACCAAGGCGGGCGGTTCATTCCGCGGCGTCAATACCGGCGTCGTGCAAGGCACGCCGGGCGGCGGGGTGGGAGGCTTCGGCACCGGTGCTCCAGGAGCGGGTGCAGGCGGAACCACGGGCGGTGCAGGGGGAGCGGGTGCTGGCGCATCAGGAATCGTGCAGTCGACGCTCGGCCTTGGCGCTCCCGTGCAGTCGTACGACCCGGCGATCACCGGCAACATGGGCATCGAACATCTGACGACGCCACTCTCCAACGTTCAGATTTACGGCGTTCCCTCGTTGACGCAAAATACTGGCGTCGTCAACTTGGCCTACCAGCAGGCGTTTCCGACCGGAACCAGCGTTACCTTCGAGTCGAACAATAACCGGCAAACGACGAACAGTGTTTTCAGCAGCCTGGTTCCCACACTGGGGTCCTACTACAGAGTGACCGTTCAGCAGCAGTTGCTGTCGGGTTTCGGCTTCGGTCCAAACCTGCGCTTCCTGCGCATCGCCAGGAACAACAAGAAGATTTCCGACATCGCGTTCAAGGACCAGCTGGTTGCCACCATCACGCAGATATCGGACATCTACTGGGACCTGGTCAGCGCCTACGAGCAAGAGCGCGTCACCGAGCAGTCTTATTCATTTGCGCAGCAGAGCCTCGGCAATGCGCAGAAGCAGTTACAACTTGAAGCTGTGCCTGCCATGGACGTGATGCGCGCGGAAGCGGAAGTCTCCCGTCGCGACCAGGACCTGCTCATCGCCAAGACCAATCTGCAACTCCAGGAATCGCTGATGAAGAACGCAATCACCAAGAACCTGGACGATCCTGTGCTGGAATCGATGCCGGTAGTTCCCACGGACCGCTCGGAGCCTGCCGACGCTCAGACCGACCGGGCACTGCAGGAGCTGATCAGCGAGGCACTGGAAGGCCGGCCTGATCTGGCGGAGTCGAACATCGATCTGGTGAACCGGCAGATCAGCCGTCAGGCGGCGAAGAACGCGCTACTCCCAACGCTTTCTGCCGTCGGATTCTATGGAGGTACGGGACTGGCGGGGCAGTTGAATCCGAACTACCAAGGCGGCCCGAACACGTCCGTGTTGCCCACGAATTATTGGGGAGCTTTCGAAAACTCCTATAACAACACGTCTCCCGATTACTTTGTGGGATTGAACCTCAACATTCCCATTCGTAACCGCGTGGCCAAAGCCGATCAGTACCGCTCTGAACTGGAGTACCGTCAGGCCGAGCTTCGCCAGCAGCAACTCAAGAAACAGATTCGCATCGAGGTCCGCAACGCACAGTATGCTCTGGAACAGAGCCGGGCGCGCGTACAGGCCGCCAGAAAAGGCCGTGACCTCGCCCAGAGAACCTTTACCATCATGCAGAAAGAACAGGAACTGGGAGCGGGATCGAGTTTCCAGACGTTGACAGCGCAGCGCGACTTGGCGGTGGCCGAGCTCGACTTGGTCAACGCCAACACGGCCTATCAGAAGTCGAAAGTGGAATTGCAGCGTGCCACTGGTACCACCTTGGCGGATAATGGCATCCAAGTTCAGGACGCCGTCGATGGCGTCGCGGCATTGGGGAGTCACGTTGGTCAGAGCACAAACCCAAACTAGTCGTGCCGAGCACAGCGACTCCGGCAGTTCTTCGCGCGAGCGATTGAACGCGGGGCGCATCCTCGCCGCCGACGATCAGCCTCACATCCTGGAGGCCATCGAACTCTTGCTACGCCCCGAAGGCTTCGTGGTCGATACCGCGAAGTCTCCCGGTGCGGTGCGCGAGTCGCTGGCTAGCGAGTTCTACGATGCCGTCCTGATCGACCTCAACTACACGCGCGACACCACGTCGGGCCAGGAAGGGCTCGACCTGCTGTCGCAAATCGTCGCCATCGACAGCAGCATGCCGGTCATCGTGATGACGGCGTGGGGCAATGTCGGACTGGCCGTCGAAGCCATGCGCCGCGGCGCTCGAGACTTCCTGCAGAAGCCATGGGAGAACGAGCGCCTGCTTGCCATCGTTCGGACGCAGGTGGAATTACATCGCGCTCTGCAGCGCACCCAGCACCTGGAGGCCGAGGCGCGGCTGCTGCGCGCCGAGGGTGCTCCGGATTTCATCGCCTCCGCCCCCTCCATGCAACCTGTGCTGCAAACCATGTCGCGCATCGGTCCGTCCGATGCCAACGTTCTGGTGACCGGAGAGCATGGTACGGGCAAGGAAGTGGTAGCGCGCACGCTGCATCTCCTGTCGCCGCGCGCGAACATGGCGCTGGTAGCGGTCAATACTGGCGCGTTGCCTGAAGGCACGTTTGAGAGCGAGTTATTTGGACACGTGAAAGGCGCCTTCACCGATGCTCGCACCGATCGCATTGGGCGATTTGAACTGGCGGACAATGGGTCAATATTCCTCGACGAAATCGGTAACGTCCCCATGCGGCAGCAGGCGAAGCTGCTGCGCGTGCTGGAGACGGGAGAGATCGAGAGGGTTGGCTCCTCGCGCACCAAGAAAGTGAATGTGCGCGTCATCTCGGCAACCAACTCCGATCTCACTGCAGCCATTGCTGCCGGTCTGTTTCGCGAAGACCTGTTGTTCCGCCTGAACACCGTCGAGATTCATCTGCCTGCGCTTCGCGAGCGTCGCGAAGACATCCCCGCCCTGGCGGCACACTTCCTGGCGCGCTACGCCCAACGCTACCGCGTACAGGTCCGCGGATTCGCGCCCGCAGCGATGCAGACCATGATGCAATACGCGTGGCCGGGCAACGTCCGAGAATTGGAGCACACGCTGGAGCGCGCGGTGTTAATGGCGCACAGCGACGAGCTGCAAGTCTCTGATTTGGGCTTGAATTTGCAGCGGTTGCAGGGGCAGAATCTGGAGGAACTCAGCATCGAGGAGGTTGAGAGCATCCTGGTGAAAAAAGCCCTGCAGCGCTTCCATGGCAATGTCAGCCAGGCTGCCGAGGCCCTCGGGTTGAGCCGCGGCGCGCTCTACCGCCGCATGGAACGCTATGGACTCTAGCTCTGGCAGCCGCTACCGGGAACGCGTCCGGCATGCCAGCCAGCAGTTCAAACCTCACCGACTGATCTACGAGCGCCGCATCGCAATCTACGCCGTGCTCGCCGCACTTCCCGGTATGATCCTGGGGGTAACGCTGGTGTGGAGCCAGCCGTGGGCCCGCGACGCGAAGATCGCTCTCACCGTCTTTGTTCTTTTTCTGTGGTTCATCCTCACCCTGACGCTGCTGGAGCATATCGTCCATCCCTTACAGACGTTGTCCAACGTGGTAAGCGCGTTGCGGGAGGAGGACTACTCATTTCGCGCCCGCGATGCATCTCCGAATGACTCTCTAGGCGAGTTGGGCCTGGAAATCAACATGCTCGCCGACATCCTCACTGAGCAGCGCATCCAGACCATAGAGGCGACGGCGTTGTTGCGCCGCGTGGTCGACGAGATCGACGTGCCGATTTTCACTTTCGATCCCGAGCAGTTGTTGCGCCTGGTCAATGCCGCCGGGGAACGCCTGCTGCAACAGGCATCTGCGCGCATGCTGGGAAGAACCGCGATCGACCTTGGTCTCGACGCCTGCTTTGAAGCGCGCAACGCGAGCCTGGTTGAATTGCCGTACTCCACCCCTAACGCCCGCTGGATGGTGCGCAAGCGCTCGTTTCGCCAGAACGGCGTGCCGCACACGCTGATCGTCCTTTCTGACGTCAGCCGCGCGCTTCGCGAAGAGGAGCGCAGCGCATGGCAGCGCCTGATCCGAGTGCTGGGGCACGAACTGAACAACTCGCTTGCGCCCATCATGTCGATTGCCGGCAGCCTGGCGACGCGGCTTCCGCAACTCGAGTTGCCCGAGACCACAAGAGCTGATTTTCAGCGCGGGCTCGAGATTATCGAGACCCGCACTGCATCGCTACATCGCTTCCTTCAGTCCTATCGCCGGCTGGCGCAGATGCCTTCGCCGAAGATTCAGCCGGTGGAACTTCGGCCGCTGGCGGAGCGAGTTGCAATTCTCGAGAACCGATTGCCCGTGCGCATCGCGCCAGGACCGGACTTGGTGCTAATGATCGATCCTGACCTCATCGAGCAGATGTTGATCAACCTGGTGCGCAATGCGGTTGACTCGGCGTTGGAGCAGGCCCAGTCGGCCGCTGCGGGGAGTGCCGTTTCCTCGGGTGCCGATCCGGAAGTTGAGGTGAGCTGGCAGCAGGGCGACACCAGCGTGGCGCTGATCGTGGAGGACAATGGTATTGGCTTGCTCAACCCCAGCAACGCCTTCGTGCCCTTCTACACCACCAAGCAGGGAGGCTCGGGAATCGGTTTAGTACTTTCTCAACAGATTGCCGAAGCCCATGGCGGCTCGATCGAATTGGCCAACCGCAAGGACAGTCACGGGTGCATCGTGACGGTGCAGCTTCCGCGGCGCGGTTGAAGCGAGGAAACAACGGCCGTTACTCACCACAGAGGCACAGAGGACACGGAGAATCCCTAGTAACGACAGCTCAACTTCGGTGTGGGTCTACCGACAGGCTGATGAAAGCTATCGCAATGCGGGCCACGTTTGCGCCAGACAGGATGAAGAAGGAGGCGATTGGGCTCCTCAGTGTCCGAGAGGAAAACGCATTGCGCTCTGCTGGTCAAAGCTTAGCAGTCCGTGGCGCAAGTGGCGGGTTTTCTGCAAGGGTGACGACATAGCCGGATATGCGATTCCACGAAGCACTTGGCAAGGAACCCGGAGGTCCGGCTTCCGCAGAGCCGATTCTGGTTTATCCGATCCCGGA
>DATBZX010000098.1:0-16464 GCA_036512955.1 Terriglobales bacterium
CCGCGCCCAGGCGGGTGTTGAGCATGTTGAGCGCGCAAATGGCCGCAATCGACGTGATAGCCATCAGTTTCGCAACTGTTGTACTCCATCCAAAAATGTAGGATGCATACGTTGCCATGCCGACCGCGAGGGCGGCCGAGACGCCGGGGTCCATCACCAGCATGCTCATCCATCCGTACAGAAACGCGACGCGTTCGCCAAACGCCTCCCGGAGGTACACATACAGTCCGCCCGCCTCGGGATAACGCGCCGCCAACTCGCCGAAGCACAGCGCTCCGCTCATGCTGATTGCGCCCATCAGCAGCCACACGAACAGCAGCCAGAACGGCGATCCCAACAGCTTCGCCATGCCCGCGGGAGTCAGGAAGATGCCGACGGCGATGGCTTCTCCCGCCACCGCCGCCGCTGCCGATCCTAGGCCTAGCTCACGTCGCAATCGGACTGGCTGGGTATCCGTGGTTGTGGTTCGTTCCGTCATCGAGTAAGACTCAAACAAATGAGTGACAGTGTCAGGGAAGCGTCATCACAATTCCCACTTGTCATCACACTTTAGTTTTGTCATCACGAGCGAAGCGAGGGATCTGCTTCTTGTTGGCGCCATCATAAAGCAGATTCCTCGCGCCCGAAAATCAGGCACTCGTAATGACAAACCTAGGATGGGACTGGGCCGACTCGCGGTCGTCACATCATTAGCAACTGCAACCACCACTAAAAACTGAACCTCAACGCAAGCTGGAAGGCCCGCGGTCCACCCGACCCGAACACGCCTCCCGCCGTAGTGGTCGGTTGTCCAAAGGCTGAGGACTGCAGGAATCCCGGATCGGTCGGGACATCGCTATTGCGGGCCAGCGTGTTGGCATAGCCCGAGTAGTTGGTGTTCGACACGCCTAGAATATTGGTGGTATTGAACAGGTTGAAGACCTCGCCGATCAACATCAGCGACGTCCGCTCGCCAAACTTGAATTGCTTCGACAGCCGCAGGTCGAAAGAATTGAAGTTGTTGCAGAAGCTTACGCTGGGATCGACCAGCGGCAGCGGCGTTCCATTCTCGCCCCCGTTCGCGTTGAGCTGCGTGATGAACTTGTTGAGCTGCGCCCCGTTGCTGAACTGGCGGCAACCGACGTTGCGTCCCAGTTGCGGGATCCGCGTGCTGTTATCGGGCAGCATGATGTCCATTGGCACGCTCGAAGCCAGCGTCCACAGGGGCGAAATCTGGATGCCCCACTTCGCATCCACCGTCCCCGACATTACCAGGCGATTTCGCTGGTCGTTAGGCGTAGGCCCGTATTCGCGATGCAGGTTCAGCGGATCGATGGGCCCATTGCCGAAGGGAATCTGGTCATCATTTGCATAGTTTAGCGACTTCGATAATGTGTAGGCCGCGTGAAACTGGTAGTGGTTGGAGAATCGATGATCGACGTTTACGAACAACGCGTCATAATGCGTGTTGACGCTTGACTCCAGGTTCTTCACTACGTCAGGCCCGCCCACGACCGGGTTGTAGACCTGGCCGATAGGTACGCCGAGGATGAAGTGCGTGCCCAGGTCGTGAATGCCATCGGCGCGGATGATCCAGTTCTTGGCGAACTCATACTGCACTCCGAAATTGAACTGCTGCACCGAGGGATTTTGCATGGCGTTGTCGATGATGTTGATGCCCGCCGCGCCCGCTCCGGGGAAGATGAATCCCGTGAAAGGATTGGCCAGCGTCGGCGCGCCCGGCAGGAAGAACCCATTCTGGTCGAGGTAGATAGGGCCGTTGGGCCCGCTGGCGACGTTGCCGGCGCGAACTTCGATGGGCAGTGAGGTGCCGTTGAGGCCGCGTTCCAGCGACATGACTTCCAGGGTGATGCGGTCGTAGTAGATGCCGTATCCGCCATGCATGCTCAGGTCGCCGGCTCGATTCGCCCAGTTGAAGCCGATGCGCGGGCCGAGATTGTTGGCATCCTTGCCGCGCGTGCCGTGCAGAAACGGCTGCACGATGGGATTGATCTGGCTGTAGTAGCTGATGTCCTTGGAGTTGGTGTCGAGGTCGTAACGCAAGCCCAGGTTCAACGTGAGCTGCGGCGTCAGGTGCCAGTCGTCCTGTCCAAAGAACGCTACATAGTTGTTGTTGTCGTTGGGCAGCACCAGAGGACGATCGGGATAGGCGCTGCGCAGCGTGACCGCAAATAGCAGATCGTTGTAGTTGACCACGCCGTCGCCGTTGCGGTCGAAGTCGGGAAAGTTCTCCACGGCTTCGATGCGTCCCTGCTGAAACACACCGAGGTAGAAGTCTGCAGCCACGTGCTGCACTTCGCCGCCAAACTTGAAGTTATGCTTGCCGCGCGACCAGTCCACGGTGTCGAAAAATTGCAACCGATTCTGTTTGGTTTCCTGCGGCACGCGGAACGACGCGCCGTCCTGCAGGCTCGGAAGATCGATTTGTGGCGAGCTCACCACTGGGTCAGTGGTGTTGATGAAATTGTTTTCCGCGAAGCTGAAGCGATTGAGCAGGTTGGGAGTGATGACGCGCGTCCAACTGGCAACGAACGCCTGGAAGTTGTTCTGCAGCACCTGCCGCTGCGATGCCGATCCCAGAGCGCGATCCAGTGCGCTGGCTCCGGTGGCTCCAAGCTGCTCGATGGAATAACGCATGGAGAGTGCGTCTTTATTACTGATCTGCCAGTCGCCGCGAACGGTGCCCATGGCGTCGAGGCCCGGGGCGGACGCGAAACTCTTGATGAAGGTTCGCGTATTGATGTCGGGCGTTCCAACTTCCACGCCGCCCACCTGATCGCGATACTCGAAGGCGGTATAGAACCAGGCCTTGTCCTTGATGACCGGGCCGCCGACCGATCCCGCGTACTGCTCGCGGCGGAAGGGAGGAGTCCCCAGCGAAGGATCGACCAGCGGCGACGAAGCCTGCAATGCCTGGTTGCGCGCGAAAATCGCAGCCGTGCCGTGATACTGGTTGGTCCCCGACTTGGTAACCACGTTCACCACCGCCGAGCCCGAGCGTCCCAGCGCCGCCGAATACTGGTTGGAGGCGATCTGGAATTCCTGCACCGCGTCTTCCGGCACGTTGTGCAGCATGCCGCCAACCGTGTCGTCGTTGTTGTCAGCGCCATCGATGGTCACGTTGCCGCCGCGTCCCAACTGGCCGTCGGTCGAGATCACGACGGTGTCAGCCTTAGTGGGATCGAAGTTGGGCGCCGGCGCGTTGCCCGGCACTAGTAGCGAAAGCTCCATGAAGTTGCGTCCGTTGAGCGGAAGCGAATCGATCTGCTCGGAACTGATCACGCCGTCCACCAGCGATGAGGTGGTGTTGACCTGCGGGCCCGCGTCGGCGGCAGTGATGTTCACGGTAGTCTGCGCTGCCTGCATTTGCAGGCGAATCTTCAGATTCTGTTGCTGTCCGACTTCCAGCCGCACCTGCGTGGTGGTGGTGCCGAATCCTTTCGACGCGATGCGGACGTCGTAATCGCCGGGTGCCAGCTGATTCAGCACAAACAGGCCGGAACTGGTCGTGGTGGTGCTGCGCGCGACTGCCGTTGCCTTGCTGGTTGCGGTCACCTCCGCGCCTGCGACGGCGGCCCCGGCCGGATCGGATACGTCACCACTGAGGACCGCGGAACCAAGGTCCTGCCCCAATGCCGACATTGCGCAGAGCAATGCCGCAAGACACAGCAGAATTCGTCTCATCATGAAACTGCCAACCCCATGTAGAAATAGTCTTGGACCCAACAGCGGAAACCAGGGCCTTAGCCGCCACCCTGGAGACCTGCCCAAGAACTGAAGAACGATTGAAATGAAGCTATGGGAGGGGGGCGCGCGGCACAATAATGGAAATCAATTAAGAGTTGCGAAACCGTAAGGGGTTAGCGGATTGCGGGGCGCGACACAGAGGATCGAACAGTGGTAAGGGATTCGATGTTGCTGCAACCAGAGACACGAACGCCGAACCTCGAAGAGCACCTCACCAAGGTTCGGCGTCGCCCCCTACGGTTTGCAGAACGCCAGCAAGTCGGCATTGATCTGGTCCGCGTGGGTCGTGGGCATCCCGTGCGGAAAGCCCGGATACACCTTCAGCTTCGCGCCCTTCACCATCTTCGATGACAGCATCGCCGCCGCCCCGATCGGCACGATCTGATCATCGTCGCCATGCATGACGAGGGTTGGTACGTCGAACTTCTTCAGGTCTTCGGTGAAATCCGTCTCCGAGAAAGCCTTGATGCAGTCGTAGCCTGCCTTCATCCCGCCCATCATGCCCTGCAGCCACCACTTGTGCCGGATGCCTTCCGAAATCATGGCGCCGGGCCGATTGTAGCCGTAGAACGGCAGCGTAATGTCCCAGTAAAACTGCGGCCGATTTGCCACGTATTGTGCTCGCAGGTCGTCGAATACCGACATGGGCGCGCCAGCGGGATTCTTGTCCGTCTTCAACATCAGCGGTGGCACCGCGCTGATCAACACGGCCTTAGCGACACGCTTTGAGCCATGCCGCCCGATGTAACGCGCAACTTCGCCGCCGCCGGTCGAGTGGCCCACGTGGATTGCGTTCTTCAAGTCGAGCTCTTCGGTTAGGGTTGCAAGGTCGTCGGCATAGGTGTCCATGTCATTGCCGTCCCATGTCTGGGTGGAACGGCCGTGCCCTCGCCGGTCATGTGCGATGACTCGAAAGCCACGCTGGCCGAAAAAGAGCATCTGTCCATCCCAGTCGTCCGCGGTCAGCGGCCAGCCATGGCTGAAGACGATGGGCTGGCCGATACCCCAGTCCTTGTAGTAAATCTGCGTTCCGTCTTTGGTAGTGATCGTTGGCATAAGTCATTCTCCGCTTGGTTGGTAGATCGAATCGATCAAAACTGTGGCGCGGCACTTCCCGGCGAAGCGATTTCCGCGCGTCCACTGAGCATGGCCTCACTCAGACTGGTGATGAACTATGTGGTACGTACCAGTCCGACGTGGAACCGTTTCGTCGCCCGATAGGTGAGCACGATGAAGATCGTCAGCACCAGCAACTGCGCAATCGCGAATGGCGGCTCTTTCTGCGTCGGAGCCATGGCGTGCAGGGCCGGGACCTTCAGGAATGCCTGGAACACAGCCACGAAGCAGTTAATATACAGCGCGATGGCGGCCGTCACCACATACGTTCCACGCCATGCGCCGGCGAGATGCCCTCCGTAACGCGCCCAGATCGCCACTGCCAGCACCACCAGCGAGATCGCAGCCAGGATATAAGAGGGCTTCAGGCCTTCGAACGGAAACATGAACCCGGTCACGCTGGTCAGGACCGTGGTGGTCAGGAAGATCGCCGTCCAGCCGTCAAGACGTTTGCCGTTGAGCAACCCGAGCAGGACGATGAATCCGGTGCCGAGTCCCGCCAAACTGATGATCACGTGAATGAGAGTGAAGGTCGATAGAGACATTCCTAGAACCATGAGGGATATCCTTTCGGTTGAAATTTCCAGGGCCGTGAGGCAGGGATTCACTTCTGTTTCGTGTAGAGACTCTCTCGTGGGCGTTCGGGATGCAGATTTTTGAAGGGGGGTCGGATCAGCATTTGCCGTAACGAAAGAGTTTAGTACGCATTGCGCCCGCCTCCCCTTTCGCTTTACCATCGCCCCATCGTGGTTTTTCCCAAAGACAGTCTGGATCGCGAGCGCATCGTCTCGGCCGCGCCGGTCGATGACGATGCGTCGTTCGAATTAAAGCTGCGTCCGCAGCGGCTGCGCGAGTTCATCGGACAGGACAAAGTAAAGACCAATCTCGAGATCGCCATCCAGGCGGCGAAGTCGCGCGGCGAAGCGCTGGATCATGTGCTGCTTTACGGGCCTCCCGGACTGGGGAAGACCACGCTGGCCAACATCATTGCCAACGAACTCGGCGCGGCGTTTCAGCAGACGTCTGGCCCGACGCTGCAGATCAAGGGAGACCTGACGGCGGTGCTCACCAACCTGCGCGACAAGCAGGTGCTGTTCATCGACGAAGTACACCGCATGCAGCCGGTGCTGGAAGAGCTGCTCTACTCGGCCCTGGAAGACTACAAGCTCGACATCATCATCGGGCAGGGGCCGTCGGCTCGCACGCACACCATCGAGGTGCGGCCGTTCACGTTCATCGGCGCTACCACGCGCGCTGGGCTGCTCTCGGCGCCGCTGCGCTCGCGCTTCGGCATCGTGCTGCGGCTGGAGTTCTACACCCACGCCGACCTGAAGATTATTCTCGAGCGCTCGGCTGAGATTCTCGGCGTCGCCATTGACGAGCCCGCCGCCACCGAGATAGCGACGCGCTGCCGCGGTACACCACGCATCGCCAACCGCCTGCTGCGCCGGGTGCGCGATTACGCGCAGGTGCGCGGCACGGGAAAGATCGACAAGCCCACAGCGCAGGCTGCGCTCGAGATGCTCGAAGTCGATCGCTTCGGCTTCGACGAAATCGACCGCAAGCTGCTGCTCACTATCATCGAGAAGTACCAGGGCGGCCCGGTGGGCTTGAACACACTGGCGGCCTCGTTGGCCGAGGAAGCCGACGCCATAGAAGAAATCTACGAGCCCTTCCTCATCCAGATTGGCTTTCTCGATCGCACCCCGCGCGGGAGAGTTGCCACCCATCTGGCATATCAGCACTTCGGAATCAAGCGGCCAAAGACCAATGCCGCCGGGCAGGAGACGTTGTTTTAGCATCCACAACGGACGCGCGCGACCGGGTACAATAACCACGTACATCCAGCAGCCCATCCCCCTCATCCAATAAGACGACACAAGGAGAAACTGGAATGCCGCAGTTGATGAGAACCTCGAATCCCGCGCTGGGCCAGGACGCTTTCCGCACCAACGAAAGCACCCTCGGCGAAGGGATGACCATTTCCGGTGCCGTGAACAAGACCGGCATCCTGGTGCTGCTGTGCGTGGCCAGCGCCGCGTTTACCTGGAACAAGTTCTTCGCCGCTCCGTCGCCCGAAGAAGCCATGGGAGCGATGGCTCCGCTGGTGGCGGTAGGCGGCATCGGCGGATTCATCGTCGCACTGGTCACCATTTTTAAGAAGCAGTGGTCGCCCATCACCGCGCCGCTTTACGCGCTGCTCGAAGGCCTGCTGCTCGGCGGCGTCTCGGCCATGTTCGAGATGCGCTTCCACGGCATCGCCATCCAGGCGGTGGCGCTCACCTTTGGCACGCTGGTGGTCATGCTGCTGGCGTATCGCTCGGGCCTCATCAAGGTGACCGACAATTTGCGTTTGGGAATTGTCGCCGCGACTGGCGGCATCGCGATCTTCTACCTGATCCAGTTCGTGCTGAGCTTTTTCGGCTTCCGCTTCAACGCCGTCAACGGCTCGGGGCCGATTGGAATCATCTTCAGCCTGGTGGTGGTCGGCGTGGCTGCGATGAACCTAGTGCTCGACTTCGATTTGATCGAGCAGGGAGCGCGCTGGAACGCTCCTAAATACATGGAGTGGTACAGCGGCTTCGCATTGATGATCACTCTGGTGTGGCTGTACTTCGAAATCCTTCGGTTGTTGTCGAAGTTCCGTAGCCGTAACTAGGCAAGTTAATTCCTGATGACAGCCCCGCGGTGATGCGGGGCTTTTTCTGATCACACAGACCGAGAGCGGGGCCGGAAAGCCTCTGTGGCGGATTTCGAAGTTTCCCGCGAGACCTTATTCTGAAACTAACCTACGACGAGGAGAAGCCGCTCCATGGGGGCAAACGTGCAGCCCGAACCTGACGAATCCGGCGTGAGCGGCCAAGCCTCGCGAAAAGCCTCGCTGACGACGGCTCTGAAATGGGTTGGCGGTGCCACGGCGGTCATCTCACTGCTGCTCGCGGTTAATCAAATCACCGGCCTTGTGCAAAACTTCCGTATCCATCACAAGGAGTTCTCCGAGGCCATGAAGTCCGGAGAGCAGCAGCAAGAACGAGGGGACTATCCTGCAGCGTTCGAGAGTTTCAAGCGCGCGGTGGAACTGGATCCTATCGATCGCGGAGCGCAAAAGCATGAAGCCCAAGCCGCCATGCTCTGGCTGGAGAACGCTCACTCTAAGGACAAGAGTTTTACTGAACTCGCGAAGCAACTGGTACCCGTGCTCGACAAAGCGCTGAGCAATGCCAAAGGTCCGGCTGCGGCCGATCTTCTGGCCCACATCGGATGGGCTAATTTTCTGCGCTTCCGAGAGAACGCGCCCGATGGCGACCAGATTGTCCGAAGCTACCGTGATGCACTTCGGATTGATCCCCAGAACCCTTATGCTCACGCCATGGCAGGGCATTGGATTCTGTGGAATAACGGCAAGGTGGAGGACGCCAACCTTGAGTTCGCCGCAGCTTTGGCGAGCGGGCGAGAGCGCTCCTTTGTCCGCAATCTTCAACTGAGCGCCTTCGATAACGAACATTCCGAGGCCTATGACGCGCAACTGCTTCGCATCGCCAACGAATTGCGGGTGAACCACGAGCCGATCAAGGCGGTCTATCGTAACAATATCTATAACCGCGTCTTCAACTACAGAACTGGCAACCCCGAGGAACTGACCGAAGTTCTCACCGGGTCCGGGTTAAAGCCGGAGGAGACGCTGGCCACCTACGACTGGTTGACTTCCCCGAGTGCAAACCACGAAGACGTGCGCTGGCTGCGGGAATTCATGGTTGCGTTCCTGTCAGAAATGACAGGCAACAAGACGGAAGCCTTGTCCGAGTACAAGTCGCTGCAAGCGGAGCTAAGCGGACATCCAGCCTATTCGTTGGCCGTCGAGGCAAACCAAGCGGTCAAGCGCTTGTCTGGCGGTAAATCACGATGAAGTGTCAGTCGCTCGCCTCGCAGGCGGATTGCGCTCTCTCTGGATCTATCAAGTTGCTTGTAAAAACGCGATGAGTGCCTCGTTTACGTTGCCCGGCTCCTCGTGCTGCAACCAGTGGGAGGCGTTTGGAAAATACGTGAGTTCCGCTGAATCGCAAAACTTCACGCTCTCCTGCGCCATCTCCGGCAGCAGAAACCGGTCCTGCTGGCCCCAAAGAATGCGCGTTGGCACATGGACCTGTGTATCGCGCAATTGCGGCCGATGCTTGGCGAATGCGCGATACCAGTTGATCATCGCCGTCACAGTGCCGGGGTGCGACCAGGCCTCGCGATATCGATCGAGATCCTCCGCGGTAAACGTGCCCGGACGGCTGCTGGCTTTAAGCGATCTGGTTCCCATGGCGAAGTTGTTGGCCGAGAAGCGCCATTCCGGAATGCGTGGCAACTGAAAAAACGCGATGTACCAACTGCGCAGCATCTGGCGCGGATTGCCGTTGATGGTGCGCAGAAACACCACGGGATGCGGCACGTTAAGGACCGCCAGCTTATTCAGCCGCTGCGGATATTGTAGCGCGATTGCCCACGCAACCGCCGCTCCCCAATCGTGTCCGGCGAGGAAGAACTTGTCATGCCCGAGTTGATCGGCGATCGCGATGACGTCCGCTGTAAGATTCGATACCGCGTAGTCCGAGATCCTGGCAGGTTTGCTGCTGAGGTTGTAGCCGCGCTGGTCCGGCGCGATAACGCGAAAGCCCGCCGCCGCGAGCGGCCCAATCTGTTTTCGCCACGAATACCAGAACTCCGGGAAGCCGTGCAGCAGAATCAACAATGGCCCGTCCGTGGGTCCGGCGGCGACGGCATGCAGGCGGACTCCGTCGCGTTCGAACCACAGATCTTCCAGTGAGTTCAGGTCAAGCATGTTGCGGCCACCGTTCCAGTCGCAACTGGCAAGCGAAAAGCCGCGCGGCGACTGAGACGCTCAATTTCCTTCTGCCAGGGATCCAGCGACAATAAAGGCGCTGCCACTCATCGCCAGTGCGACCAGCAGGCTCGTCCATTCATTGGCGTTGTGCAGCGCAGCCGCGACTCGGGGCGCATGAAGCATCACCACCCACAGGAGGAACATGGTGCCCAGCAGAGTTGCGGCCAAGGGCGCGACCTTGCCACTGACGATCGCGAGACAAGTAGCAATGAACGCGACGCCCACGAAATAGGCCCAGAACAGGCGACCGGGGATCCACCCCGGGATGAGCGTAGCCACGAACGGGCCGTACATGAGGTGCTGTATGCCGAAAACGACCACCGAGACGGCAAAAAGAATTTGACCGAATTGAAGCAGTCCGCCGACACGACCAGCGGCCCTTCCGGAACGTGGGCCTCGGGTTGCGAACAGCGCTGCCAGCACCAGGCATGCGCCACCCATCGCCAGGAGTTCAAACGCGCTCGTCCACGGACCGGGATCGCGGACATTCGCAGCCAGCTTGGGTACGTAGCAGAGCAGTGGGCGCACTAGAAACAGGACAGCGAGCATGATGCCCGCGCAGCTCACCTGAATACCGGTCGCCACCCCGAATCCGGCAACGATAAGGATCGCACCCACGAGGTAAGCGAGTAGATGGTTGACCGGCGTCCAGGGCGGTCCAAGGCCAGATCTGGTGATGGCGAAGATCAAGTGCTGGATGCCGAAGGCTGTGATGGCAATCGCAAATAAGAAACGACCAAGCGTAATCAAGCTTTTCATCGTAGTTTGGACGCTGCTGCTCGGGTCAGGTTACCGCGATGTTCTGTGAACCTGGAAATCCGCAACACTTTATATCACGCAAGGACGATCCCTCGGGTGCTCAACGTTCCCTTTGCAGGTGGATCGCGCGACGGTGTACCCTGCTACAAATCCATGAAGCTCTTCACCAAGTTCAATCTCGTTTTGATTGTGTTTTTCGGGGCCGGCGGGCTGATCATCGCGCAGCTCGCCTATAGCTTTCTAACAAAGAATGCCCGCGAGCAGGTCTTGCAGCAGGCCGAGTTGATGATGGCCAGCGCCCGCGCCACCCGCGATTACACCTCCGAACAGATCAAGCCCCTGTTGCTGAAGAACCCGGAACACGAAACCAACTTCCTGCCGCAGACAGTACCGGCGTTTTCGGCGATCACCATCTTCAACAGCATGCGCAAGGGATACCCCAACTACTCGTATCGCGAGGCGACGCTGAACCCGACCAATCCGGTGGATCGCGCCGACGATTGGGAGACGGATGTGATCCGCTATTTCGCTGACCATCCCGGCGACAAGAGGTTCGTGGGCGAGCGCGATTCGCCGACTGGGCGGCAGCTCTATCTGGCGAGGCCGATCAGCGTGCAGGCGAGCTGCCTGGAATGTCACAGCACGCCCGACGTCGCGCCCGCGGCCATGATCAAGAAGTATGGCAGCGCCAACGGATTCGGCTGGAACCTTAACCAGATCATCACGGCGCAGATCGTATCGGTCCCCATGTCGGTGCCCATGAACGTCGCCGACGAGGCATTTCGTCGCCTGCTGTTCTTCCTGATCGCGACTTTCATCGTCACCATCATCGCGCTGGATGCTGCACTTTATCTGCTGGTGATCCGGCCGCTGCGGAAGGTTTCCAGCGCCGCCAACCAGATCAGCAAGGGCGACACGGACTTGCCGGAATTGCCGGTGCACGGCAAAGATGAGATTGCCGACGTGACCGCGTCTTTCAACCGCATGCATGTAAGCCTGGCGAAGGCGTTGAAGATGCTGGACCAGTAAATCCGGTCCTGGGGTTTAGACTCGCCGCTTCTTGCTGGCCATGAAGCTCGATCGGTCTTTCTCCGAGTCAATTTCCCCGGCCACGGCGCTGTACAGCTCGTCCACCGAGGAGCAGCGTCCGGCGGCCCGCTTCACCACGACCTTCGCGATCGGCCCAATGAAAGCAGCAAGCTCGCGGCTGACCGAGTCAAGGATGGACGGATCAAGCGCGCTAGTCGACGACTTCGGAGTAAGCGATCCCAACTTCCCCGCCGGCGAGCCCGAGGATGGTTTGGCACTGTCCGAGGGCGAGTTCAACCCGCCGGGCTGGATGGCGAGGGTGTGCAGGGTCGCCGCGTCATCCATGGAAATGTGGGTCAGCGCCACTAGGAAGTCGGCGGCGTTCTGATAGCGCTCATCAGGGTTCTTGGCCAAGGCCTTTATCAGGATGGTGGAGAGCCCGTAGGGAATCGCGGGATCGATATCGCCCGGCCACTTCGCCTGTTCACGCAGGTGTCCGGTCATGACCTCGTATTCCGTTTTGCCATCGAAAGGACGGTGTCCGGTGACGATCTCGTACAGCGTGACCCCGGTGGAGTACAGGTCGGAGCGCGCATCCACACGCTCACCGCGTACCTGCTCCGGCGACATGTAGTGCAGGGACCCCAGGATATTGCCGGGCCGGGTGACGCTGAGATCAGCCGTCTTGAACGCCATGCCGAAGTCGAGCAGCTTTGCCTGGCGGTCGGGCGTGATCATGATGTTCGACGGCTTGATGTCGCGGTGAATCACGTCGCGCGCGTGGGCATACTCCAGCGCCGACAGCACCTGGCAGATATATTCGATTCCTTCGACCGCCCGTCCCGGCCACTGGCGATGCAGCTTCCAATGCAGGTCTTCCCCTTCGATGAACTCCATCACCATGGCGATCTGGTCATCGACATTGAACGCGGTATGCAGGCGCGCGATGGAAGGATGCGACAGGCTGGCCAGCACCCGGATCTCGCGCAGGAATCGTTGTGGCAGTTCGCCTCCGGTGCGATCGGCACGAAGCAGTTTCATGGCCTCGGTGCGCTGCGAGATGACGTGCCGTACCCGGTATACCTCGCCGATGCCGCCGGAACCAAGCTGGCCCAGCACCTCGTAGTCGCCAAGGATGGTGCCCGCTTCAATTGGCATAGCTGTCCCAGGAACGGCCTACAGCCGCGGTCGGATTGGAAATTGTTGCAAACACCCCGCTCCATTTTGCGGGGCAAGATTGCAGATTGCAAGTGAGCCGTTCTGTCGCCGAACACGTTGCGGCTGATGCCGCGGCAGTGTGCTAGCAATCGTCCAGCTTTTCCTCGCGATACAGCACGGTGATGTGGCGGACTGTAGCGCAGACAGCCATGAACATCATTCCAGCAATGGCTACTACGCCTCCGATATCGAACACAAGGATTCGATGGCCGAAGATGTCAGCGTAAGGATTCACGATTAGCACGGCATTGCCCAGAATCAGCAGGATGCGAATCTCGGTGGGACCGAAGATGCCTTGCGAGAGATGGAAGTGTCCCATGGTGTAGGTGGTGAGGAAGCTCTCGATGGAGAGCACATAGAAAGCCAGCAGCATGCCGGCCGCAATCTGCCAGTGCACGTAACCAGAGCAAGCGAGTCCCGCCATCAACGCCAGCGCGCCAAAGGTGTCGGCAATGTGATCGACGTAAAACCCATAACGCGGACGCTGCTGATCGCGGACGCGCGCCAGCGTGCCGTCGAGACTGTCGCCCAGCCAGTTGAGCACGAGAAAGAAACTCGCCAGCATCAGCGCCCACGCGCCTTGCGATGCCAAGGCGTAACACGCCCCAGCCATGAGTTGCGAAACAAATCCCAAGCCAGTTAAGTGATCGGAATTGATTGCCCTTGGGGTGCGCCAGGCCATCCAGACTAACGCGCGTTTTTCCGCGGCGGCGGTTAAGGACTTGTGGACCCGAAGCGGGTTGACGAATCCCGTCTCTCGTCTGTCAGCAATCACTGCTTCTCTCATGTGGACCTGGCATTCCTGTGTCATTGGTGTGCCTGCTTTAGAGCGCTGGAGCCCAGCGCGTTGCGAGTTGCGGTTAAGGTGAATTTCAGGGATTCGCGCGGCATGTCCTGGATGACCGGCGCAACCAGCCAGCCCAATCCAGGCGGGACATCGCGAGTCAGCGAGATGGCCTCGCACTCAATCAGCAAGCCGCCGGGCACCTCGAGAAAGCTCCAGTAGGTGTTCAGCCGCCACAGGAAACCGTCGTCATCGCCTTCGGTCATGCGACGTTCGTGCGATGTACCTGGACTTTCGATCTCCCAGATGTGAGTGCTTCGCGAGACACTGTAGCCTTCACCGTTGCCGGTCAGGCCAATGCGGACGTCATACTCCGTGTCGAGCACGATCGGAATGACCATCTGCTTTCTGAAACGCATGGCAACGGTGGCAACACCGCCACGGTCTGAGACCAGCCGCGACGACTCGACCTCGGGCGCGTAGTAGCTGGAAAGATGGTTGTAATCGCGCAACAACGCCAGCATGTCGGCAGCGCGTCCGCCGGGAACGAAGGCCGCGCCGCGCCAGTGGTGCAGCAGCCCGCCGCTCACTTCGCGGCTGCCGCCGTCCACAGGTTCCATTCGAATGGCGCCTGAGCGCAGTTGCTGTCCGGCAGCGTCGCGCTCGATCGCGCCAAGATTGAGCGTGGCGAGGTAAGTGTCAGGGCCGACGTGTTGCTGGGCAAGCCGCTTCTCCACGGTGGCAGCGTAGGTGTCGAAGGCCCTCTGGGCGGGAGCGGTCAGATGGGCTGACGAGCAGGGCACCGTCAGCGCCAAAATCACCGCCGCCGTCCGAAAAATCAGTCCCATCGTGCACCTCGAAGCGCCAGCATGAGGGATGGGCTTGGGTAGCGCAATGCATGACGACACAAACGATTCTCATTTGCACCTCATCGTGCAAGCATCTGAATCGATGATAGTTAAAAGAGGCAATCCAATTGCTTAGTTATTTGACTAATAGTCATAAGACGACGAATGAGATGAGAGTCGTTCAGTTCGGCGCTGTGGGGTCGGCGTTTCGGTGGCCTCATTTGATGCAAGGCGGCTAAACTAAACGCTGCCAATGTCAGGGACGACGACAGCCCGAGTCTTTCGCTTTGGAACGTTTGAAGTGAACGAAGCGACAGGCGAGCTGCGCAAAGAAGGCATCCGGATCAAGCTGCATTCGCAGCCGTTTCAGGTGCTAGTGATGCTGCTGGAACGGCCAACCGAGCTGGTGAGCCGCGAAGAGATGCGGCAGCGGCTTTGGGGCGATGACACGATAGTGGACTTCGACCACGGCCTGAACACTGCGGTCAACAAACTTCGCGAAGCCCTCGGCGACACCGCTTCCCAGCCGCGACATGTAGAGACAGTTTCCGGCAGGGGGTATCGATTCATCGCGCCGGTGACGGTCGCGGAGCCTGTTTCGAGATCGTCCGGCGAGTCGAGCGTGGCCGCGTCCGTTGCCGGCAGCGGAGCCTCGGCGGCGGTCGCTCCCCAGGAGGACGCGCCGGAGAGTTCGACGCGCAGTTTACTGGCCGCGTCGCACGATCTGCCTCATGCTCCCCGCGCGCTGGTGCGGACGTTGTTGCTGTTGATTCAGGCAATGTACCTGGCGTTCTACCTTGGGGCGCTCGCGAACATACCAGAGATTCGCGAGATCTTTGCCGACTCGGGGATCCTCTCGCCCGCGATCCTCACCACAGTGCTGGTGATCACGGCCGTGGCGCTCATCCCGGTGAGACTGTTCCTCTTCACTGCGGTAGTGTTCGATTTTCAGCAGCTTCAAGAAAAATTCAAACGCATCTTTCCTGTGCTGCTCTGGATGGACCTGCTGTGGGCGCTCTCGCCTTTCCTGCTGATTCATCACATCCCCGGGGGCCTGGCGTTGGGGATGACCGCTGCGCTGGTTTACATGCCGTTCGCGCAGCGTTCGCTGGTGTTGATGTATTGCCGCGACCGGAAAGACCGAAGCGCGTGATTGCAGGGCGGCGGTACAAACTGGCACCTGCTTTACACTGACAACTGGCAACTGGCAACTTCTCCCATGTCCACCTCCATCCGCTCCTTCGCGAAGATCAATCTCGGGCTGAAGATCGGCGCGGCGCGCGCTGACGGCTTTCACGAGCTGCGCACCATCTACCAGACCATAGCGCTGCATGACGTGATCCGCGTCGAAGTGCAGCCCGGTGATGAAATCGACATTCGTTGCACCGATCCTCGGGTGCCGTGTGACGCCAGTAACACCTGCTACAAGGTGGCGGAACGGGTGATGCGCGCGGTCAAGGCCAGCGGGCGCGTGGTAATCACCATCGAGAAGCAGTTGCCGGTGCAGGGTGGGATGGGTGCGGCTTCGTCCAATGCGGTTGCGACTCTCATCGCGCTGGAGCGCGAATTCAAGACGACCATCGCTCCCCAGGAAAAACTTCGCATTGCCGCCGAGGTGGGCAGCGACTTGCCGCTGTTCCTCATCGGAGGGACTGTTCTGGGAGTCGATCGCGGGCAGGAAGTCTATACGCTGCAGGATCTTCCGACAATGCACCTGGTGGTAGTGACGCCTCCGGTGGGAATTTCTACGCCGAAGGCGTTTGCGAAATGGGACACGCTGATCGAGTTGGCCGAGTTGGAGCAGGTGATCAACGCAGCGGGCTTTGGCTGGGACGAGCCAGAATTGACCGCTCCCACCGCGGCAGGTACAATTACAACATTCAGTCAAAGTGTGTTTGCCTGGCTGGAGAAAGTTTTCCCCCTGCAGGCCCAGACTGCATCCGGTGTTCCCGCGAGTGGCGGGGACCGGGCCGAGACGCCGCTTCTCGACCTCGTCCGAACCGGGATCGAAAACGACTTTGAACGAGTCGTCTTCCCAGAGTATCCCGAACTTCGAGAGGTCAAACGTGTGCTTG